>CAYHAI010000141.1:0-3327 GCA_964354585.1 uncultured Planctomycetales bacterium
CAGGAAGTAGCTGGAATAGCATAGCCACCAACTATAACACCACCGGCACAACCCAGTTGCAGTGGAATATCTCCAATGACACAAAAGTTACCAATAACTTCTATGTCAAGGTAGAAGACGTCGCCAATCCCAATGCCACCAATGATACATCAAATGCAGCAAGCGCCATAATGAGTGTCTTTGACATTACTTCTCCTGAGAATACTACAGATTACTTAGTCGCAGGAGATGACTATGATATTGCGTGGAACTACCTGCCAACGAGCGTGGCAAATAAGAGCGCCAATGTAATATTGCGCTACTCAACAGACGCAGGAGGCAACTGGTCTGACATACCGGGCGCAAACGTAACTGCCAATGACGGCGCTTTCACCTGGAGCAATATAAATGGAAGTGTTCTTTCCAAGCAGATGAAAGTTCGTGTCTTACAAAGTGATAACTACAATGCCTTAAATGATAGTCAGAATGTCTTTGAATTAAGAGGTAACCTTACCGTAACCTATCCTAATGATACAGCAGTCGGCACTGTAGGAAGCACGCTTCCTATAAACTGGACCACAGTCGGCAATATAACCAAGGTAAAAATAGAATACTCCTATGACGCAGGAAGTAGCTGGAAGACCCTTGCCTCAAGCGTAAATGTAACCGGCTCTCCACAGAGTTGGACATGGAACATAAATACAACTGAAAACACCACAGTCATAGGTAAGATTAAGCTCACTGATGTAGATAATGCTAATACCTCTAATATATCAGCCGGCAACTTCTACATAAAAGGCTCACTTGAAGTAGTCTTACCTGACGGAGGAGAAGCCCTAACCTATGATGGAACAGCCAAGACCTATATCAACTGGACCAAGCAAGGCACCATGAAGAATGTTACCCTCTACTACTCAACCAATAATGGCACAAGCTGGAACGCAATCACCAATGTCATTGCCTCCAATCTAACCTATAACTGGACCATACCTAATGAAATAGGAGGAAACCTTAAAGTCAAGATAGCTGACCAGGATGATTCAACAGTAAATGATACCTCAAACGGAACCTTCGGAATAAAAGGAAGTATTTTAGTTACCTATCCTAACGGAGGCGAGAACTGGACGGTAAACTGGCCAGACTATGTAAACTGGACATCTACTGGAACCTACCCCACTAATGTCATCATAGAATATTACAACGGAAGCGCCTGGAATACATTAGGAAATGCTCCTGCAGGAAATACAACAGTGCCGCAGTCATTCGCATTGCCTGCTAGTGTGCCTGATGCCATCACCGCTTCTGCTAAAGTAAGGGTATCCACCAATGAAACCAACTCTTCAATAAATGTAAATGATGAATCCAATACTACCTTTAGAATAAGAGGCACAGTTAATGTTACAGTGCCAAATACTGCAGTAACACTCTACGTAAATGACACCACCAAATACATCAACTGGACTTCTAATGGCACAGTATCGCCTCTTGACATAATCTACTCTGTAGATAGCGGCGCTACCTGGTATGACATAGAACGTAACTATACTGCAACCGCAGGCGATAACGCCTACAACTGGAACCCTATCCCTGACAGAAAGAACGAATCCTCCTGCTTAGTTAAAATTATACATAATAAGACCGGCATGTCTGATATAAATGACACATCTGATGTAGCATTCACCATACTGCCTGTGATAAACGTGACAAAGCCACAAGTAGGAGGCAATCTCTTTGCCGGCTCATCTAATGCCACTTGTAACTGGACCTATACAGGAACGAAGATAACCAATGTAGATGTACTGCTTTATAATAATACAAGCGAATGGCAGTATATTACCACTACATCAGTAGGCGCAGTAGGTAATGGAACTTATACCTGGCCAGTCTTTCCTGAATTTAAACGCACCAACCGCCAGATAAGGGTAAGAGATAACTCTACCCAGAACGTAACCAATGACTCTGCCTTATTTAATGTTGTAGGTAGATTAGTCATAACCTATCCGGATGCAAATCTCTCCTTCTGGAAGGTAGGAACAAGCGGTAACTCCATAAGCTGGGACCAGTCAGCATTAGGAAATGTCATCCATATCCAATACGCCAATACTACAGGAGGCAGCTGGTATAACGTAACAGATAATCTGCAGAATGCCTCAAACGGCACTTATTCCTGGGATATACCAGATACGCTCGCGGTATCGAACAACTTCTCTATAAAGCTATCAGACTCAACCAACCCAACTGTAACTTACTCAAGCTCGCCTGAGATAGATATGGTGGCCAAGTTCAATATCACCACCCCTGAAGACGGAGATGTGGTAAGGGCAGGGACTAATTATGATGTTACCTGGAATAACACCTCCTCACTAGGCGTAGCCAATGTCATACTTGAATACTCCACAGCAGGCGCAGCAGGACCCTGGACTAACCTGATAAATGAATCCAATCCCACTGAGACCGCGGCAAATGATGGCTCATACACATGGGCTAATGTAAACGGCACGGTCTTAGGAAGCAATGCTTATGTCAAGGTAACAGACTCCAATAATGCCAATGGCTCTAATATGAGTAACTCATCATTTAGAATTAGGGGCATCATAAACGTAACAAGCCCAACTAACGGCATGTCAAAGACCGTAAATCAGTTTTACTATGTCAACTGGACTAAAGTAGGCGGTATCTCAACTGTAAAGATTGAATACTCTCGCGATAGCGGAAACACATGGACTACTATCTCCGGAAGCGAGACAGCCTCAAACCTTACCTATAACTGGCCGCTTGACCCTAACACCACCAATGTTACAAATAACTTAGGCAAAATCCGAATTACCGACAATGATGACTCAGGATGTTATAATTTATCAAGCGGCAACTTCTCAGTAACAGGCGCATTTGACCTTTTAACACCGTCTGCCACAGGTATTGCATTAGATTACACGGGTGCCTCAAGCTATAACATAACCTGGAATGTATATGGCGGCATACCTACAGCTCAGCTTCGTTATTCCACCACAGGTATTAGCGGAACTTATGATAAGATTATAGCCAACGTCACTGCTACAAATAAAACCTATGAATGGACTGTTCCTAATGCCATAGGTTATAACCTCTCTATGATGGTAAAAGACTACGACAATCCAGCTGTGAATGACACCTCTGATAATCCATTTACCATAAAAGGAAGTATCCTTGTAAACTATCCCAATGCCTCAAGCGGCAACTGGACTGTAAATTCACCCCAATACATAAACTGGACTCCAACCGGTAACTATACCCAGGATGTCCTGATAGAATACCATAATGGCACTGGCTGGAATACATTGGGCACTGTTGCCCCCGGAGGCACAGGCG
>CAYHAI010000142.1:0-5353 GCA_964354585.1 uncultured Planctomycetales bacterium
AAGACCCATCACGCTTCATCCACGAAAGGAAGGGAACGCTTCAAAGCATCATCAAAGACACTACGCAACACCGCCGCAAACTCCCTCTCCACAATACGAGAAACATCAGAGAGGGAAGGCCGATCAAAGGTATCGCCAACATGCACACGAAGTACACGATCAGACCCCAACATCACAACGGCATACAAGTCACCAGACTCGTCATAGTCATACCGGTCATAATCAATAGAGAACTCCAAAGGAACACGCATAACACTCCACCCCAACCAAACCAACAACGTAAGACCAACACTACGTAAGACGAGAAACCCTAGGAATTGGGCGTTCTCTGTGTGATAGCTAGGTTTTGTAAGTCGGTTTTTGGTTTGTGGGTGGTTCCCCTTTCTGTTTGTTTAGTTTCCTATATTGTATCATCCTCTGCTACGTTTACCCATAGGGTGAGAGAGTGACACTTTGGCCTTTGTTTGTAACGTTTTCCAAAATGCGCTTTTGAAGAAGAAGGCCCTTTTTTTCTAGGTTGTTCCGTTGGTTTCTGCTGCTATCTCCTCTAGTTTGTCGATTAGGTAGAGTTGGTCGACTTTGTTGATGACTGATAGGGCGCTGGTGAGGGCGTTGAGTGTGGTGATTGCTTCTCGTAGTGTCTGCCTTACTTCTTGTTCGGTCATGCGGGCGATCTTTACGTCGAGCCTGCTTTCTGGTGTACCGGACTTCTGGAGTTGGGCAAGGTTTTCGATGAGGTCTTTAAGCGTTGGTGTCATCAGGTTGCTCTGTGTCGTCTCCTGTGCCGATCTGGAGGCCGTCGAGGATCTGGATGGGGTCTCGCCCCACATGTCTACTCAAAGCGCTTAGAAGGGCTGTGGAGGCGAGGATGGATTGGAAGAGAAGCTCCTTTGCTAGGTGATCTTCTAGACCGGCGATGGAAGATGTGACATCCCAATATGCCTTCTCAGCGATTACTGTGTCTCCGCTCGTCAGAATCTGCGCCTTTTCGGTCAACAGTCTGAGAACAGGATCCATGCAGTAAGTGTACTAGACGTTCCTACGTTTCCTGCGCCATGATTTCAGTCCACAGGGTCTGTGGATCCCTGCCTGTGAGCCTTGCCAACAGTACGACAGCGGTCACGGAGATCGAAGTGAGAGACAGAATCAGTTTGCGGGCATCTTCATTGAGTTCAATATCGCGAAGCACGTACGTCATGGAGTCTGTGACATCAACACTGTCATGGTAAGCCTCAAGGAGGAGGGCCACCATAGCGTAAGCCCTCACATCTAGATCATCCATGATCACCGAGGATCTCGTTCATCTCAATTTCACCTGAAACCTGTGTCCAAAATTCGAACACCTCATCAAGATCCGAAGAATCAGCTAAGGTAGCGAGAAGGAAGCCGGTCATCGACTGGAACGTCATCATCATGAACACCGTGAACAATGGATGAGACTTCAAGCGATCCAGCTTATCCAAGATGGCAAGCTGTTCATCATGGTCTTCGAGAAGCATTGCGGTGATATATGACCTCATCGTGCGGTCAAATTCGATTGCGTCGATCTCAGGGACTTCCATGAACGTATCTTACACCTTCCCGCTTCATCCGAAGAGACTGTCTTGACCCTTGGTGCCATCAATGCGGGCACGGCCACACTCGGCACACATGATCTTGCCGGTGACCTTCTTGAAGTGCAGGTTGTTTGACCCGCCGGTGGTGCCACGGTACTTCGACCAGCCGTACATCTCAATGTAGTTGCCGATTGCCTTGGGGTCGACTGGCTTGTTGCAGTCAACACAGTTCGTCACTTTGCGGTCCATATAGACATGTTACCATTTTGAATCGTAGCCGTAAGACGTATACTTGTGTCATGAGCAGAACGCACATGATGAACTTCCGACTACGCGAGGAAGACGTACCGAAGTTGGATGCCGCAGCAAAGGCAGCGGGCATGACCCGCTCCGATTTCATCAGGCGAGGCGTCACCGAACTTGTAGCCAAGTACACGGGTGACCGTAAGCCGTTGGAGTCTGCTGGTGGCCGAGGCCCAGCCCTCCCGGCGCAGAACAAGAAGACGATGCCGTTCCCTGATTGCCCGAAGAACGCTGCTTGCAACTTGACAAAGCTCCCAACAGGGATTAAGGTATGTCAAACCTGTGGTGTAAGAACCGCCTAGGTTCTGGACCCTCCGGACTTGTGGACTCTTGGACTCATGGACCTCTGGACCTATGGACTTGTGGACCTACGGACTTCCAAGATTGCTACAAGTTGATATCTAAAGACATCTAAACGCTCGACTGTAACGGAAAGTAACCAATGACACAAGATGAAGAGGTAGGCAGCATCCACTGGTTGGATCTGGAGGAAGGGAAAATCCTCAAGGAGGAACTTGACGACAACCGTAACCTCCCCAAGTATCTTCTACCCGAGCGTTCCCTTCTGGAGAACGAGATCAACCACCTTCGGGAGCATTACATTGTACCAGCCAACAGGGAAGATCGTCTGGATGAGTTGGTGTTCGAATATGAGCGCTCCATCGCAGCCATCCTTGCCGCTGTTGAACGCTGGAAGACAAAGCGTGGAGCGAAGAGGTACGACGTTCACGCCATGCTGCAACTTGAATACCCGGAGATCATCGCTCTAAGCGAAACCGCACGAGACCTAGAGGTTGCCTGCATCAAGCTGCGAGACTTCCTCTCAAAGCTCGAAGTGAAAGGCAAGGAGCGGCTCCCCGACTTCATGAAGGAATGGGTGAAGATGGCACGGGCTGCACGTTTCGAAGAGTCAGTCCAAAACGAAACCCCATAATGTTGTGTCCCCCTGTTGAAATCCCCCAACGCGTGTGGACTGTAAGACAGTAAATTTCTCGGTGGGGTCGACGGAGGCCGCGGGTCCGGACGAACTTCAAATTGCATATAGACGCCGCAGGAAGTCCGGACTAACTAGAAATCGCGTATAGTAGTCCAGTCTGTCCTCTACCGAGGTCCAAACCGAACACCTGTTCGATGCCGTCCAATTCCTGAGAGTCCATTCAGGAATTCGGATTCAGGAAATGGGATACCGGAATCAGATGTCCGGTATGCGAAATCCTTGATTTGGGGGTTGACGGGCCGTGCCCGATCTGCTAGGAGCATCATACCACACCCCGCTACGAATCTCAAGATTCCGAGGAAACCCTTGACAGCCACGAAACCACCCCGAGAAGATCGTTTCGGGGTGGTTTGGACCGGCGCAAGTGGGCAAGGTCACCTAGTTGACATCGGGTGGGATCGGTGGTACTGTTCTCTTGTGCGAGGGGGAGTGGCCCCGCAAGAAAGTTTGAGATCCCACTTGACATTCTAGCTTACATGAGCTACAATGATCTCATCAGGTAATCAACTCCGCAACGTAAAGGAAACAAAATGAAGCTGCATGACACAGGGCGTACCGTCGACAACCACCTTGGCGATCTTGAGACTCACAAGGTTGGTATCGCTGCCAACGGCAAGGCGTTCCGCGCTTTCGTCAAGGGCATCTATGAGAACAAGATCCGCGCCTTCTGCCGCGAGATCACGACCAACGCATGGGATTCCCACACTCAGGCTGGCAAGCCCGAGGCTCCCTTCCATGTCAGCTTCCCCGACGTGTTCGACCCCTACTTCCGGGTGCGCGACTACGGGGTCAGCATGGATCACGACGCCGTGTTCAACATCTTCGGTACGCTCTTTGAGTCGACCAAGGATCAGAGCAACGATGTCGTCGGTGCGTTCGGTCTGGGTAGCAAGTCTCCCCTTGCCTACGCTGACACGTTCGAGGTCACCGCTGTTCTGGATAACGAGCAGCGTACCTACCTTGTCTCCCTTGACGCCGAGGGCACGCCGACGATCACCCTGCTGGGTACGATGGTCACCGATAAGCCTGCTGGCATTGAGGTCGCTGTTCCGATCAAGGAGAACGACTTTCACCGGGTGCTCTCTGAGGGCAAGGATGTGCTGCGGGCATTCGACGTGCTCCCCACGACCAACGGGATTGAGCTTGAGGGCATGAACCCCGTTCACGTCATCGGTGACGGGTCGGCCATGGTCTGCGCCCATGACGGCTACCCGTCGGTTGAGGTTCGGCAGGGTTGCGTTCTGTACCCTGTCAACGACTACGATCTGGTCGGTGCGGCACGGGATGCTCTGAACTACAATTTCAAGTTGGTACTCGACGTGCCTATCGGCACCGTCGGTGTCACCACCTCCCGTGAGGCTCTTGAGCTTGACGAGGCAACCCGCGCCAACGTTCAGGCCGGTGTCGAACTCGCCGTCGCTGAGATGGCGAATGAGATCAATGAGCGGTTCGCTCATCATGCCACTAGGGTCGATGCCGTTCGTGACTATGTGACCAATGGGGTGGCCGATTACTACTCTGGTAAGGTCACATACCGGGGCGTCGTGCTGAACAATTGGCTCTATCTGGAGAACGATAAGTTCAGGAATGACGAGTTGCTTCCGAGGGTAAAGGCCGGGAACAAGCGTGAGCTTGTCACGCTTCGTTCCGCTCAGTTCCACCGCATTCAGCAAATGAGGTTCGTTGTCAAGCGGAGCACTGACAAGGTTGTTCGGTCTGGTCTCCGGTACCGCAACTTCTGTGAGGAGCACGGGCAGGATAACGTCTACCTGTTGACCGATCCTGACCGGCGCATCGTTGAGCGTATGGTGCGGCTCTGGGGTCTCACCCGCGACCAGTTCGTCTGGATCGGCAACATCCCCGATCCCGGTAAGCCTGACAGTGGCCCGCGGGTCACCGGCAAGGTCAGCGGTGTCACGACCACCAGTCATCGGTCGTGGAACAACAAGGTTGAGACTCTGCCCGAGGATTACTACTGGGTTGAGGCAACGCGGCCTTCCTACTGGGAGCGTAGCAAGATTGACGATCTGCGGGGGTCGATCATTGCTCTCGGTGGCGACAAGCTCGACATCTTCATCTTCAGCCCCACGGCTGCAAAGCGGTACAAGCCTGCCGAGAATCGGGGGGCTTACGCAGTCGAGAAGGCACTCCTTGAGGCCGAGCGCGACGCCATCATTGAGAACTATCGGATGGCACTCGCCGCCCGGTATCTCGACCGGAACCTCCGCGAGGCTCTGGAAATTGAGATCAATGAGAGTCTGGCAGACAAGGCAAACAAGCTGCTGGGTTACGATGAGCGGGAGGCACTTGACGCCGAGGCCGCTGAACTGCGGGCCGAGTGGAAGACGCAGTTCCCGCTGCTCATTGATCCGACCGACGACGACTGGAAGGCTTACATTGCCGACCGGCTGTAACAGGTCATAGTTCTACGCTGCGGAGCGTATCTGAGGGGGATAGTTTCGGGCCGGGTTGACCGGCCCGAAACCCCCCCGTATCA
>CAYHAI010000143.1:0-5915 GCA_964354585.1 uncultured Planctomycetales bacterium
AAGTGAGTGCACAATTTATGGAACGATAGTGAACATAAATTGTATGCACGAACTTATCCCGCACCCAGTTACTTCGTAGAGAAGCTACTATGTATCTGGGTGCGGGATTAATTCGCAGACGGCTTCGCCTACGACTTATGTCACTTGCGTTCCATAAGTCGCCTGCTCATTAAAAAACCCGCCACAAATATTGGCGGGTTGCACCCTAATGTTACCTATGGCCCTTCCGCGAGGTTCATTATATAGGCAGGTCTTCTGGCTTGGGCATCATCCTACTTGCTACGCCTTCCCATCCCTCACCCCATAAACCGGGTATTGGATAGTGGCATTTTCGTAGCTTTCGTTCGCCTTTACAGCGGCGGGACCGCATCCGCTTCTATGGTTTTGGTTATTGGAACCAAACCATGGCCTTCTGGCCTACGGATTTCCCTTAGCCTATATTTATATTTACTTTAATACTACTTCTAACACTGATTGTCAATAATTATTTTTTAAAATTCAATTCCCCTTCTTGCTTTTATGCCCTTTTTAAAATAATGTTTTACTTCTTTTATATCGCTGACTAAATCTGCGAGTTTTAAAATTTTAGGATGCGCGTAACGGCCAGTGAGGACTAATTCTGTTTTTTTGGGCATTTCCTTGATAAGTTTTAGGACATCTTTTAAAGACAAAAGTTTAAGTTTTAAAGCAATATTAACTTCGTCCAAAACTATCAGATTATAAGTTCTTTTAGAAATAATTTTCTTTACTTTTTCAAATCCTTTTTTTGCTAATTCTATATCTTCTTTAGCCGGTGTTTTTCTAATAAAACAATTTCTTCCCAATTGTTCAATTTTTATATTTTTAATCTTCTTGAGGGGGTTTAATTCGCTATAATTTTTTCCTTTTACAAACTGGCCGATATATACTTTTAAATTTGCGCCCGCTGCCCTTAGCGCCAGGCCTAAAGCAGCCGTAGTTTTTCCTTTGCCATTACCGGTATATACCTGTATCAATGTATCACCGCCTTCCAGCTCATTATGCCTAGGGCGCAAAGAACTGAGACGATTAGTCCTGCGCCAATTACACCGGCTACAATTGCCATAAATGCGTATCTAAATCTAATTTTAAATAAAGACGCGGCTACTACGCCACTCCAGGCGCCGGTCATAGGAAGCGGTATGGCGACGAATATAGCTAAACCCAGGGCTTCATATTTTTGTATCGTATCGGCATTCTTTTTGGTCCGTTCAAATAACCAATCAAAGAAACGCGACCAGATTCTAAATTTTCTTAATCTGCTGGAAATTGGTTCAAATAGAATTAGTGCTGGCGCCACAAAACTAATGTTACCCAAGACCGATAACCAGAATGCCTTACCAAGAGACATCCCATAATAAAGCGCCAAGGGTATAGCCCCTCTTAATTCTGAAATGGGCAAGGCCCCTGTAATCATCACGACATATTCTTTAGGCATATCTTTTAACCAATTTATTATTATATCCAGCATCTTTTTTTAGGGACGCTTCTCAAACCAAAACAAGAAGTGTCCCGCTCTGGGGACACTTCTTCGATTGAATTCAGAAACGGTCCTCGATTGAGTTTAGAAACGTCCCTATTTGGGGTAGCCGTATTTGCCGACTAAAGGCACAAAGACACAGCCACAAACTGGCGTAGATTCAATTTTACCTTGTTTCTTTTCTATGACCGTTAAAACCTGACTAAAACTTTCGCCCAGAGGCAAAATAAGTTTACCATTTTCTTTTAATTGCTCAGTTAAAGGCAAAGGTATGCGCGGGCTAGCGGCGGTAATAATAATTCTATCGAAAGGTGACTCTTCTTGCCAACCCAAGCTTCCGTCTCCAGTCTTTATTTTAATATTGCTATACCCCAATTCAGCAAATATGTCTTGCGCCTTTTTCGCTAGATTTTCAAATCTTTCTACGCTATAAACCTCTTTGGCCAATTCCGCCAATATCGCTGCTTGATAACCTGAGCCTGTGCCAATCTCTAAAACCTTCTCTCCTCCAGTGAGTTCGAGGCATTGCGTCATCAAAGCCACAATATAGGGTTGGGATATGGTTTGTCCCTCTCCGATAGGCACAGGAAAATCTGCGTAAGCGCTGTTTCTTAGTTCCTGAGGAACAAATTTATGCCGCTCTATCTTATAAAATGCCTCCAGCACCCTCTGGTTTTTAATCCCACGGGATATAAGTTGCTCCTCTACCATTCTTTTTCTTAGGATTACATAGTCCATATAACCTTTACGCACCTACGCGGTGCGATTGGTGGTTTGTAGCCCATAATTCCTTCATAATAAACTTAATGAATCTTAAGGTATCCATAAAAGGATTAATCTGGCTTTTTTCTCCCTTATATATAGTCTTAATAGGTATGGATTCAATCTTAAACCCTAAACGCGAGACCTTAATCAAGACTTCTGATTCAATCTCATATTTACGGGTCCTAAGCTCTAACTTTTGTAATATCTCTTTTTTAATCAATCGAAAGCCGCATTGCGTATCAGGAATTTCTTGTTTTACGATTTTAGAGATTAGCCAGGACATAAATTTATTAGTCATAAGACGAAGATAAGGCATACTTTTTGGCTTAGACATCCGGTTGCCAATAAGAATTCCGCTATTTGAATATTTGGCTAAGCGCATAAAATAAGGCAAGTCAGAGACCTCGTGCTGGCCATCGCCATCCATCGTAATTACTGCGTCGAAATCATTGTTGAGGGCATAATGAAAACCTTTAACTAAAGAAACGCCTTTGCCTTCGTTAATCTCGTTTCTTAAAACAGTAGCGCCGCTGTCTTGGGCAATCTGGCGCGTATTATCT
Organism: uncultured Planctomycetales bacterium; assembly: GCA_964354585.1. Classification (GTDB taxonomy): domain Bacteria; phylum Omnitrophota; class Gorgyraeia; order Gygaellales; family Profunditerraquicolaceae; genus CAYHAI01. The sequence continues at coordinate 2,824 of CAYHAI010000143.1, forward strand.
TGCGAGCCGTCATCAATAACAATTACGCTTAAGTCTTGACTGCGTATTTGCCTGATTAGTTTTCCGATTATCTTAGCTTCGTTGTAAGTCGGTATAATTACACAAGTCTTCACCCCGCACCTTCTCCTTTATTCAAAAATGTTCTCATATTTAAACCTTTTTTGATCCTAAGTTTTAACCAGTCTTTACTCTTTAAGAAATAACCGTAATGCATTTTAAATACCGATGAATACAAAGAAGGTGCGGGGTTCATTCTATCCAGAATTTTCTAAACATATACCACTGATCAGGATATTTTCGGATATAGTCTTCGATAATAGTTTTATAGCGCAGGATTAATTCCGTCAGATCATTATTTCTATTGTTCGTAGGGGTAAATTCAAGCGGCTTCTCTATCCTTAAAGTAAAGGTGTCATCTTTGTTTCTCAGCATAAATACCGGCACAATTAGCGCGCCTGTTTTTAAAGAGAAGGCCGCCGGTCCCTCTGGTAAAAATGTAGGCCTGCCAAAGAAATCCAAAACTACCCCCTTTTTGGTAAAATCCCTATCGCCCATCAAAGCCACAATCTTATTTTCTTTTAGGATATTTAAACATTGCCTTACTGCCTTTCCCAAGGGTATAACTTTTAACCCCTTGCTTTCTCTTTGGAAATTAAAAAAGTTATTCACTCTCCTGTCTTTGTGCGGAAGGACAACTGCCCAGAGAGGGTATCCTAAAAGCGGGATTACTACTCCGCCTAATTCCCAATTGCCTAAATGGGCGCTTAAGGCAATTACGCCTCTGCCCTTAGAAAGCGCCTCGTCAAGATAACGGATATTCTCTATTTTAATATTACTTGCGATATATTCTTTATCTAATTTTACGAAGCGAAAGAAATCTACCAGGTATTTGGCAAAGTTTCTGGCCATCCATATTCTTATCCTGCGGATTTCCCTACCTGATTTATCCGGAAATATCGCCTTTAGATTTTCTAATACTTGCCGACGGTCAATATCGGCAAATATATAATGTAAGTCAGAAACAAATATGGCTACCTGATAAGTTATTTTTAATGGTAAAACTAAGGCAATAAATTGGCCGATTCTGTAAAGGATATAGTTAAACACAGTTATAAATCTAATAGCAGATTAGCGATATCTAAGCTGGCATTGGGTTTACTGATACGGCCAGCACATTCGCGCAGATGATTTAATTTGGCCGGCTCTCTGAATAATTCATCCATTATAAGATTTATATCCTTTGGCCTACCTATATTTATCGCTGTTCCCTTTTTAGTTAAATAATGAGTGTTGTTTGTTTCCTGCCCGGGTATAGGCCTGATAATAACCATGGGTAACTTTTTCGCTAATGCCTCGGCAATAGTTATGCCGCCGGGCTTGGTGATGATAACATCCGAGATACTCATTAATTCGTTAATATTATCAACATAGCCAAAGATTAGAATTTTCTTTTTATATTTTTTTATTTTCCTCTTTAAAGATTTATAAAGCTTTGTATTGGTGCCGGCCACGATTATTTCCTGGAGTTCTAAATTTAGTTTTTCCAAAGACCTAACAATTGTCTTTATCGGCCCTAGGCCTTGGCCTCCGCCCATAATTAATATAGTGGGCAGATTTGGTTTTAAATTAAGCCTCTGCATCACTTCCCTTTTGGGGATATCTTGGTTAAACTTAGGGTCAAAAGGGATCCCTAAGGTTTTTATTTTACTGGATGCTACCCCCTTTTTTATCAAGCGCGCCGTCACTTCATCGCAAGGACTAATATAATAATTTACGGTATCGTAAACCCAATAGGAATGCGGTATATAATACGTAAGCACCGCGATTAAAGGAATATTTGAATTAAAGGTCTTTTTAAAATCCGCTACCATTCCACAGGGAAACGCCTGTGTGCAGACAACAGCATCTGGCCTAAATTTATCAAAAAGTATCTTTAGTTTTGGAGAGTTAAATTTATGAATGGCATCTTTAATCTTTTCTATTTTCTTTACTACCGCAGGGTTGTCATAAAGATAATCCCAAATTCGCGGCGTTCTTTTGATTACGCCCATATAAAGGCGATTAATAATTTTCTCAGAAATAGGATTAGTGTAATTAAAGGCATTGATATTTAAGGTTTCTACATCGGGTTGTAATATCTTGAGCGCTTCTTCAATGGCTACAGTAGCGCTGTGGTGGCCTGAGACTTCCGATATGTACATTAGGATTATGCGCTTAGAGGGCATAGGGGTTAAACTTTACCTTCCCGATATAGTTGAAGAAATGCAGAGGCAACCCGAGGATAAAATTGTTGGCCGGAAAGACGTTTAATTTCTGTAATTGCCATCTTTTTAGGTTTTGCCTTGCGATAAGGCCTAGCGCTGGTCATGGCATCAAAACTGTCTGCCACCGCAATGATTGCAGCAATTAAGGGTATATGGTTGCCGCTTAACCCTTCGGGATAGCCCTGGCCATCAAATCTCTCGTGGTGGTATTTAACTCCCAAGATTATGTTTTCCAATTCCTTTATGGGCTGCAATATAGTAACTCCTATTAAAGGATGCATCCGCATTTTTTCCCACTCCTCTTTATCTAAATGGTCTTCCTTGTTCAGGATGCTTTCCGGAATGCCAATTTTACCGATGTCATGCAGAAGTGCGGCAATGTGAAGGTCTTCCAAAAATTTATTATTGAGTTTGGAATTTTTTTTCATTAGCTTTCTGGCGATTTTCATTGAGATATTGGTTACGCGTTCTGTATGGCCGTGGGTATAGTGGTCCTTGGCTTCAATTGCCGCTGCCAAGGCAACGGTCGTATTAATAAAAAGTTTTTGTTTTTTTTCTAATTCATCCTGAAGTTGTTTAAAGAGGCGGGCATTATGTATTGCCATCGCCACATCCGAGGCCAGGGCAACAAAAAAGTCTAATTCATCACGCCTAAATTTTCTGCCATTATTTTTATGGCCCAATAACAACACGCCCAGCAAATCATCCCTAAAATAACTGGGGATGCAGGCGGCCGCCTCAAATATTTCCATTTGATAAAAGCGCCCCCTTAGCGGGTGTTGTGGCTTGTCCCCGATTTTTTTAGATGATAATCTTTCGGTTTCAGTA
>CAYHAI010000144.1:0-12736 GCA_964354585.1 uncultured Planctomycetales bacterium
AAATTTCGTGTATAATTATAAGTATGAAGAATATCCAGGTATGCGATACGCCAGGCGCAGTTAAACAGAAGATAGAAGAGTTGACCCAAAAAAAGGCTCCTTTCGGATACGAGCTTTTACTCGACCTTTATGACTGTAAGAGCGGTGTCTGCGATGACCTGTCTCTTTGCTATAAATTTTTAGATGAGATAGTAGAATATCTGGGTATGGAGAAACAGGCGCCTCCGAATATTTTCTTTACCGACGGGAAACGTTTCCCGGATAAGGCCGGGCTTTCCGGATGGGCGCCGCTGGTGGACAGTTCCGTAGTTATTCATACCTTAAGCCCTAAGAACTATATCAGTATTGATATTTACTGCTGCAATGAATTTGACAGCGAAAAGGCTAAGGCTTTTTCCCGCCGGTTTTTCTCTCCTAAACGCGTGGATGCGCAGTTTGTGTTGCGCGGCATTGATTATTATAAATAAGAAATAGCGGCAATTACTTCTTTCATCGTGTATTCAGGCGTGGAAGCCCCCGCAGTTACTCCTACCGAATTTAGCCCTTTAAACCAATCTTTTTTTATATCTTTACTGGATTGAATCCAATAGCTGTTTTTGTTCAACGCCCGGGATATTTCGTATAATCTTTTGGTATTAGCGCTGGTTTTTGAACCGATAATAATCATTGCCTCATTTTTTTGCGGCATAATTCTTATCTCCGCCTGCTTTGTCCTGGTCGGCCGGCAGATAGTATTAAAAAATTTAAGTTCTTTAACCTTAAGTTTAAGCAAGCCCACTATCTTTGTTGTCTTTTCTAAGTTCTGGGTTGATTGCACGACCACCGCAGCCTTTTTCATCTTGCGGATTTTTTTAAAAGGGATGCGCTGCGGGCTGTCTATTACTATTGCCTTGCGCTTAAGTTGTCCGGTGATACCGTAGACTTCATCGTGTTTCTTGTCGCCAATCACAATAATCCGGTAACCTTTTTCTTCCATATCCTTGGCGATTTTGTGGATTTCTTTGACCATCGGGCAGGTAGCGTCAACGATTCTGTAGCCGTGTTTACGCGCCGCCTGAAATATTTTTATCGGCGCTCCGTGCGCGCGGATTAAAAGGGTTTTATTTTTGCCATCCCCGAGCCTCTCGATTTTTTTAATTCCGCGTTTTTCTATTTCTCTGACCACCCCTTCATTATGCACAATGTCGCCCAACATATAGACCGGGGTGCCTGAGCCTATGGTTTTAAAGGCAATATCCAAGGCCCGCTTTACCCCAAAACAGAAACCCGCAGATTTGGCTAAATTGATTTTCATACCCCATATTATACCTCCGCAGATTTACCTTGACGAGAGTTTTTTTGAGGATTATAATAAAATAGTATCTGAATGAAAATATATTTAAAAACGGAGGTGCCTGATGTTTAAAAAATCAAGATTTGTTTTCATCAGTGTAATCTGTGTTTTAATCAGTGTAATCAGTGGTTTTGCCCAAGACTCTGACTCTATCACTATCGTCACCTATTACCCTTCGCCTTATGGCTCATATAATGAACTCTCTGTCTTTACCAGACAAGCCATCGGCGATTTTAATATTGATGGAAAGACAGATAGTAATGATATGGCAGTAGACAGTTTTGGAAATATTCTTCCCGGAAGTTTGACTGTTTCCGGCAGTGTGGGCATTGGAACGAGGGAGCCGCAGGCAACGCTGGATGTTGCAGGCGGAATAAAAGTTGGCGCATCAGGGTTAGATACTGATACTACTTGTTCTGTCAAGGGGATTATGAGATATAACAATAGCAGCAACCGGATGGAATATTGTGACGGTTCAGACTGGCAGCCAGCATTTCAAGGTCAAGGGCCGGAAGTATTTATAGTTAAGCCTACGGATGAATCCGTGACTAGTTTCACTACATTCCAGGCCGATGATCATTTGCAGTTTCCTATTGGTGCAAACGAAGTATGGCAATTTGAGATTGATGCTTTCTTCATCGTAGGTGATTCAGGTTATAAGCTATCGCTTGACGGTCCAGCTGGTGCTAACTGGCTGGTGGCTTATATAGACAGTTTAGCGATAGTAGGTTCGCCTGTTGGGGGGTCCTGTGATATCGATTCATACACTGATGAATGGCGTGTAAGTCACGGCGGCCCTTCCGGTATTGCAAAGATTAGAATACATGGCAGTGTTTCAAACGGAGCAAACGGAGGTATTTTTACTCTTGAATGGACACAGTACGATAGCAATGCTTCTCCTTTAACTTTATCTCGTGGCAGTTATCTTATAGCCCGAAGAGCGCAATAAAAACCCCAAAACCCGCAGCAAAATAACATATAAATTACCCCTTAACATCACTTAACATTATCTATTTGACACTATGCCATAATATGGTATTATCTTAGGTTATGAAGAGGAGGGTATTTTTAATTTTCGGGTTTTTATGCCTTCTGCTGCTAGAAAGCGCAGCATGGGCACAGACTAATACCCCTTATGTTTGGGATTTTGGCCGGGTAGAAGAAGGCGCGGTTTTAAAGCACAATTTTGTCTTAAAGAATGAATCTAAGAAGAACTTGACCATAATAGATATGAATACTTCTTGCGGTTGCACAGCGTCTAAAGTTAAAAAGAAGACCCTTTTACCGGCAGAGGAGACTTTAATTGCCGTCCGGTTTAATAGTAAGGGTTATTCTGGGCCGGTGCAACAGTATATTTATGTCCATACCGATAACCTTACGGATCCGGTGATTAAGTTTACCATTAATGCTAATGTAATAAATAAATAGGAGGGATGAGAGATGTGGTCATTGAAATTAAGGATGTGGTTTTTATTAGGGCTTTTGTTTGCCATAGTCTATGCGGTAATATCCTGGATAAGTTATGCTGCAGGAATAACTAACTTCTATTTTTATCTTATCCTATCCTTGGCGATGATGTTCATTCAGTATATGCTTGGGCCAAAGTTAGTGGAATGGACGATGCGGGTAAGATATGTCAAAAGAGAAGAATATCCGCGGCTATTTCAGATGGTGGAAAGTTTAGCCATGCGGGCGCAGATTCCTATGCCCAAAATAGGGATAGCCCAGATTGCGCTTCCCAATGCCTTTGCCTTTGGCAGAGGTATAAGGGATGGCCGGGTTTGCGTTACCGAAGGCATTTTGAAGTTATTGAATGAAGAGGAGTTGAAGGCAGTTTTAGGCCATGAACTGAGTCACTTGAAGAACCGCGATGTGCTGACGATTACGCTCCTTTCGGTTATTCCGATGGTGATGTATCGGATTGCCTGGCAGTTTTTATTCTTTGGACGTCGGCGCGATGAAAGAGGAGGTAACACTGCCCTGGTAGGATTAGTGGCCTTCCTATTCTATTTTATTACTAATCTCTTGGTTTTGTATGCCTCGCGCATCAGAGAGTATTTTGCCGATAGGGGTTCTGTGCTTTTGGGTAATCAGCCCTCCAGCCTTGCCTCCAGCCTTTACAAACTGGCCTATGGAGCAGCGCGGATAGATAAGGAGTCGCTCAAGGAAGTTGAGGGGCTAAAGGCATTCTTTGTAAATGATCCTTCCCAGGCCTTAAATGAGATCAGAGAGTTAAAACACTTAGATTTGGATAAAAGCGGTACATTAGATGCCTCTGAATTGGAGCAATTGAGGACTAAGCAAATACGCTTAACTTTCCAAGATAGATTATTAGAGGCATTAAGCACCCATCCTAATATGCTCAAGCGCATCAAACAGCTCTCTACTTATCGCGCCTAAAAAAAGCGCCTGACCCCTTTTTTCAAAAAGCGCCTGACCCATTTTTTTTATTCTAACATATTGTAAATGAAGAGGTTTTGGCTGTAAAGAAATGCTCACCTTGACAAACGCTGTTTCATAGTATATACTTTTTGTTACCGTAAGGGTTTTATCGAGAAAGGCAAACCCCTCGAAAGGCGGGGACGCAAAGCTACGGGTCTAAAGATAGGAATAGTCTTTTGATCGCCGGGCTGCCAAAATAACCTATCCAGGATAGCCGAGTTGCCGAAAATAAGACTATAAAATTAGGCACGCTCGGTTTTTTTATTTTCCGGGCCAAAAGGAGAGCGTGGTCAAGAATAATATTGAATACAAACAAATTCTCCAGGGAATAGGCGCTGGCCTTTGTCTTTTAGATAAGAAGTTTCGTATCTTATGGATAAACAATTACCAATCCAATTGGGTTGGCGTACCGCAAAAGGTATGCGGTAAATACTGCTATAAAACATTTGAACATCGCAGCCATATCTGTCCGGGATGCCCTGCCTTAAAAGTATTTAAAACCGGAAAAATCCATCAGGCGCAGAGAACGGGTTTTACTAAAGAAGGCCAGAAACGTTATTATCAAGTCACGGTCAGCCCGATTCAAGATAATCGTAATCGGCCGGTGTTTGCCTTAGAGCTGGTGCAGGATATCACTGAGGGCCTGAAGCGCAAGAGGCATAATTTAAAAATCACCCAGAGATTAAAACGTATGTATCAGCATCTTTCCGGCGTAAACACAAGATTACGTAATAACATAGGAAGGTTAAAGGATATCACCAAGAATTTATCCCAGTTCAAGCGCGTTCTGGAGAAGAAATACCGTAAGAAAAAAAACGAACTTGTGACGATTAAAGAAGAACTGCAGAATATCTTCAAGGTTAATCGCACGCTCATTTCTACCGTTGATTTGGGAAAGATATCTTCTTTAATTACCCGTTTAACCTGCGAGCTGATGCACACGGATAATTGTGTCTTAAGGTTGCTGGATGAAAATAGAAAAAATTTAACCGTTAGCGCCAGTTACTGTGTGAGCGATGCCCTGATAAAAAAAATGGCACTGGTGAGGTTAGGCGAAGGCATATGTGGCATAGCCGCCAAGACCATGAAACCTTTGGTAGTTTATGATATAGATAAGGACCCCCGCGTTAGGCATAAAGAGTTAATGCGCAAAGAAGGCCTCAGGTCTTTTCTGGCGGTGCCGGTAATGTTTCAGGATAAACTCTTGGGGGTTATTTCCACTGGTTCTAAAAAAGCGAGGCGTTTTTGCCGAGAAGAAATAGAGGTATTAAGTATATTTGCCTCGCAGGTAGCCTTCGCCATTGAAGAATCCCAACATCATGATGATATCCGCATAAATTATTTCAATACCATCCATGCCTTAGTCTTAACTATTGAAGCCAGAGACCCTTATACCCGCGGACATACCGAAAGAGTGACAAAATATTCTATAGGGATTGCCCGGGCCTTGAAGATGTATCGGACAGATTTGGATATTTTACGTTATGCCGCAGAAGTCCACGATGTAGGTAAGATTAGCATCCCCGACTTTATCTTGAATAAGCCCGGAAAACTAAACCCGGCAGAGAGGGCGATGATTGAACTGCATCCGGTAAAGGGAGTGGAAATCCTGGAGCCATTAGAGTTTTTAAGGCCGTCAATTCCTGCGGTGCGGCACCACCACGAAAGATACGACGGCACAGGTTATCCTGATGGCTTAGCTAAAAATAACATACCGCTGATGGCCAGGATTATTGCCTGCGCCGATGCCTTTGATGCCATGACTTCAGAACGGCCTTATCGTAGAAGAAGATTAAGCATTGATGAAGCCATCGCGGAGATTAAGAATAACTTTGGTTCCCAATTTGACCCTGACATTGCCCGCATTTTTATTAAGACGATACAAACCCGAGCCCCCCTTAAAGTCTTATCATAAATACCGCACTTAGTTAAGAACTCCCCGGGTTGACAATCAAGTTTTTATAGTCTATACTTTAATTAGAGAGGAAATAAAGAGTAGTTTTATCGAAAAAGGCAAACCTATCGAAAGGCAGGGACGCAAAGCCACGGGTCTAAAGATAGGGTTAATCTATCCACGATCGCCGAGTTGCCGAAATAAAACAAATTACGGTGACTCGGCTTTTTCATTGTCTATGCCAACTACAAGAGGTGGCTAATGGGTAAGGCTGCGAATAAAAGTTTAGAGCGTAACCTCCGCAGGTTAAAAGAGGTAACCGAGGATATAACGAGGTTTAAGTCTATGTTTAGGCAGAGGTATCACAAGAAGATAGATGAGTTAATTATGGTAAAAGAAGAGCTGCATGATATATTTAAACTTAATCGTTTCTTAAGGTCAACTATACATCCCAAAAAGATATTTTCTTTAATTACCCAACTTACCTGTAAATTGATGCGCACCGATGCCTGTATCTTAAGGCTGGTGGATGAGGAGAAAAAGGTATTGGTAGTTAATTCCGGTTATCGCATCAGCGACGCCTTCATAAAAAAGTTCCCTGTGCTTAAGGACAGCGAATATATCTGCGGCATAACCACAGAGGCAAAAAAGCCTTTAGCGATTTATGACGTAGCTAAAGACCCCACAGTTAAATATAAAGAATTAATAAAAAAAGAAGGCTTTAGGTCAATGATTTCCGTGCCGGTAAGTCTTAAGGATAAACTTTTGGGCATAATCTGTGCCTTTTCTAAAAAAGCGCGGCATTTTACAGCGGAAGAAATAGAGGTATTAAACATCTTTGCCTCGCAGGTGGCTATATCCATCCAGGAATCAAGACATTACGAAGACCTGCATCTTAATTATTTTAACACCATCCGCGCCTTAGTCTTAGCCATTGAAGCCAAAGACCCTTATATGCACGGCCACACCGAACGGGTTACCGAATATGCGGTTGCCGTGGCCAGGGTTTTGAAGATGTCCAAAAAAGAACTGGAAATTTTACGTTATGCCAGCGAAGTGCATGATCTGGGAAAAATCGGCATCCCGGATTTTATTTTAAATAAGCCCGGCAGGCTGACGCCTGCAGAGAGGGCGATAATTGAACTGCACCCGGTCAAGAGCGTGGAGATGCTTGAGCCCTTAGAGTTTTTAAGGCCGTCAATCCCTGCGGTGCGGTACCACCACGAAAGATACGACGGCACAGGTTATCCTGATGGTTTAGGTAGAAATAAAATCCCGCTGATGGCCAGGATCCTGGCTTGCGCCGATGCCTTTGATGCCATGACTTCAGACCGGCCTTATCGTATCCGGAAATTAACTGTGCAAGAAGCGCTCAACGAGGTTAAAAATAACTGCGGTTCCCAATTTGACCCTGATATTGCCCATATCTTTATTAAAACGATACGCACCCAATTCCCCGCCAGAGTATCATAAGTATCCCAAATATATACCCAGCGCGTGAACAAAACCCTCCGCAAAAAAAATTGACAGGCGATAAATTCTACTATATAATGACAAGACTATGGAATTAAACGAGCTCATTCAGCAGAGAAAGGCAAAATTAGAGGCCTTAAAGGCCAAGGGTATACCTTTATACCCCAGCCAGGTGCCTGAGCATCTGGAGATTTCTCAGGTGCTCAGCGCTTTTCAGGAAGGCCGCAAAGTCAGTCTCTGCGGACGGATTATGGCGAAGCGGTCGCACGGCAAGGTAGTATTTATGGATTTAAAGGATGCCACCGGAAGAATCCAGCTCTACCTTAAAGCGGATTTTATCGGGCAGGATAATTTCGCGCTGCTGGATAATTTAGACATTGCCGATATCATCGCTGTGCAGGGTGAGCTTTTTAAGACGCACACCCAAGAGCCGAGCGTGAAGGTAGAGGAATATGTAGTTTTAGCCAAGGCCTTAAGGCCTTTACCTGAGAAGTGGCATGGCTTAAAGGATGTGGATTTACGTTACCGCCAGCGTTATTTGGATTTAATTGCCAACGAAGAGGTAAAAAAGGTATTTATCATACGTTCCCAAATTATGAAAGCCGTCAGGGAATTTTTAGATAGCAGGGGTTTTCAGGAAGTAGAGACGCCGATGATGCATTATATCCCCGGAGGCGCAGCCGGCCGGCCTTTTAAGACGCACCATAACGAATACGATTTAGATTTGTATTTAAGGATTGCCCCGGAGTTGTATTTGAAGCGGCTTTTAGTAGGCGGCTTTGGCCGGGTCTATGAAATAAATCGTTCCTTCCGCAATGAAGGCGTATCCACAAAGCATAATCCGGAATTTACTATGCTGGAGGTCTATCGCGCCTATGCAAATTATTTAGAGATGATGGAATTAGCGCAAGATTTGATTGTTTTTGTCGCGCAGCAGCTATTCGGCAAGGCCGGTTTCAATTATCAAGGTAATCCCGTAGATTTAACTCCTCCCTGGCAGCGGATTTCTTTTGCGCAAAGCGTAAAGGAAAAATTTGATATTGCGCCCGGCGATGAGGCCGCGGTAATGCTTAAGAAATTAAAAGCAAAAGGTTTTGCCAAGGACGCTCTCCGCCTTAGCCGTTCGCAGGTTGCTAAACTCATTGAGGATATTTTAGGGCAAGAGATGAGTATGGGCCCTACCTTTGTGACTGACTATTTTACCAATCTCTGCCCTTTGGCTAAAACTAAAAAAGACAACCCCTTAATTTCGGAGCGGTTTGAGTTGTATATCGCCGGTTTAGAAGTGGGTAATGCCTATACCGAATTAAATGATCCGCTGGAGCAAAAAAAGCGTTTTGAAGAAGAACTCCAGGAATTAAATACCGATGAGAAAAAGACAGTGGATGAGGATTATGTCTTAGCCTTAGAGCATGGCATGCCGCCGGCAGGCGGTTTGGGAATTGGTATAGATAGACTGGTAATGCTTCTTACTGACCAGCCCTCGATTAGGGACGTGATTTTATTTCCCTTACTGAGGCCGCCGGAATAAAAAGGGGTCAGGCGCTTTTTTAAGATGAAAACTGAATTATTCATTAGCTGGCGTTATTTAATGACCAAAAGAAAAGAGAAGTTTATCTCTTTGATTAGCGTTATTTCTATCCTGGGTATAGCCATTGGCGTGGCGGCCCTGATTGTGGTAATTGCCGTAATGACCGGCTTTGACCAGGACCTGCGCGACAAGATTGTGGGCAATTATGCGCATATTACCCTGACCAGTTTTAAGGCAATGGATAATGCAGAGTATAAGGAGATAACCAAAAAAATTAGCGCAAACCCGCATATCAAAGGTATCAGCCCCTATGTCCAGGGCCAGGTTTTGCTGAAAGAAGGCAAGAGATTCTTTGCCGTGGGCTTAAAAGGGATAGAGCCGGCTTTAGAAACCCAAGTTACCAAGATAAAGCAATATATAATCAAAGGAAGTATTGATGACCTGGGCCAAGACGGGGTAATTGTAGGCAAGGAGTTGGCTTTGTATCTGGGCCTGGGCTTAAATTCCGAACTTACCTTTTATTCGCCTTTGGGTAAACCGTATAACTTAAAAGTAGCGGGTATTTTTAATTCGGGAATGTATGATTATGATATGAACCTGGTCTTTATGAATTTGGCCTTGGCGCAGGAAATTTTAGGGCTAAATAACCAAATCAGCAGCCTGGCCATAAAATTAGATAATCTTTATTTGGCCGATAAAGTAAGAGATGAATTAAGCAGCGCCTTAAGTTTTAATTATAATTTAAAGACCTGGGTAGAGATGAACCAAAATTTCTTTGCCGCCTTAAAATTGGAAAAACTGACGATGTTTATCATCTTAACCTTAATCATTCTGGTCGCCGCTTTTAATATTGCCAGCACCCTGATAGTGATGGTGGTAGAAAAGACCAAGGATATCGGCATATTAAAGGCTATAGGCATGACCTCCTCCGGCATCAGAAAAATTTTTACTTATGAAGGTTTGATTATCGGAAGCACAGGAACCTTTTTAGGCGCCGCAGCAGGAATTGGGCTGTGCGCAATGCTTAAAAAATACCAATTTATAAAATTGCCTCAGGACATATATTATATTGACCGGCTACCGGTAGCGATGCAGGTTTGGCCGGATATGGTCTTGATTGTTGCGGCGGCTATAGTGATTACCTTAATCTCAACTGTCTATCCGGCAAGCAAGGCCGCGGGATTAAAACCGGTTGAGGCACTCAGATACGAATAGATGTTAGAGGCCAAAAATATCCATAAGGTTTATCACAACGGTAAAAAAGCGTTGCCGGTATTAAAGGGGATAGATTTGAAAATAGAGAAGGGCCGATTTGTGGCGATTGTGGGCCCTTCCGGCGCGGGTAAATCTACTTTATTGCATATCTTGGGCGGTTTAGATTCGCCCACGCAGGGTAAGGTGATTTTTGCCGAAGAAGATATCTATAAACTAAATGACGCGATGCTTTGCCGGGTGAGAAACAAAGCAATAGGTTTTGTTTTTCAGTTTTATCATTTGTTGTCAGAATTTACGGTCTTAGAGAATGTAATGATGCCGGCATTGATTAGTCGCGATGGACGATGGACGATGGACGATGGACGAGATAATGCATTAAGGCTCTTGGAGCAAGTCGGATTGAAAGATAGAATTGCACATTTTCCCAACCAGCTTTCCGGTGGAGAAAAACAGCGGGTGGCGATTGCGCGTGGCTTGATGAATAAGCCGCAACTGCTGCTTTGCGATGAACCTACGGGGAACCTTGATTCTAAAACCGGCGAGGAGATAATCGCTTTGCTCAAAAAAATAAATTTAGAAGAGCAAATGACTGTGGTTTTAGTCACGCATAATTTAGAATTGGCGAAAGTCGCGGATAAGGTGTATCATTTGAAGGATGGGGTATTGGTAAATTAAGGAGGCGGGAATGAAAGTCTATATCAACGGTAAATTTTGCGAAAAAAGCGAGGCGAAGGTTTCGGTTTTTGACCATGGGCTTTTATACGGCGATGGCGTGTTCGAAGGGATACGAACTTACAACCGCTTAGTTTTTAAGTTGAGAGAACATATTGAGCGGCTCTTTGAGTCTGCGCAGAGTATAATGTTAGAAATTCCGCTATCCAAGGAGCAGTTGATTAAAGCGGTTATCTTGACTTTAAAGGAAAATAATCTTAAAGACGCCTATATCCGATTAGTGGTTACCCGCGGCGAAGGAGATTTAGGGCTTGACCCTCGAAAATGTCGAGGCCATGCTACAGTTATAATCATCGCGGATAAGATTGCATTGTATCCGGAAAAATTTTATAAAGAAGGCCTGGAGATTGTTACGGTGCCTACAATCAGGAATTTACCCGAGGCGCTGAACCCCCAAATAAAATCCTTGAATTATTTGAATAATATCTTAGCCAAGATTGAGGCAATAAATGCCGGTTGCGATGAGGCGATTATGTTAGATTCCTTAGGTTATGTGGCCGAATGCACCGGTGACAATATTTTTATCGCCAAGTGCAATCATTTATATACGCCGCCGCAATGTATGGGAACTTTAAGAGGGATTACGCGCGATACGGTTTTAGAGATTGCCCGCAAAGATAAAATATTGGTGCATGAACATGTAATTACCCGCCATGAGGTGTATATCTCGGACGAATGTTTCTTAACCGGAACCGCCGCCGAAATTATACCCGTGGTTAAAGTTGATGGCCGCACCATCGGCACCGGTAAACCCGGAAAACTTACCTTGAGTTTAATGAAGAAGTTTAATGAACTGACTAAGAAAGCAGGAGTAAAATATTAAGGAGACAAGTTATGTTATGCGATATTTGCGGCAAGAATCCGGCAACCGTGCATTTGACGGAGATTATTGACGACCAGATGACCGAGCTGCACCTTTGCGAAGAATGCGCGCGCCAAAAAAGCACGCAGATGGAACAGCAGTTTGGCTTGAGCGATCTCTTGGCCGGATTAGCGGAGTTTGAAAAACCGCTGGCCAAAGAAAAAGAACAGGTGGCAGTTAAATGCCCAAGCTGCGGCCTGTCTTACGCGGATTTTAAAAAGCTCGGCCGGCTAGGATGCGGAGACTGTTACAGCGCCTTTAAAAAATATCTCGGCCCTTTGTTAAAGAGAATTCACGGCTCAAGCATACACGTCGGTAAATCTCCGCTTAAGGTGACCAAGGTTTTGCGCAAGAAGATAGACGCGCAGGATTTACGCACTAAACTACAGAAGGCAATTGAGGCTGAGGAGTTTGAGGAGGCAGCCAGGGTTCGCGACCAGATAAAAGAATTGGAAAAGAAACAAGCGCAGAACAACGAAGAGAGAAAGGAAGCTCAATGAATCTCAACGATCTCTTAAATCACACCAGCGAGTGGTTAAAGGGGACAGGCCCGCATTCGGATATTGTGATCTCCAGCCGTATCCGCTTAGCCAGAAACCTGGATAAGTTTTCCTTTCCGCACTGGGCAAGCAAGAAACAGGGCGAGCAGATATTGCAGGCCATCGAAGAGGCCATTGCCAAGGTGGATTACCTAAAAAATACCACCACTTTTAAATTGGCAGATGTAGATAGCATAGATAAACAGTTTTTAATTGAGAGGCACCTGATGTCTTACGAGCATGCGCAGAAAGCAGACAGCAAGGCAGTAGTAATTGATAATGAAGAGATTGTCTCAATTATGATTAACGAGGAAGACCATATCAGGATGCAGGTAATGCAGTCAGGTTTTAATCTCTTTGAGGCCTGGAATATCATTAATAACATAGACGATTCTTTAGCCATGGAGCTAAGTTTTGCCTTTTTATCCGATTGGGGGTATCTGACCGCCTGTCCTACGAATACAGGCACAGCTATGCGCGGCTCAGTAATGTTACACCTGCCGGCATTAGTGATGATGCAACAGATTAATCGCGTGTTAGCGGCGATTGCCAAATTGAGTTTTACCACCCGCGGCCTCTACGGCGAGGGTACCCAGGCGACCGGTAATTTCTTCCAAATTTCAAATCAGGTTTCCTTAGGGCACAGTGAAAACGAGATTATCGCAAATATTAACGGGTTGATCAGGCAGATTATCGAGCAGGAAAATCAGGCCAG
>CAYHAI010000145.1:0-8638 GCA_964354585.1 uncultured Planctomycetales bacterium
GGCGGTTTTTTGGATTTTGATTGCGCTATTGCTACGCCGGAGATGATGAAAGATTTAAGCAAGTTAGGCAAAATTTTGGGCCCGCGCGGCCTGATGCCCAGCCCTAAAACCGGCACTGTAACTGTGGACATAGCCAAGGCAATAGATGAAGTAAAAAAAGGCAAGGTAGAGTTTCGCATGGATAAACAGAGCGGTATGCATCTTTCTGTAGGCAAGTTTTCTTTTTCTGAAGATAAATTATCTGAAAATGCCCTGCGGGTTATAGATGCTGTAAATGAGGCCAGGCCGGCATCGGTTAAAGGTAAATTTATCAAGAGCCTGTTTATTTCTACTACCATGAATCCGGGATTAAGGTTGGTTATCTAAAATGAAAAAATTAGGCTTATTATTTAAAGAGACCTCCGAAAAACAGATTAAAAACAATTTAAAAGAGTCGGAAAGCGTCTTTATTATGAATTATTCTAAGGTATCCAGCCCGGATTTAAGCGGCCTGCGCCAGTCTTTAAGAAATATAAATGCCAAGATTTTTATGGTTAAGAATAGCGTAGCCAGGCGCGCCCTAAAAGATTCAGGGCTAGAAACTCTCGTCAAAACAATAGAAGGCCCCTGCGGATTGGTGTTTATCAAAGAAGAGCTGATAGGCGTCTCGCGTATATTATGCGATTTTGCCCGTGATCATCAACTCTTGAAATTATGCGGCGGCTTCTTAAAAGACAGGATCCTGGATAAAAAAGATATTGAGACATTAGCCCGCCTTCCTTCTCGGGAGGTGCTCAGGGCAAGGGTAGCGATGGCGTTGAATTCACCGATTTCGGGTTTAGTAATTGTATTGAATCAGGTGCTCAGGAAATTTGTTTATTGTTTAGAGCAAATAAAACAGAAAAAGGAAAAGGGAGGATAAAATGGCTAAGGAAAAGATGGATGAATTAATTAAATCTATAGAGGTTATGACGGTTTTAGAGCTCTCGGATTTAGTTAAGGCCCTGGAAGAGAAGTTTGGCGTACAGGCGAATATGCCGATGATGGCTATGCCTGCCCAAGGAGCAGCGGCTGGCGCAGCCGGGACTCCTGCCGCAGAAGAAAAGACCGCATTTACCGTGGTCTTAACCAGTGCTGGCGGGAATAAAATTGCCGTCATCAAAGAAGTAAGAACGATGACGAGTTTGGGCTTAAAAGAAGCCAAGGATTTAGTCGATGCCGCGCCCAAACCCATAAAAGAAACCGTACCCAAGGCAGAGGCTGAAGAAATGAAGAAAAAACTCGAAGCAGCCGGCGCTACTGTAGAATTAAAGTAAACGCAGATGATTAAGCAGAAAAATTTCGGCAAACTCAAAGAGGTTTACGAACTTCCTCACCTCTTAGAGGTCCAAACTGAGGCCTATCATGAATTTCTCCAGATGAATGTTTCTAGCCAAGAGCGCAAGCCTTACGGACTGCAAGAGGTATTTGAAGAGATGTTTCCCATAGAGAACACTAACCGTTCTTTAAAGTTGGAATTTATTGGCTACTCACTGGGTAAGCCCAGATATGATATGGCCGAGTCTAGGCGCAGGGCATTGACCTATGGCGCGCCCCTTAAGGTAAAATTCAGGTTAAGTACGTCTAAGGAAACCAAAGAACAAGACGCCTACTTTGGAGAAATACCTTTGATGACCGAAACCGGAACTTTTATTATTAATGGAGATGAGCGCGTAGTGGTCAGCCAGCTTCAGCGCTCGCCGGGAGTTTCCTTTGAAGAAGAAGTTCATCCTACCGGCAAAAGGATATATTACGGCCGCATTATTCCTTATCGCGGCGCCTGGCTTGAATTTAAATATGATTTAGCCGAAACCATCCTTGCCTATGTAGATAGGCGCAGAAACTTCCCGGCCACGCAAATCTTAAGAATATTAGGTTTTAGCACTGACCAAGAGATATTTGCTGCCTTTGGCAAGGAATACCCGGAGATAACCAACACCCTAAAGAAGGATTATACCAAGAACAAAGAAGAGGCCTATTTAGATTTTTACCGCAAGATGCGGCCGACTGAACCAGTAACCAAAGAGACGGCAGAGGCGTTATTTTATAGATTGTTCTTTGACCCGGCGCGATATGATTTAGAGCGGGCAGGTAGATTTATCCTCAATCGTAAATTGGGCATGGATGTTTCCTTGGATAAAAGAATTCTGGATTCAGCCACAGTAATCAAGGTGATAGAATATTTAATTAAATTAAAAGAAGGCATAGGTAAAATTGACGATATCGACCATTTGGGGAACCGCCGGATTAAAACCGTAGGGGAACTGGTGCAGAATCAGGTAAGAATTGGCCTGGCTCGAGTTGAACGCTCAATAAGAGAAAGGTTAAGCATATTAGGCGATCTTGATAACCTCAATGTGCATTATTTGATAAATTCCAAACTATTATCCAATCAGATACGCGATTTCTTTGCCCGCAGTCAATTATCCCAGTTTATGGATCAGGTAAATCCTTTGGCAGAGATGACCCATAAGCGTAGATTAAGCGCTTTAGGGCCAGGAGGCCTGTCTCGCGAGCGCGCTGGATTTGAGGTAAGAGACATTCATCCTTCGCACTATGGCAGGATTTGTCCCATCGAAACGCCTGAAGGACCAAATATTGGCCTAATTTCATCTTTAAGTAGTTATGCCCGGGTAAATCCCTTAGGCCTTCTGGAAACACCTTATCGAAAAGTAGAAGACGGCCGGGTTACCGGTAAAATTGAATATTTAACCGCAGATATAGAAGAAGAGAAGGTGATTGCCCAGGCAAATATACCATTAGATAGCGATGGCACATTTATGGAGCGCGAGATTTCCTGCCGCCATAAAGGCGATTTTCCCAAAGTGCCGCCTAAACAAGTTGAATATATGGATGTTTCGCCGAAGCAATTAGTTTCTGTGGCTGCTTCTTTAATTCCTTTCTTAGAGCACGACGATGCCAACCGCGCGCTGATGGGTTCAAACATGCAAAGACAGGCCGTGCCTTTGATGATTACCGAGTCGCCTTTGGTGGGAACAGGAATGGAAGGCAAGGTAGCCCAAGACTCAGGCACAGTGGTAGTGGCAGAGGAATCCGGCAAGGTAACTAACGTGGACGCCTCCTCAGTTACTATCGGTAAAAAGATATATCATCTGAAAAAGTTTTTACGCACTAATGCCGATACTTGTTTAAACCAGAGGCCGTTAGTGAAATTAGGCGACCATGTTCAAGAAGGCCAGGTTATTGCCGACGGTATGGGCACTAAAAATGGCGAACTTGCCTTAGGCAAAAATCTATTATGCGCCTTTATGCCTTGGCGAGGATATAATTTTGAGGATGCCATACTTATCAATGAAAAAATAGCCAGAGAAGATTTGTTTACCTCTATACACGTGGAGGAGTTTGAAACAGAGGCTACGGAAACGCGTTTAGGAAACGAAGAAATAACCCGCGATATCCCTAATGTCAGCGAGGAGGCCTTAAAGAATTTAGATGAGACAGGCATAATTCATATCGGGGCTGAGGTCGGGCCAGGCGATATTCTCGTCGGCAAAGTCACGCCGAAAACCGAATCCGAACTTTCTCCCGAGGAACGATTGCTGCGCGCGATATTCGGGGAAAAGGCATCGGATGTGCGGGATACCTCTTTGACTGTCCCTCCGGGAGTAGAAGGCATGGCGGTAGATGTGCATGTGTTCCAGCGCAAAGACCGCGGTAGAAAATCCAAAGAGGAAAAAACCAAGGAATTGGCCAAGGTCAGGGAACTGAAGGCCTACTATAAACAAGAAATAGAATTCGTGCAAGCCGAAAAAATAACCCGCCTGAGCCAACTTTTAGGCGTAGATAAGGCCAGGGTAGAAAAAATAGATTTTAACGATAATGAAGAGGCAAAAATTCTGGCAGATTCTTTTGATGAACAGATACAAGAATTATTAGCCGAACAAGAGCAGGAGATCGATAAGGTAAAACGGGGCGATGAATTACCAACCGGCGTCTTAAAACGGGTGGTGGTTTATATTGCCATAAAGCGTAAACTCGCCGAAGGCGATAAATTAGCCGGCAGGCACGGAAATAAAGGAGTGGTAGCCCGCATATTGCCCGAGGAGGATATGCCTTATATGCCGGACGGTACGCCGGTGGAAGTCGTATTAAATCCTCTGGGTGTGCCTTCGCGTATGAATGTGGGGCAGATCTTAGAGACCCATCTGGGCTGGGCGGCAAAAGTTTTAGGGATGCAGGTGAGCTGTCCGGTTTTTGACGGAGCGACTGAAGAAGAAATTAAGGAGATGTTGAAGAAGGCAGACTTACCCGTAGATGGCAAGATTACCCTTTTTGATGGTTATAATGGCCAGCCTTTTGATCAGAAGGTGACCGTAGGGTATATTTATATAATGAAGTTAGTGCATATGGTAGATGAAAAAATCCATGCCCGCTCTATTGGGCCATACTCTTTGGTTACGCAACAGCCTTTGGGCGGCAAGGCGCAATTTGGCGGTCAGAGATTAGGCGAGATGGAAGTCTGGGCATTAGAGGCATACGGCGCGGCCTTTACCCTGCAAGAGATGCTTACCGTAAAAAGCGACGATGTCTCCGGTAGAACCAAAATTTATGAAGCAATTGTCAAAGGAGAACAGCGGCTCACCCATGGAACTCCAGAGTCGTTTAATGTTCTGATTAAAGAATTACAGGGTTTATGTTTGGATGTCCGCACAGAGAAGGCAAAATGACGCAAGAGCATATTTTATTCGATACTATTTCCATAAAGATTGCCTCGCCGCAAGTAATCAGGTCTTGGTCTAAGGGAGAGGTAAAAAAGGCAGAGACCATAAATTACCGTACCCTTAAGCCCGAAAAAGACTGTTTATTTTGCGAAAAAATCTTTGGTCCGGTGCGCGACTGGGAATGTAACTGCGGTAAATATAAAGGTATAAAATTTAAAGGGATTACCTGTGACCGTTGCGGCGTAACCGTAGACCGCTCCAGCGTAAGAAGGGAGCGCATGGGCCATATTGAATTAGCTAGCGCCGTAACGCATATTTGGTTTTTTAAGGCAGTGCCCAGCCGGATGTCCGCATTATTAGATGTTACCCTGAGGGATTTAGAAAAAATAATTTACTATGAAGAGTATGTGGTAATTGACCCCGGCAATACTCCTTTAAAGAAAAAAGGGCTTTTAAGCGAGGAGGAATATCAAGAGGCGCTTACTAAATATGGCACAAATTTTAAGGCCAAGATTGGCGCTGAGGCAGCGCGGGATTTATTAAAGGAGTTAGACCTGGATAACTACAGTCGTAAGTTGCACCGCGATTTAGAAAAATCAAAGGAGATATTAGGTAATCGCAAGACCTTAAAGACCTTAAAAATAGTGGAGGATTTTAAGAAATCGACCAATAAACCGGAGTGGATGATTTTAGAAGTCCTGCCGGTCATCCCGCCGGATTTAAGGCCCCTGGTTCCTTTGGACGGAGGCAGATTTGCTACTTCCGACCTTAATGATTTGTATCGCCGGGTAATAAATCGCAATAATCGCCTTAGGAAGCTTATGGAATTAAACGCTCCAGAAATAATCATTCGTAATGAAAAACGCATGCTTCAGGAGGCAGTGGATGCGCTTTTGGATAACGGCAGGCATGGCCGGGCGGTAATGGGGGCAAATAACCGGCCATTAAAGTCGCTCTCGGATATGCTCAAAGGCAAACAAGGCCGTTTCAGGCAAAATCTTCTAGGTAAACGCGTGGATTACTCCGGCCGTTCAGTAATTGTAGTCGGCCCGGAATTAAAACTGCATGAATGCGGACTGCCTAAACAGATGGCCTTGGAATTGTTTGAGCCATTTATTATCAAAAAACTCAGAGAAAAAGGTTTTGTGCATACGATAAAAGGCGCGCGTCGTATGGTAGAACGCGGAAAAATAGAGGTCTGGGATATCTTGGACGAGGTAATCAAGGATCATCCGGTACTCTTAAACCGCGCGCCCACATTGCACCGCTTAGGCATTCAGGCCTTCCAGCCGCTTTTAATTGAAGGCAAGTCCATTAAAATCCATCCTTTAGTCTGTACCGCCTTTAATGCCGATTTTGACGGCGACCAGATGGCGGTGCATGTCCCCTTATCCTTAGAATCGCAACTGGAGGCAAAAATCCTCATGCTTTCCAAAAATAATATATTCTCGCCCGCAGACGGAAGGCCCATTGTCACTCCTACCCAGGATATTGTTCTGGGCCTGTCTTACCTTTCCAAAGAAAAACCCCAGGCAAAAGGAGAAAACAAAATATTTGCCCATCCCGATGAGGTCATCGTGGCCTACGAAGATAAAGCCGTAGATTTGCATGCCAAGATAAAATTGAGGATAGGTAGTTTATTTGATTTGGATGAGAAAAAACTTATCTTAGAAAAACAAATAGTCACTACCACCGTCGGCAAGGTATTATTTAACCAATTATTGCCCAAAGAATTCGGTTTTATAAATAAAGATTTAAATAAAAGTAGCGTAGGCGAGGTAGTAACCGAATGTTATAAACGTTTCGGCCATGAACGGACCGTTCAATTGCTTGATGATATTAAAAGATTAGGTTTTGAAATAGCCACCTTGGGCGGCATTTCCATCGGTATTAATGATTTACAAATACCTAAAACTAAGCCGGATATTTTAAAAGAGGCAAGAACTGAAGTCGCGCGCGTGGAAGAACAATACCATAAAGGTATTATTACGGATTCAGAGCGAAAAAGTAAGGTTATTGATATCTGGACCCACACCACCGATAAAATTTCTGACGAATTGTTTAGGGAAATGGAACCATTTAACCCGATATTTATGATGGCTGACTCCGGGGCGCGGGGTTCTCGGCTTCAGGTAAGACAGCTTGCCGGTATGCGCGGTTTAATGGCTAAGCCTTCGGGTGAAATTATTGAAAGCCCTATCACCGCAAATTTCCGGGAAGGATTAACGGTTTTGGAATACTTTATCTCTACTCACGGCGCGCGCAAGGGTTTGGCAGATACCGCCCTTAAGACCGCAGACGCCGGATACCTTACACGAAGGTTAGTGGACGTTGCCCAGGAAGTGATTGTTATTGAAGATGACTGCGGCACGCTTAACGGTATCACGGTCTCAGCGATTATTGAAGGCGATGAGGTAGTGATCAGCCTAAAAGACCGTATTGTCGGTAGGGTTGCGCTGGATAATATCGTAGATATTATTACGGATGAAGTTATTGTAGAGCAAGGCAGGGAAATTACCGAAGAAAAAGCAGATATGATTGAGAAATTAGGCATCGAGAAGATACGCATCCGTAGCGTCCTCACCTGCGAATCGGCAATAGGGGTTTGCACTAAATGTTACGGTAGGAATTTAGCTAGCGGAAGGTTGGTGGAGTTAGGCGAGGCAGTAGGGGTAATTGCCGCACAGAGTATTGGCGAACCCGGCACGCAGTTAACCATGAGGACATTTCATATCGGCGGAACCGCCTCCCGTATCGTGGCGCAATCATTTATAAAATCTAAAAATAAAGGAATCATCAAATACCATAACCTCAGGGTCGCGCCAAAGAATAAAGGATTCATCGTTTTAAACCGTAATGGTTCAGTTAGTATAAATGATAAGCAGGGAAGGGAATTGGAACGCTATCCTTTGTCACAGGGCAGTTTTATTAGCATTAAAGACGCTGAGGAAGTGCCGAAAGCAGCAGCCTTTGTGCAATGGGATCCTTATACCTTGCCTATTCTTACTGAGGTTGCTGGTCGGGTTAAATATGAAGACCTGCGGGAAAACATAACGGTTAGGGAAGAATTAAACCCCGTTACCAAATTAACCGAACGCGTAGTAGTAGAACATAAGCAGGAATATCATCCGCAAATAATCATTTTAGATGAAAAAGAAGAGGTTTTAGGTATTTATCCTATTCCCATAGGGGCACATATATTGGTAAAGGACAGCCAGAAAATAGATGCCGGCGACCTCTTGGCTAAAATACCTCGCTTGGTAGTAAAGACGAGGGATATTACCGGCGGTTTACCGCGCGTGGCAGAATTATTTGAAGCCAGACGGCCCAAGGACCCGGCAATTATCAGCGAGATAGACGGCTTTGTAGAATTTGGCGAAAGCAAAAAGGGGCAGCGGGTAATTATTGTAAAATCTCCTACCGGTATGCAGAGGGAATACATTATTCCTCACGGAAAACATCCCAACGTTTATAAAGGCGACCGGGTAATCGCAGGCCAGCAATTAACCGATGGCCCTGTGGTGTTACAAGATATCTTAAGAGTTTGCGGAGACAAGGCCTTACAGGAATACTTGGTTAATGAAGTCCAGGAAGTCTATAGGCTCCAGGGCGTGCGCATTAACGATAAACATATTGAGCTGATTATCCGACAGATGTTAAAGAAGGTAAAAGTTGAAGACCCCGGGGATACGGAATTTTTAGCCATGCAACAAGTGGATAAAAGTAAATTCCAAAAGGAAAATACGCGCGTAATTAAAAAAGGCGGCAAACCTGCCCAGGCCACGCCTTTACTTTTAGGTATTACCAAGTCGTCTCTGACTACAGAGAGTTTTATCTCGGCCGCAAGTTTCCAGGAGACTACGCGCGTGCTTACCGACGCGGCAGCCTCAGGCAAGAAAGATGAATTATGCGGCTTAAAAGAAAATGTTATTGTAGGG
>CAYHAI010000146.1:0-10598 GCA_964354585.1 uncultured Planctomycetales bacterium
ATAAAAAGGCTGGATAAAATCATTGTCCCCAAAAATACGCCTAAGACATTTATGTTTATTGAAGATACGGCTTGCCCTAAATTAATTGCCGTCGTCAACAAAAGGGCGGTTACGCCTAAATATACGGACAAAAGGACTTGCTTATGCTTTTGCCGGTTCATAAAATAACTGATGCAGGCATAGCAGAGCAAAAATATTGTCAGGGATAAAGATTTCATCTATTTATAATCTCTTCAGTAAATCCTTGGCGAGCTTCTCGCCGGAAAGAAGCATCCCGCCGAATATCGGGCCCATGCGCGGTCCGCCAAAAACAGCATTGGCTGCCATACCGCAGACATATAACCCCGGGCAAACTTCTTTGGAATTTTTCACAATGGTATCCTCTCCTACCTCGGCCCACATGGACTTTTCACCCATAATTCTGCCGGTCTTGGTTTTAAGTTTTATCTCGGATTTCCTTTCGACAATGCGCGCCACTTCTGCGGCATGGCCAGTGGCATCAACCACGACCTTTGCCCGCATGGTAATCGGGTCAACGTGCAAATTGGCAATTTCTACTGCTGTCCAGTTTAAAACCAAACCACAGATACGATTTTTTCTAATCATTACATCCTCGGCGCTAAGCAGATTAAATATCTTCACTCCTGCTTTAACTGTCTTTGAACAGATGGTTGAAACAGACTCAATGGAATCCGCCAGATAATAACCTTTTTCATAAACCCTCATCCTTACCCCAAACTCATCCATAATTTTCTTGGCCTTCTCCTGCAGCACTATTTCATTAAACATTATCCCGCCGCCCCACATCCCGCCGCCCACAGATAATTTTCTTTCAAAGATAACTACTTTCTTGCCTTGTTTGGCTAAATAATATCCGCAACACATCCCCGCAGGCCCTGCGCCCACAATGGCCACATCTACATCTAAGGCCTTCACTATTTTATCGCGATAAGAATCAATGATTGCCCTTGAGATTTTTATATCATCTAATTGCATTTACGCCCTCCGTTTCGTCAGGTCCGCTAATTTTATTTTCTTGGCGCCCATTTTAGTGATTTTTTTTATCGCTTCCGCTGAATCTTTTGGTTTCAAATCAACGCCCTTTATTGCATCCGTTAGAATTTTCACTTTAAAACTGTGTTTAAGCGCATCTATCGCGGTAAATTTAACGCAATAATCCGTGGCTAAGCCGGCAATATATATCTCTTTTATCGCCATTCTTTTTAATAACTTAAATAGCGGCTGTCCGCTTAAATCCTGGGCAGAAAAAGAAGAATAACAATCTTCTTCGGGGTCCATTCCTTTATACAATAAAATTGCTTCTTTAGGAAGTTTTAAATCCGGATGAAATGCCGCACCCCGGGTGTTTCCAAGACAATGCACTGGCCAGACGCCGCCAAAGTCTTTAAAATGTTTGGTTTTTATTGGGTGCCAGTCGCGTGTAGTAAAAATAGGTAATTTCTTTTTTGCAAAAATCTTTATATATTTATTTATCGCCGGAATAATTTTATCTCCCTCCGGCACACCCAAGGCCCCGCCCGGACAAAAATCATTCTGCACATCCACAATTAATAATGCTTTTTTCGGCTTCATAACCCCTTACCCAAAGGCCACATCCAGTATCATCATCACCACAAAACCTACGATTGTCCCCATCGTGGCTAAGTCGGTATTGCCGCCGCGCTGAGACTCGGGGATTAGCTCTTCCACCACAATAAAAAACATCGCACCCGCCGCAAACGCCAGGGTATATGGTAATATAGACTGCGCCAGGATTACTGTCCCTGCGCCAATTACAGCGGCAACAGGTTCAACAATTCCGGATAGCTGTCCATACCAGAAACTTCTTAAGCGCGATATTTTGTCTCTACATAGTGGCAGGGAAACCGCCAGGCCTTCTGGAATATCTTGAATACCTATACCGATGGCCAAGGCTATGGCTGCCTGCAAGGTAGCTGTTGAGGAACTTACAGCAACAGCGCCAAAGGCAATTCCTATAGCCAAGCCTTCGGGAATATTATGCAGCGTCATCGCCAGGACAAGTAAGGTGCTACGGCGCCAATGGGTTTTGACGCCTTCAGCCTTCTCTATGGGAGATCCTAATTGAAGATGAGGAAGTATGCGGTCAATTACTCTTAAAAAAACTCCCCCTACCAAAAATCCAATCGTGGCCGGAAGCCAAGGAGGAAGATGCATGGCTACTGCTATTTTCATAGATGGCGCTAACATTGACCAGTAGATTGCTGCCAGCATTACCCCTGCGGCAAATCCCAACATCACATCAAGAAATTTTCTATTTATTTCTTTAGCCAGGAATACTGCTGCCGCGCCAAACGCCGTCATTGCCCAGGTAAAAAGGCCAGCGATGAGGGCGAGTATTACCGGATGAATATTTTGTAAAAAGTTTTCCATGTTTAGGGGGACACTAAATAAGTACTCCGGGGATCGCCGTATTACAAAAAGCGCACTTACCGTGCTTTATATTATACTCTAAAATACTAAAAAGTTCTCTTTTAATCAATAGTTTTTTACAATTTGGGCAAAAGGTGTCATTACCGAAACCTATGACATTTCCCACATATATATAGGTAAGGCCGCTTTCTTTTCCTATCTCCTGGGCTTTTTTAAGCGTTGCTTCTGGCGTGGGCTGGCGATCAGTAAATTGATAATCGGGATGAAAACGCGAAACATGCCAAGGAATATTTTTATCTACGCTGGCAATAAATCCGGCGATATCGCGCAGCTCCTCTTGGGAATCATTTTCGCCCGGCACAACTAAAGTAGTTACCTCAACCCAAATATCTAAATCGTGCATCAATTTAATTGAATCTAGCACCGGCTTAAGGCTCGCTGCGCAAATCTTTTTATAGGAACTATCCTTAAAAAACTTTAAATCCACATTTGCCGCATCTAGATATGGCTTAATCATTTCTAAGGCTTCGGCAGTCATATAACCATTGGTGACAAAATTATTATAAAGCCCTTTTTGTTTGGCTAATTTTGCAGTATCAAAAGCGTATTCAAAAAATATAGTGGGTTCAGTATAAGTATAAGAAATACTTTTACATTTATTTTTTATGGCAGTCTCAACTATCTCTTGCGGTAAAACCTCTCTCTCGCCCAAATACGCACCATCTCTCACTGACTCTTGCGAAATATCCCAGTTCTGGCAAAACCCACAGCGGAAATTACAACCAATAGTTGCAATAGAAAAAGCGCTTGAGCCGGGGGAAAAATGATATAAAGGTTTTTTCTCAATAGGGTCAACATGCATGGCGCAAGGCCGGGCATAAACATGGGTATATAATACACCATTTATATTTTGTCTTACCCCGCAGAAGCCAAATTTTTCGCCATAGGCGGCAATTTTACAATGATGCGCGCAGAGATAACAATGGACTAATTTATTTTCTAATTTTTCATAAAGCAGGGCTTCTTTCAAGGCCGGGCCTTGTAACTTATTCATATTCTAAGAGTTATAAGCTGTTTTTCTTCTATCGCAGAAACCTTTAATACTTTTTCTTCTGGTTGAAAAACTTTTTTATAAACTATATCTGCGTTGGTTGCGCCGTTTAGGTCGCAATAGCGACAAGTAATCTGGCAAGAAAGTTTAATCAAGTCATCGCTAAATTTACCCCTTCCTAAAGAAGTCGGCCCTGCCAATTCATCGGTAGGGAAAAATAAATAATCGCCTTCTAAGGCTAAATTGGCCAGTTCTTTATTTTCCTTTTCATTACGGCCAACGGCTAATTTTGTATCGGGCGCCAGCCTAAAATGCCGGCCAATTTTTAATAATTCTATATTACTCATATTTAATTCTTGGTGCGCCATAAGCTCCTTAAGCCGCTTGGCGAATTGGGGGTCAGTGAGCAAACATCCGCCAGCGGGATTAGGATACTCTTTAATATCCAAAGTTTTGGCTAATGCCATCTGGGGCTTCCGACTGCGACCACTAAAATCAAATAATTTGCTTCTGGCTACCCAACCTTGTCTTTCTGGTTGTGTCTCTTGAAGAAGTTTTGCCGATAAAGGCCTTAATAATAAATCTTCAAGGCCTGCTCTTTTAGCAATCAGTTCCAATGCCGGGCGGTTTTGTGACATTGGGCGTTGGCCTAAAACTTCACCGGTGATCACAAATTTTGCCTCCAGCCCTGGCATAAGCGCTTTGGCTTTGCTGAACATAAAAATCTTACAGTCAATACAGGGGTTCATATTTGCGCCAAAGCCGTAGCGAGGATTTTGGATAATTTTTAAAAATTCTTCTTTTATATCAATGTATTTTATCTCTATCCCCAAATGAGATAATATTTCTTTTTGGGCCGCACAAAAAGGAATTTGAAAATATAAACCTATTACTTCAACGCCCTGCCTTTGGATTATTTTAGCCGCGAGCGTACTATCTAGGCCGAATGAGATTAAAGCTAATGCTTTCATGATTTAATTCCGCAGAAAACGGCGGGCTAAAGCCATAAAGACAATACCGCACAAGAAGGCAATAAAGGCAGATGTGGAGCGCCGGCGATTACTTTCCTTGTGTATTTCGGGGATAAGGTCAGAGGTAGCGATATAGATAAAACCTCCGGCGGTTAAAGGCAAAACAAAATTAGAAAATCCGCTGGCTATATCAGAGATAAAATAACCTGCTATTGCGCCAACCATCGCGGTAAGGGCAGAAATAAAATTATAGAATAATGCCTTCCGTCTAGTAAATCCGCCGTAGAGGAGCACGCCAAAGTCGCCTAATTCCTGGGGTATCTCATGGAAAATAACTGCCAAGGTAGTGACGATACCCAGTTTTAGAGAAATGACGAAACTTGTGGCAATTACCATACCGTCAATAAAATTATGCAGTCCATCACCGATAAGATTTAAGTAAGTAAAGGCGTGCACATCACATACGCCCTCATGGCAATGCCGCCAATAGAAATACCTCTCCAATGAGAAAAATAATACTATCCCTAAGATAAGCCAAGAAAAAGTAACTTCAGCTTTAGTTTTCTCTAAAACCTCGGGTAAGATATGTAAAAAAGCGCTGCCGATAAGAGCGCCCGCAGAGAAACCGATAAGGCAAAACAAAATCTTATCTAACAGTTTCTGCTTGAGGCTTAAGGTAAATATACCAATCAGTGAAATGAGAGTAACTACGAATGTGCTGATAAGAATCCAGATTAAAACCATGGAAGGAATTATTTATGCGATAACTTTGTAGACTTTATCTTGAGGATGAACCTTCTGGGCGACTTTTATGCCAACCACATCTTGGGATTTTGCTTCCGGGACTGATGCATGTTCAATCTGTATGGAGTCTATGTTTTGTGTAAAATCTGTGGAGTGGCCTTTAATATGGATGGTTTCGCCTACCTTTAGGCTATCTGAGAGCTCAATGATACCCACGCTTATATGACCGTAATAATGGGTAACTTTACCGATTTCCTTTTCCTGCATACCCACCTCCTTTAATGAGCAGATAACTTACGGAGCGCTCGCTTTCGCTCGCAGCGACGTAAGTTATAGCGAAGCGTCTGCGAATTAACCCCGACAGCTGCAAGTAGATTTTAGGCGCGAAGCGCCAGAAATCTACGCAGCGTTTAGCTGACGGGGCCAAATTCAGTTAACAAATTCAATTAAGGCTCTATCCCAAACAGGGTTTTCTTCCTTTATTCGCCCTCTTTGAGCGCCAGTTAAGCTTGCCTCTACGTTTACGTTTTCCCATAGTAATTAGTATTTATAATAATTTGCTGGAATGGTTTGTGAGATATAGCGCACTGCCTCAATAATACAGATACGGATGGCTTTTTCCATCGGCGTGTTGGAATAGATAGATAATCCACCCCCCAAACCGCCATGCCTGCCAAATAAACCAGCCATGATGCCTCCCGCAATATCCGCTGCCTGACCCTGAACTCTCGTCGCCGCTAAAACCTCAGAAGTCGAGGTATCTACAATCCGAATATCCAAAGCCATATGCGCCTTGTTTAAGGCAGCGCCTAATAATCCACCCAAGATACCATTACCTACTCCGCCGCCACCGCCCACGCCTGCTCGTCCACCTGATGCCTGGGGTTCAAATTCTGTAACCGCAGCAGTAATGATTAAATCCGCGGCCTTAATCTTGCCTCTCTGCGGCCCGCCTACAGCAGCGCCAGAAGCAGATAATTCCTGTTCCTGTTTTACCGCGGCCAATGCCTGACGCTCTACGACGCTAAAACGATTGCTATTAACAAGAACAGTAACTAACATCTCGCGCAGGCCTGAACCAATCTCAAAGTCTGCCTTGGCTGCCTTCACATCAAAATCTGCTACGGCAATCCTGGCCTTCGGGCCCGAATAAGGCGGTAAGGGTGGCGCGCCGGCATTCGTATCTACCTGGGCAGTAGGCTGGGTCATCTGTTCTAATGCCGCGCAACCCCATAACGCAAAAACACTACAGGTTAACAACGTGATAATCATCAATCTTTTCATCTTAATTACCCTCCCTTGTCTTCTAATATATACGAAATCTTTCTTCTGTCAAGATAAAACCCATTCTCATAATAGCCTCAATAATTCTGTAATTCTTTTCATAATCCGATAAGGCCTTTCTTTTTTTACTTCTGCCCTGCTGCTTGAACCGGTAGTCACAATAATTGTCTTTATTTTGGCGCGCCGGCCAGCCTGGGCATCAATGGCCATATCGCCTACGTAAAGCGCCTGCCAGGGTTTTAACGAAAATTTCTGCATAATCTTACACAAGATTTCCGGGTGAGGTTTGATATGTCTTAATCTATCCGCGCAAAGGACATAGTCAAAATATTTTCTTAACCCTAAATGCCGGATTAAAATCCAGGAAAATTTGGTCGGACGGTTGCTGGCTACCGCAAGTTTATAACCTTTCTTTTTAAGGTAAAGTAATATCTTCTCTACATTAGGAAATAATCGTGATTCTTTCATTAAGGCGTTTCGGTGATGCCTGCGGTATATCGCAAGTGCGTCTTTCAAGTCTTTTAAATTTAGAAAGGGCTTTAAAAGATTATCATCCCCCCAGCCTACGGCCCTGCGGATAACCAGCCCACTTTGTTTATGGTAACCCAACTTCTGCAGCGTATAATTAAAACTTCTGATGATTGCCGGATAGGCATCCACTAGAGTCCCGTCTAAATCAAAAATAATAAGTTGTATGTTTCTCATTTTACAAAGAGAAAGGCAGGGTTAAAACCCTGCCTTTCTCTAAAAGATCTATCCCTAAAACTGCTAATTAACTTAGTCTCCTGCTGTTTCCGACGGCTGAAGGTCTTGGGGCTTAACTTCACCAACAGCGCCCTCCTGCGGGGCTGGTTCAGCCTGAGGTTTTTCTACGCTAATATTTTTAGCGATATTTTTACCTTCGGGGTTAACCATATAATCAACGCTTACTGTATCCTGCGGTTTTATTTCTAATAACGCTTTAATATTTTCATAAGTTGTCTTATCATCTACGGCAATAGCCACTTCTTTCTCCTGGTCTGTCTCATAATCAAGGCATTTAACTAAAAGTTCATTTTTCTGGATATCTACTGAAATAACCTCACCCCAGAGCCACTGAGTTTCGGGTTCGTTTTGTGTTGGCGGAACCGCCTCTTCTGTAACCGCCGCTTCCTGACTAAAGACCGCAGTTGCGCCTATTAAGATTAAAAAAGTTATAATTCCTAAAACCAAACCTATCTTCTGCCTCATCTGCCACCTCCTCGCACAGTAAGTGCACACCGGCCTATCCGATAAGGCCGGGTGTTAAATTGGCAATTACTTTATCATAAATTATCTATCTTGTCAAGAAGCATAGAACGGCAAAAATAACAGGGCAAACCAAACTATGCCTGTGGTAACCACTCCCACCACCAGCCCCACCCAGAACCAGCGGAAGAAAGTCATCCGAATATTTTTTTCTTTTTCCAAAATTCCCAAGGCAACGATATTCGCAGTTGAGCCAACTAAGGTAATATTTCCACCAAGGCAGCCCCCAAATAACAGAGCCCACCATAAAGGCTGTAGCGCAAAACCCAAATCTTTAAAACTCTGGACAATGGGTATAAAGGCGGCTACCAAAACAACGTTGTCTAAAATAGATGAACCCATGGCCGATGTCCAAAGTATTGTACCGGTCAATATAGAAGGATTGCCCTTAACCAGGGAAACTAATTTTTGGGCTAAAACATCGGTTGCGCCCGTATATTTTAATGTCCCTGCCTTGGCAAAGAGAAGTAAAAAGAAAATAAGTGTCCACCAATCTACATCCTTTTCAATATAGTCGCGCGCACGAGACCATTTCCAAATCATCACCAAGCCTGCAAAAATTAAGGGGATACTCAAGAGCAAAGTATTGGCTTCTAAGTTCCATAAGAGTTCTAAACGATGATGGAAGGCAATAGATAAAAGCGTAACACCAAAAATACCTAAACCCAATTTTAATTGTCTTTCCGGAGGAACCGAGATAAGTCGGATTAATATCTCATTGCCCCCCAATTCCTTTATCTTCTCATTCAATTTTTTAATTGCTCCTCTATACCAAAACATTACTAAAAATATAGCGCTTAAAAGACAAACGCACATTATCGGAAATGCCTTGAGAATAAAATCTTCAAAGGTAAGACCGGATTTAGAGGCAATCAAGATTCCTATAGGATTACCTAAGACTGTCCCGCTTGAGCCGATATTAGTGGAGAGAATACTTATAATAATATAGGGGGTAGGTTCTACCTCAAAATAATCGCAAATCTCTAAAATTGCTGCCACCATAAATATAATGGAAGTAACCTCATCCACGCAACAGGCAAGCAGCGCAGATAGAATTGAGATGGCAAAGATAAACTTTTTGGCAGTCAACTTTTTTATCCTCAAAATCAGGGTAACCAACCAAGCAAAGAGCCCCACCTCTTTAAGTAAACCCACCAAAACCATCATCCCTACCAAAAAGAGGATTACCTCTAAAGAGGCAAATTTAACCATATGCTCTAAATCTACGGTTTTAGTGATTAAAAGTATGGCAATGCCTAAAAAAGCAATGGCCACGCGGAAATCCCAAAAAAGAAGCGTAGCAAAAACCGAGGCAGAGAAAATGGAGATAGCAATTATCTGTTGGGAATTAAAGCCTATTCTAAGACTTATAAATCCTACTAAGATAATTAAAGAAAACAAAAAAATAAATTTAGGAATTAACCTATTTCCCATCCTGCTTCCCTGGCGTATGCCTTAATAATATCCTCTCTAGATACAATACCAATTATCTTCTTTTCTTTATCTAAGATTGGGATGCGCCTTATCTTCTGGGTGAGCATAAGACGCGCCACTTCACATAGACTTGTATTTTCATCTATGGTTATCACTTCTTTGCGCATAAGTTGCGAGACTGGTAAGTTTATTAAATCTTGAAATTTCTTCTTGATGGACCTGGGGTTCTCCTCATAGACAAATCTGCCCACCTTTTCTAGATAAGAAGGTAAAATCTGTCTTAAAACACCTTTCTCGGTAAACATTCCCACTAATTTTCCTTGTGTGTTAATTACCGGCAAGCCACTAATGTGCATTTTAAATAGAAGGATTAAGGCATCTTTGGCATTATCATCGGGCTTAACACTAACTACATCTTTCGTCATTATTTCTTTTACTCTCATCTTTTCCTTTCAAAAAGGGGTCAGGCGCTTTTTTAAATAGTTGACTCCTTTTAAAATGATTACACAGATTTTTTAGAAGACCTCTTTTAGGCGAGATTTCAATTTTAAATAAAGGGCAGTAGCGAACAGTGCCTTCAGTAAATCGCCGGGGATAAAAGGTATGAATCCAAGAAATAATAATTTTAGAAATGGGTATCCGAAAAGAAATTTAAGCCAAATCACGCCGCAGGCCAAAAGAAGCAAATCCGCCAGGCAAAAAATCCCAAAAGTAAAGAATAAATTATTTTGACTGTATTTTATGAATCTGCCTATAAACAAACCGGCTAAAACAAAGCCGAAGAGATACCCGCCCGTAGGGCCGAAAAGATAAAATAAACCGCTGCCTGCGCCACTAAATATAGGTAAGCCGGATATGCCCAAAATTATATAGCTTAATTGCGCGATTGCGCCGAGGCTGCTTCCTAAGATTGCGCCTGATAACAAAACGAAAAAGGTCTGCAAGGTTATGGGCACCGGCGTAAACGGTAAAGGTATGCGTACAAAAGCGCCAAGTGAGGTAAGTATAACAAATACTGATACGCCCATCACCCGACATAAGGTCTTATTTAAGATGAGCTCTTTTTTTAGAACTATCTCCATCGTCTTTCCTTTTTAAATCAGACAAAAAGGGGTTATTCGGGGCGAAAAGACCCCTACTAACCCCTTATCTTTTTTCTAACCTCTAAAAAAACTTTCTTTAAGCTATTCCTTGGCGATGGCTAAAGTAATTACACCGGCTAAAATTAAAAATAGCCCTATGCATCCTCTAATAACTAACAAAAGATCCTTCCACCAGGCCATAATTGCCAAAACGCCCAAGGCTAAAAATACCAGACCTAAAATAACCTTAAAAATAGTAGAAGCTATCTTTTTGACATCGGTTTTCTGTTCTTCCTGTTTTAGCTCTTCTGCCATATTACACACCTCCTTCTA
>CAYHAI010000147.1:0-7446 GCA_964354585.1 uncultured Planctomycetales bacterium
TATTTCGATAATAATCTGGGAAATTATCTATGTTTTTCTGGAATCCCTTAGTTTGCCCTTTACTGCTTGGGATTCCTGGGCTCAATGGGGATTTAGAGCCAAAATGTTCTTTATAGAAAAAACCTTTCCTTTTCACCCGTGGGCTGAATTACCCTGGTTTAATGCTAGCCATCTTGATAGTCCTGTGCTATTTCCTTTTCTGGAAACCTATATTTATTTTTTCTTAAGACAAATCCATGAACCATTGGTAAAAGTCTTTTGCTCTTTTTATTATATCGGGACTATCGGATTATTCTATTATCATCTAAAAAAACAATTCAATATCAATTTTGTATTAGGAAGTTGTATTTGTTTAGCAACCATACCAAATTTTCTACATATGGCCTCCTCAGGCTACATGGAGGTGCCGCTTATCTTTTATGTAAGTGGCGGCATTTTATACATCTGGAGATACTTAAAAGAAAAAGATAATTCTTTTCTTTTGCT
Organism: uncultured Planctomycetales bacterium; assembly: GCA_964354585.1. Taxonomy (GTDB): domain Bacteria; phylum Omnitrophota; class Gorgyraeia; order Gygaellales; family Profunditerraquicolaceae; genus CAYHAI01. The sequence continues at coordinate 487 of CAYHAI010000147.1, forward strand.
GGGCAGTCTATTCATGGGATTAGGGACCTGGACAAAGAATGAGGGGATTAGCTTTTGGGTAGCATTATTTCTATCTTGCATACTAATTTGTTTATTACTAAAGTTAAATATAAATAAAAAAAGGTTTTTATCTATGGTTTCATCTATCCCCTTAATAATTTATTCTCCTTGGTTTATATTTATGTATATTCTGGGAATTAAGACTGAATATTTTGAAATGCCATTTAAAGATTTAATTGATTTAGTAAAAGAAAGGCTACCTTTAGTCTTCGCTACCTGGGTAAGAAATGGTTCTGATCTACGACAATGGAATATTCTCTGGTTGGTTTTTATTTTATTAGTAATATGGTTTTTGGTTAGACCACATGAGAAACGCGCAATGTTTTTCTTATTTATAATTATTTTTCAAACAGTTTTTTATTTTGTAATATTTATTATGTGGCCATCGAGTTTATTAGGGGATATAAGGGTGAGGATTCTTCAGACTGTAGATAGGCTTATTCTGCATGTCGCACCAATAGCCTTATTTTTTATCTGCCAACAATTAGGTAAAAAATGGATGATCGAATAAAAGTTAAAGAACATTTTAATAAGATAGCTAAAGATTACGATTTTTGGAAGAACAAAAATCGGTATTATTATGAACAAATAAAGAATTTTTATCAGAAAAAGATTCTTCCTCATAAAAAAGTATTAGAATTAGGCTGTGGAACAGGTGAAATATTGAATTGCGTTAACCCTGCTTATGGTGTAGGTAACGATATAAGCGAAGAGATGGTAAAACTAGCCCAAAATAAATTTCCAGATTTAAAGTTTGTTACATACGCAGCGGAAGGAATGACAGTACTTACAGAAAAGTTCGAATATATAATTATGTGTGACCTTTTAGATCATGTGTCGGACATATTTGAAATTTTTAAAAACTTAGAAAATTTAGCACAAGAAAATTCAAAACTAATTATAACAACAGTGAACCCAATATGGGATCCAGTTTTTATGGCACTTGAAAAATGGAAAATGAAAATGCCCGAAGGCCCTCATAACTTTCTGTTTAAAGCAGACATTATAACTCTCTTGAAACTATTTGGTTACGATATTCAAGAAGAAGGATTATTTTTGCTACTGCCAGTATATGTACCTTTTTTATCTACTTTAGTAAATCGTTACTTTTGTCATCTACCTCTAATTAAAAATTTGTGTCTTGTGCAATATATCATAGCAAATAAGACTAAGGAGAAGACAAGTAATAGGGAACTAAGTTGTTCAGTAATCGTCCCTTGTTTTAATGAATCTGAGAACGTTGCTGAATGTTTACGACGTATTCCTCAAATGGGAAAATTTACTGAAGTGATATTGGTTGATGATGGTTCAAAGGATGATACAGCCGAAATTGTTAAAAATTTGATACATGGGAATCAGAGAGTTAAATTGTTATCCTATCAACCCAATAGAGGTAAGGCGTATGCGATAAAAGCCGGTTTCGATATGGCAACGGGAGATGTATTGATGATACTGGATGCGGATATGACGGTTATGCCGGAGGATTTAGAAAAGTTTTTTTGGACGATAAGTATTCCCGGTGTAGATTTTGTCAATGGCACAAGAATGGTCTATCCAATGGAAAATGAGGCTATGCGCGGTCTTAATCTTTTAGGAAATAAAATATTCAGTTTAATATTTAGCTGGCTCCTGGGGCAGAGAATAACAGATACTTTATGTGGAACTAAAGTAATATTAAAAGAAACATATCGTAAGATTAATATGACTAGTTATGATCAATGGGGAGATTTTGACCTGCTTTTAAGTGTGGCCAAGCTTCAATTAAATATTATAGAGATGCCTGTTAGATATAAAAGGAGAGTAAAGGGCGAATCCAAAATGAGACCTTTTAAGCATGGCCTACTTCTTCTTTTGCGTGTCTTAAGAGGTTTTAAAGAGATGAAACTAGATAAATGGTTTAAAAATAAAGCATCAGTTAGGTTATTAATTTAATGAGTATAGATGTTCTTTTAATAAATCCATGGCCTAAAGTGGTAGGAATTAACGAAGCTACCGTAGAAGTACCTTTGGGTATTTTATATATTGCGTCTTTTTTAAAGAGTAAGGGAGTATCTTGCGACATTATAGACGCGAATGTAATGTCTTTAGAAGATGCCGAGGTTGTAGAAAAAACAATTAAAATCTCACCTTTATTAGTGGGGATTTCTACAAATGCATATACTTATCAAACAGCCTTAAGCTATTCAAGACAAATTAAGAAAAAAAATCCAAATATAATTATTATCTTGGGCGGACCGCAGCCTACAGCTATGCCAGAGATTTGTTTGGAAAATCTAGAAATAGATGCTGTTATCCGTGGCGAAGGAGAAGAGATAGTTTATGGAATTATAGAGAATCTAAGAGATTCTTTCCCTGCATTTAAGGATGTTCGCGGGGTTGTTTATAGAGATAATCATCGGATAGTATATAATCTTCCTGTTTCAAGAATAGTTGATCTCGATAGATTACCATTTCCAGCTTATCAACTTTTACCCGATCTTAAGTATTATCATAGCCGCACGAGGAAATGGCCATTTATGGGCATTATTACTAGTAGGGGTTGTGCTTTTCAATGCGCTTTTTGTAGCAAAGATATTTTTGGTAATAAGGTTACATTCAGGAGCCCCGAAAACGTAATATCAGAAATAGAATTTTTGGTGAAGGATAAGGGGATCCGTCAAATTGATATATTAGATGATAATTTTACTTTAGATAGAAATAGATGCGAGAAGATCTGTAATTTAATTCTAAAGAAATCTTTGAATATATCAATAAGCCTTCAAAGTGGCGTTCGCGCAGATAGCCTGGATAAAGAGCTTATATTTCTTTTAAAAAAAGCTGGTGTTTTTAAAATAGCCTTCGGGGTTGAAAGTGGCGATCAAGATATCCTAAGAGGCATAAGAAAGAATATAAATTTAGAGTCAATTTTAAAAGCAACTGAGTGGTCAAGGCAGGCGGATATGATAGTCATTGGGTTTTTTATGATCGGCTTACCATATGATACTCCAAAAACTTTACAAAAAACTATAGATTTTGCTAAAAAGATGAATCCACATATAGCAAATTTTATGGTTACTATTCCTTACTACGGGACATCATTATATAGATTAATTGCAGAGAAGGGGAAATTTCTTATCGATACCAGAATGGGGGTGCCTTCGGGATTCTATGGCGCAAAAGCTTTTTTTGAACTAGGTGATTTAAAAAAAGATATAGTTGAGTACTTCTATGGGAAAGCCTATAGGAATTTTTACTTTAGAATAAATAAAATAATAGATATCATTGGGACGTTAAGGTCTTGGCAAGAATGGCTTTGGCTCTTATCGGCTGCTTATAGTGTATTGTCCAATATTCGTATTGAGAGGTTTCTTTGTAAAAGAATTAGATATTCTTAGAAATGGACCGTTTAAGATAAGTGAAAGAGCAATAGTCATTATTAATCTCCCCCCTTAATATAAATTTTATATCGCAAAAAGTATATAAATACAATATTGTTAAAAGAATGGATAATAGCGAATATATTATTATCCGCGGAGCTCGGGAGCACAATCTTAAGAATATAAATCTAGAACTTCCCCGTAATAAGCTTATTGTGGTAACCGGCCTATCCGGTTCGGGTAAGTCCAGTCTTGCCTTTGATACTATTTATGCGGAAGGCCAGCGCAGGTACGTAGAAAGCCTTTCTGCTTACGCCCGCCAATTCTTAGAACAGTTACAGAAACCCGATGTAGAATATATTGAAGGTTTATCTCCGGCTATTGCCATTGAACAAAGAACTGCGGGTGGAAATCCCCGTTCTACCGTAGCCACGCAGACCGAGATTTACGATTATTTAAGGCTACTCTTTGCCCGTGTGGGTAAGATAAACTGTTATCAATGCGGTAGCCCCATAAATAAACAGAGTTCACAGGAGATAGTAGAAAGAATAATGGCTTTGCCAGAGGTTAGCGATATCCAGATATTAGCGCCCCTTGTCAGAGGTAGAAAAGGGGAATATAAAGATATATTTAGTCAAATCCAAAAAGCCGGATTTGTGCGTTGTCGGGTTGATGGTAAGGTCTATGAATTACCTACGAAAATAAAACTCGCGAAATATAAAATTCACAATATTGAAGTAGTGGTAGATAGGCTGGTGGTTAAGCCCGAAGTGAAAAACAGGCTCACAGATTCCGTTGAAACAGCACTTAAGGTAGGGAAAGGAATAGTTATAATTTCTTGTTCTAAAACGAACCACGAACCACGAACCACGAACCACGAATTAATTTTCAGCGAACACTACGCTTGCCCAAAATGTGGCACAAGTTACCCGGAAGTTGAACCGCGCATTCTTTCTTTTAATTCTCCCTACGGCGCCTGTCCCGAGTGTAATGGGCTCGGTACAAAACTTGAGTTCGATTCCGACCTAGTTATTCCTGATAAAAATAAATCCATCAATGCAGGAGCAATTGAGCCTTGGAAGAGGGGCGGCCGGGGATATATTCTTTATTACCGCTGGCTCATCCGGGAATTGTCTTATCAAATGGGTTTTGATTTAAATACGCCATTTAAAAAATTAAGCAAAGAGGTCAAAAATGCCATACTTTATGGAACTAATCAGGAGGTTAGGGGTAAACCCTTTGAAGGGATAATTCCGCATTTGGAAAGATTATTCCGGCAAACCGAAAGCGACTATTTAAAAGAAGAAATTTCCCGCTTTATGTCCAGTCTCCCCTGTCCCGCTTGCCTGGGGGCAAGGCTGAAAAAAGAGAGTTTAGCCATTACCATTAACGCTAAGAATATATATCAGCTAACCCAAATGTCCATAAAAGAAGCTCAAGCTTTCTTTAGCAAATTAGCATTAAGCGAAAGAGAAAAGATAATTGCCCGGCTCATTTTGAAAGAAATAATCCAGAAATTACAATTCTGCATTGATGTGGGACTGGAGTATCTTACCTTGGACAGAAAGAGCTCAACCCTTTCCGGCGGAGAGGCGCAGAGGATCCGTTTGGCTACCCAGGTTGGCTCAAGGCTGGTAGGAGTGCTCTACATATTAGACGAGCCCAGTATCGGCCTGCATCAAAGAGATAATACTAAATTAATTTCCACTTTAAAGGCCTTAAGGGATTTAGGCAACACCTTAATTGTCGTCGAGCACGATGAATATACTATTCGCTCTAGCGATTACATTGTTGACTTAGGCCCGGGAGCAGGCAGGCACGGCGGAGAGGTAGTTTTTTCTGGGACAAAAGAAGATTTGTTAAAGCATCCTCATTCTTTGACTGCTAAATATTTAAGAAAGGAGCTAAAAATAGATTTACCTCAAAAGAGGAGAAATTGGCAGGGGAGGAAATATTTAGAGATTATCGGCGCTAAAGAGCATAATCTTAAAGGTATAAACATAAAGTTTCCTTTGGGAGTTTTTATCTGTATAACTGGTGTCTCTGGTTCAGGAAAATCTACTTTGATTGATGAAATATTGTATCGTAGTTTAGCGCAGAAGTTATATAAGTCTAAAGATAAGCCCGGTCTTTATGAAAAAATTACCGGTAGCGAATTTATTGATAAGCTCATTGTGGTTGACCAGTCTCCGATAGGAAGGACCCCGCGTTCAAATCCTGTTACTTATACAGGCGTGTTTAGTTATATTCGGGATGTATTTAGCCAATTGCCGCAGGCGCGTATGCGCGGATATAAACCCGGCAGGTTTTCTTTTAATGTGAAAGGTGGCCGTTGCGAGGCCTGCAGCGGCGATGGCATCAAAAAAATCGAGATGCATTTTTTGCCTTCAGTTTACGTAAAATGCGATGTCTGTAAAGGAAGGCGTTTCAATGAGGCAACCTTAGAAGTAAAATATAAAGGTAGGTCTATCGCTGATGTCTTGGAGATGACCGTGGATGAGGCGTTGGATTTATTTTCCAATATCCCTAAAATAAAAAATACCCTGCTTACGCTCTCTGATGTGGGCTTAGGTTATATTCAGTTGGGCCAAGCCGCAACTACCCTTTCCGGAGGCGAGGCGCAGCGGGTAAAATTATCCGCAGAACTAAGTAAGCGTTCAACCGGTAAAACTTTATATATCTTGGATGAACCTACTACCGGTTTACATTTTGCCGATGTGGGAAGGCTTTTATCTTGCCTGCAGAAGTTAGCGGATAAGGCAAATACAGTTATTGTCATTGAGCACAATTTAGAGGTAATAAAATGCGCGGATTATATCATTGATTTAGGACCCGAAGGCGGGGATAAGGGCGGTAAAGTGGTTGGAGTCGGCAGTCCCGAGGAATTAGTTAAGGTAAATAAATCTTATACCGGACAGTTCTTGAAAAAGGTGTTGAATGACAGATAAAGAAGTGATATAGTATCGCCATAAATAAATAGACATGCTTAAATCCCAAATCCCAAATCCCAAATCCCAAACAAGTCCCAAATCCCAAATCCAAAAATTTCGAACCAAAAAGTTTTGGTCATTGTGTATTTGGTCATTGGTTATTGTTTGTAATTTGGTGCTTGGTGCTTGGAATTTAACCTCATATGCTCAAGATGCGAAAGAGGAGGAGGCGCTGTTTGTCGCCAAGAAGGCGTTTGAGGATGGTTTTTATGAAGTAAGTATCGGCCTCTTAGAGCGGTTTCAAAAAAACTACCCCGCTTCAGATAAGCTACCAGAAGTAAGCTTACTCATTGGACAGTGCTATTTTCACCAAAATAAGTTTTTGGATGCCTTGGCAAAATTCGAGGACCTTCTCAATCAATCCTCAGCAAAAAATATTAAGGATGAAATTCTTTATTGGATTGGTGAGGTGCATTTTAGGGGCAATGCCTTTAGCAAGGCCTCCCAATACTACCAGATGGTGGTTGATGAGTTTCCCCTGTCTTCTTACGTTGCCATTAGCTATTATTCATTAGGTTGGTCTTTATTTCAAGAAGAGAAATATAGCCAGGCCT
>CAYHAI010000148.1:0-5120 GCA_964354585.1 uncultured Planctomycetales bacterium
TGGGGAAGTGCATTTTAGGGGTAATGCCTTTAGTAAGGCTTCCCAGTACTACCAGATGGTAGTTGATGAGTTTCCCCAGTCTTCTTATGTGGCAATTAGCTATTATTCATTAGGTTGGTGTTTATTTCAAGAAGAGAAATATAGCCAGGCCTTAGATTATTTTAAAATTGTGGAAGAGAAATTTTCTAAAGAACCTCAAGGCCAACAAGATTCCTCCTTTAAAATAATTGAGTGCCTGTATAATTTAAAGGACTACGCCGGGATAAAAGATAAAATTGAGCTTTATCTTAAAGCATATCCCAAAGATACAATACATATCCCTTACTTATATTTTTACCTCGCAGAGGCAAATTACTACCTGAGTAACTTTGCGCAGGCTATTGATGGTTATTCCAAGGTTCTGGCAAATTCAAACGATGATAAGATGCGAGTCTTATCTAAATTAGGCATCGGCTGGAGCTATCTAAAGTTAAAAAAATATCCGGAAGCCGAAGGCGCATTCTTGGAATTAAAGCCTGATGGTTTAGAGAAAAGAACCCTGGATATTTTATTGCTGGGCAAAGCGATATTATGTTTTGAGAGTAATAGATTTACTGAGGCAAAAGATATATATGCCGAATTATTAAACACCACCTCTGATCCGGCAGTTTTAATACAGGCTTATCTGGGTAAGGCAGATGCGCTTTATAATCTTGCGCAATATCAAGAGGCAATAGGCGTCTATAAGGAGGCATTAGATGAAATTACTGCTTTAGCCGCCGCATCCGGGGAAGTTACGGATAAGTTACATTACGGCTTGGCCTGGGCATACCTTAAAGAAAGCGAATTTAAACTGGCAATAGATGAATTTCAAAAACTAGTCAAGCATACCGAGGATAAGATTATTAAGATCTCTGCCCTTTGTCAGATAGGGGATGCCTATCAAGATTCAGGCGATTATAATAAAGCGCAGGAGACCTATGACAGCATATTAAAAGACTATCCGGATAGTTTATACACTGATTATATCCAGTATCAGTTAGGACTTACCTTGCTTAAGGCCTCAAACTTTGATGGCGCAATTATGAGTTTTTTAAGCCTTAAAAAAATTTTTCCTAATTCAAAACTTTTAGATGACGCAACTTATGCCTTGGGATTAGCTTATTTTCAAAAAGAAGATTATGCCTCGAGTAAAGAGATTTTTGAGAAGTTTCAAGGAGAATTTAAAGATAGTCCTTTGCGGCCTCAAGGCGCATATCTTTTAGGGACCAGCCTCTATAATTTAGGTAAGTTTGCGCAAGCTATAGAGGTATTTAAGGATATTATCAGGATGTATAGCCAGGACAGCGAAATTGTGCAAAAGGCCGAATATGAGATAGCTGACTGTTTTTATCAGATGGGCGATGAAAAAGAGGCAATGGAGAGATTTAAAACTTTGCGCTCTAAATATTCGGATTCTAAATTAACTGCTGAAGTGATCTGGTGGTTAGGCCAATACTATTATCGGCTTAATGATTTTGTTTTGGCGCGCCGGTACTTTTCTTCGCTTATCCGGGACTTTCCCCAGAGTAATTTGGCGGTTTCTTGTTACTATGCCTTAGGTTCAACATACGCAGAAGAAGCGCAATATCAAGAGGCAATAGATAATTTTAAGAAGGTAGTAGAATTGGGCAGTTCAGATTTGGCAGGCACTGCTAGTATTGCTATGGCAGATGTATATGCCAAGCAAGAAAAATTTGATTTAGCGCTCCAGATATATAACCAGGTGGCTGGAGAATATAGTAATTTGGCGCATTTAATTTATCCCAAGGCCGCCGATATCTACTGTAAAATAAATAATTATGCACAGGCCATAGCTTTATATCGCAAAAGTTTAGAGGTAGTGCCGCTAAGGCAAATGGCAGACATTCAGTTTAAGTTAGCGGAAACAGAGAAGCTAGGAGGGCAGACCCAGGAAGCAATTGAAGACTATTTAAAGGTTGCCTATCTTTATTCAGAAAATCAGGCCTTAGCAATAAAGTCGCTTTTAAGGGTAGCGGCAATCTATGAAGAGAAAGAAAGATTTATTGAGGCGGTTAGCATTTATAAAAGAATTATCTCGATGAATGTAGAAGAAGCAAAATATGCTCAGGAGAGAATAGATTGGATTCAGACACACGTTAAATAGACACCCCGCGCTGATTAGGCACCCGGCGCCTATTTGAATTGCGCCGGTGTCCCCTAGTGGGGAAATTGCGCGGGTGTTGTCTCGGTAGACAAGGAGGAAGAAATGGATCTATACAAGATGGGCGTATGGCAGGTATTCTTAGCAGGTGGGCCGGTAATGTGGCCGATACTTTTATGTTCTATTTTTGCTTTAGCAATAATCCTTGAGAAATTCTGGCATCTGCATAAGATAAAGATTGATACGCAGGAGTTTTTAAACAACATCTTAGACAAAATGAAGCGTCATCAGATAAAAGAGGCCTTGCAGATTTGCGAGAACACCAAGAGCCCAATTTCGCATATATTAAAGGCAGGAATTTTAAAATATGACCGCACGCGCACTCAGATTAAAGAAGCCATTGAAGACGCCTCTTTGTATGAGATACCCCGGTTAGAAAAAAACCTCACTACGCTGGCTACTATCGCGCATATCTCTCCGCTTTTAGGGCTCCTAGGGACAGTCACCGGTATGGTTAGGTGTTTCCAGACTATTCAGGCAAAGGCCACCTCTTTTCATCCGGTTTCGCCGGGCGATTTAGCTGGTGGCATCTGGGAGGCGTTACTTACTACTGTAGCAGGTTTGATTGTGGCTATACCCACCTTCGTGGCTTATAATTATCTGGTTAGCCGGATAAATAATTTTATTCTGGAGATGGAGAAGGCATCCACAGAGTTGGTTAATTTTTTGACGGAATAAGATTTCTTGGGGAGGACAGGATATGCGTTTTAAAAGACATATGGAATTGGAGCATGGGCTTAGGCAGATAGATATTGCGCCTTTAATTGATATGGTATTTCAATTATTGATTTTCTTTATGCTTACCTCCAGTTTTGTGATGCAGCCGGGCATAAAGGTTAATTTACCCAAGGCAGTAACCAGCGAGGCAGTGAGGCTGGAAAACATAGAAATAATTCTATCTAGCGAAAATGTGATTTATTTAGATGGCAAAGTTGTAACTACGCAGGAGTTAAGGGGCTTGCTTAAACAAGTAGCTCAAAGGAAGCAGCCAATTTTAATCAAATCAGATAGACGCGCGTCTTTGGGCAGGGTGGTAGAAGTCTGGGATATGGCCAGGGACTTAGGCATAAGCCAGATAAATATTGCCACTAATCAAGAATGATTTTTTCTACCTCTTTAAAGAAGAGCATCTTTATCTCGCTATTAGGGCACCTGACCTTATTTAGTATCTTTAGTTTTTCTTTTGGATATAAGATTCCTCAGGCAGATTATGCTGGCGTTTCTTTCTGGGGCGCAATTTTGCGGGGTTCAGATTTATTTAGCAGGCAGAATTTTAAGAGCCATGATATAAAAGAAATTTTTATGAGAAAATCCAATGCCGCGTTATTAAATAATATAAAAGGAGATTACTTTAGTTCAATACCCGGTTACTATTTAAAACCCATGGCAATTTTGACTTTCAATGAAGAGAAAGCAATTTATATGCCTAAAACAACTCCGGTTTCGTTTCCTCTACTTAAACGACCTCAGGCAATTATGTTTTATCCTACTTTGCCTTATCATTTCTTGCTTTATTTTAAGGATAGGCAGGTAGCGCATATAGAACTTATGTTTAACATAATCTCTACTCCCAAAACGAATTCTATAGCGGTCAAAAGAAAAATTTCCTCCGGTAATTTAGAAGCAGACCTGTTGGCAATGCGCTATATCAGCCACTATCTTTTTATTCAACAGTCAGGTTTTTCTACGGATAATTGGCAGACAGTAAAGATTGAACTCTCTCCCAAAGATGATAAACATTGATTTTTCTTTCGCTGTAAGTATATATATTTTTCTTTTTGTAAATGCAATATTACTGGTTTGGCTATTGAGCAAAAGCAGACAAAAAGACAGAGATTTATCTTTGGATCCAAAATTCTTGTGGTATTGTTGCGTATGCACTTATACCTATATTAATACTAAAGAAGATACAATTTCAGCCTGTCCCCGCTGCGGTAGTTATAATAAAAAGTAGTTGACAATAAACCAAATTAATTTAGAATAGTATTACACCCGGTCTTGCCACACAAAGTGGTACACCGACGCATCGTTTTGCGTCGGGTGTTATCGGATAGGCCGGTAACGCAGAAAGCGGACACTCGCCCATCCAATTGGGCGAGGTGTGTGCACTTACTGTGCGAGGAGGTATGAGATGATTACCGAGATAGGCATAGTAGCAGGGGATATCTGGCATTTTTTAGACCAACACGGAGAAGCCAGCTTTAGCGAATTAGTTAAAGGCATAGATAAGCCGCACGATCTTGTCTTGATGAGTTTAGGCTGGCTTGCCCGCGAGGGACATGTGATTGTCCAGCAGACAGAAGGCGACTATAGGGTAACTTTAAGAAAAAATGTTTAAACGCATATTGAATAAAAGCGCAATAGCCTTATTTGTGGTTTTAGGAACGCTTTTAATAGTGGTTATCTTAGCGAATGTTGTCTTGAGTTTTATTTTTAGCCAATCTCGGCTTACCCACCATCAAGTCAGCCGTATTCAAGCCTCTTATGCTGCCCAAGCCGGGATGAATTACGCCTTGGACAAATTAAGGACAGGAAACTGGACTGCATCTGGCGTGCATTACCTTTGTAAGGGATGTACAGGTGCTGGAGATATTGATGAACCTAACCTTCCCGCTTCGGTTAAAAATGTAACTATTACCCTTACTCCTCGGGGTACTGCTGGCTGTAGTCCTCCTGGAAATGCCACGGTTTGTATTAACGCTACTGCTAATTATACTTCCCCCACACCCTAAATCCTCTTTTATAAAAATATTATAATCTAAGTAAGTTTATTATAAAATTACATCTCTTAATTTACGACGGAGTTTATGCTTTAAAGTAAATCTAAGTAAGATTATATAAAAAAATACTTGACAAAATAAGAATTTTATGTTCTAATTAAAATCACTGTAATTTATAATAAAATAAGGAAAGATAT
>CAYHAI010000149.1:0-4781 GCA_964354585.1 uncultured Planctomycetales bacterium
AGAAAGTTAATGAATAACCAATCTGGCGGCGGGGGCGCGCGGGGGTCGGGAATGGGCAGCCCACACTACGCAATAAATCCCTTTGAGACTAATTCTTTGCTGAACCGCGTTTTTGCGCGGACTACTTTCTGCGGCGGCGGCCAATTTGCTCCGCAGGTTCATAGCATGAGGTTCCATCATGGAGATGGCGCGGTGGGGATGGAGGGAGAGGAAAAAAGAACTGTTTCCAGTTTTACGCTTCACTTCCATAACAATAGATTCATTTTGACCTTACTGGCAGTGGCAAATTCAGCAGCGGGTATAATGTTTATTTTTTGGCTTCTAGCTCAAAGTGAGGTTAAGGCTTGGATAGCGTTTACCACAATATTAGGTATAACTATGTGCATCGATTTTCTACAGGGATGCCTGCGGGAGAATCTAAAACGAATAAAGAAGGTAGTTAAAGACGGTATAGTTATTTTCTCTATTCTTTTGCTTGCATTAAGTTACATCCATCTAAATATTGATACTTATATTTTAAGCCATACGGAAAATATAAAAATATGCTTTGAGCAAGCAGTAGAGGCTTTGACATATCACCAAGGGAAAGAGTTTCTATCCTCCAGTTTTTATTATGTTTATATCATCAGTAGGTCCGTTACTCGTTGTTTTACACTTCCAATACTGATTCCCTTCTGGTTATATATGTGTTTTAGTTCTCTTAGTTTCATAGATTGTGTGCCTTATAACCAGATGATTAAGAAAACAAGTTTTTGTTTAGTTTTGTATGGCCCAATTCTAAGTTGCATCGAGATATTAATATTCGGCGGCGTGGTTGACTATTTACCTGACCCTATTATGGGAGGACATGCTTCCTCTGGCGATATTTTAATTTTTGCAGGTTTATTATTGTTGGCAATAGCCTTCTGGAGGTATTTACGCTATCAGTGGTCACAAAAAGCACAAACTCCGATACAGACAGAAAGCAGAGGCGCGCAGGGGCCGATATTGGATAAACCACATTACCGCTCCTTTTTGGTAATGAATCATTCTGAGGCAGACCAGCGCTTACCGGCTTCGGAAGATTTACTCGCAAAGTTTGATTCTATGATTTCTGGCAGGCTGAATGTGCGCTTTTGGCAGGGGGAGGGAGAGAGAATAAATGGAACCGTCCCCGTTCTTCCTAATTCTGCAAGGCCTAAAGATAAACAAAGAAAAAATGGAACCGTTCCCAATCCCACCAGAATACAGACAAGAATAAATTCAATTTTGAATTCAAGGGAAATAAAGAATGAAAGTAATTACTACAGACCTCTTGCTCTTTGGGAATTATCTGAATTGATATTGCAGGTATACAACCAAAAACATTTAACAAGCATAAGAAGAACTCTAAGGGAAAGAGCAAATCGATATAAGTGTATAGGCAGTAGAATAGATGCGCTCTTCTTAGATGAGTTGTTATCTTCGCTTATTGAAAAAAGAAGCGATTTCTACGAACGATTTATAAAAAGATTGAAAACAACATTTGAGACGATCTCCCCTCAAGAGTGCATAGAAAGATTTGGGATAGATGCTGTTATCCTACTAGATTCCCCTGATATGTTAAGGTATGGCCGGGGAGCGATACTTAAGTCCGGTTTTAAGAATATGAAACATTTGCAAAAAGCCGCGCGCCTGACACCCTATGCAGTTACTGATGAGCGTTATATTTATGTTTTTCCTCTTCAGTTAAAACAGCTAAAAGATTATACACCAAGATCGTTTGTATTAACAGGTACAGACAAATCTTGGAAAAAAGATTTTAGGGGTTGTAAGGTGCCCAAAGAAAATGAATCAGATACAGGAGCTATTTTATATGAATATACCGGGAAATATTTCAGTGGCAAAAAAGATGATTTTATAAAGAATTCTAGAAAAACATTGCAATTGTTAGGATTAATTGAAGAAGCAAATCGGAGTATCACGGAACCACAAGTCACTATTTTTTCACTCGCTAAAGGCGCTGCTTCAACGATAGCACATGTTGTGCCTCGGATTTACTACTTACACACACATCCTGCAATTGATGGTTATCCTGAACAGTCTTCACCCGCGGACCGATTTCTTGATGCGGTGGGGTCAGAATGGCAAGTAAGTTTTCTAAGAGATTTAGAAAGGCGAAGTCGGGAAACAATTTCTGGCCCAAACAGGACAGGGAGACATTCCTACGGTAGCGCAGGAGGAAGAGGCGTGCAGGGGCGAAGTTCCAGACGTCACCTTCTAAAAGGTACCCTCGTTGTCATCCCGCTGTTGGCGATTTTGGCAGGTATTTCCGCGGTTTTAGCCGCCGTGTTTTTCCCTGACCTCTCGCACCGCGTAGGTGCGGGTGGTCTGGCGCAGGCGGCGGTCTTTGGGTCGTTGGTAGGAGTAGGGATTGGTATGATAGCAGGTGCTTTAGATACTTTGGATTTGAATTTCCTTAATGTTGCTAAAGTGTTTGGTATTGCGGGTGACGAGGATAGATTTGTTTTTGTAGGCAGTAGCAGCGATGAGAGAATCTACAATACCCGTGTTATAGACTCTTCTAAATCGCGCTGCGATTCTCGCAAGAGAAGAAGTGATATTAAGGATGGCGAAAATTCTCAAGAAAGTAGTAATCTCTTTTTCTTGTTAAGAGGTAAGGGCGGAATAGGTCAGAAGCTCGTATTCGGTAATTACAGAAATACTTGTCTTAATCTTCTTATTCTCTATTTCCTCCAGAAAAGAGGTAACAGTTTTATCGCCGCGCAGATGGTCAATAATAATATTAGTATCAATGAGGTATCTCACGGATTAGCTTCTTCTCTTAAGAGAGTTGGTCTCCCAATCTCCGCGAACCTTATTTTCAAAAACAGTTCCTTTAAGAGAGTCTTTGCCCAAGATTCCTGCGCTCTTTCTGATAGTATGAATAGCCTCAGAAATACCGCTTACTTTGAGAGCGAACGGGGTAGTTACCAGCCATTTGATATTTTCAATCTTTTCTTCCAGAATTTCCAGTGTTTCCATAATTCTGCTATGCATTTTTATCCTCCAGTTAGAAAATATACTACTATATTATTAGAGCCGCGTCAAGAGATTTCAACAGGTATAAAAATGCCGGCATTTGACCTGAGGTCGCTTGGGGTTATTCGCACTGACTTTGCCGATGAATTTGCGCCACCGCGATTTGACTTATTGCTTGGATTAGGAAGGGGATGGGTGGGAAAGACGTTTTATGATAGCCAAAGGCCCGAGAATAGTGAAAATAGATCAGGCTCCATTTCTTCGCTAAAGATGTTAATTGAAGAGGGAGAAAAATTATGGAATTTAATGAGCAACGGAGATCTTAAGACAATCCCATTTCTCAGAGAAAGACCAAATGATTTAGCTTTTGCTTTTGGAACACGCATGGAAATAGGCAAATTAACAATAGCATGGCCTTTTATGGAAGGAGGTACAGGCTATGGAAACCTCAAAGAGATATACACAAATGAATTTTATGTCCTCAGAACAGCAATATTGGAAGGAGCTTTAAAAACATATGAATCCCAGATTCTTTATTTTGATTTATCAGAGGAACAAAGAAAAGCTGTAAAGGCGTATATTGCGCAAAGACTTAATAATTACTTTGATGCAGCGGAAATAAGGGGATCGTCTTTTAGGGGTGGACCGATATTTCAGCATATGCAACATAAAGCATCATCCATTCCTAAGGATTATTGGCCAAGTTTTTATGCAGGGGACGACAAAGTTATATTAGAAGCAAATAAAGTAATACACCCCTATGTCGCAGAAAGAGTAGTAAACGCAATACATATAATGGCAACACCAGACAGAACAAGTTTCAATATATTACAGGATGGTTGTGGAGATGCGAAACTTTTAATGTTAGTTCGAAATAGGCTTAAAAGCGAATTCCCTCGTTTTGAATTTAAGTTTTTCGGCGTAGACTTACAGGCAACTGCGATTGCAGAAGCAGTGGACGTTGAAATTAAAGAAGAGGACGTAGAGATAAAACAAGGTGCTGCTGAAGACGAAACCATATTTATGGAAGCTTTACAAGGTGAGTTTTTTGACATCATTCTTGATTATGGGTTGACAGTTGAGCCAGTAATTACTAAAGACCAAGCCGAGAAAATATTTAAAAAGTGGTCAAAGCAACTAAGCTATGGTGGACTTGTGTTTTCTGTTCCTATGGCGAAGTCTTGGTTATATAGGACAGAGTGTCCTAAGAATTTGTGTTTTGTGACTTATAAGATTCCAAGCCTCCACATTTTTAGGTTTATGAACCGTATAAGGTGCTCACCCGAATTTATAGTTTTGCAGAAAATGGGTGATCGTAAGATTTTCCCAGGAGCGTTATTTGATGATGAATTATATGATGATTTTAAAACCGATTCCAATGCGGGTTTGGATAAAGGTTCAAAGAGCGGCGCGGCGGGCGGGGATGTTGCGCAGAGACCGAATAGAGATTTGCTGGAAAAGCTGTCACATGCTGTTAGCTTGACTCAGCTTGAATGTTCAATCCATCCTGATTTGCGATATGCTGTTATTCTTGCCAATGCTATGTCAGAAAGAGTATGGAGTCTTAGAGATTCAAGGATAGATATAACAACCAGCAATGGCAAATCAATGACTCTTAGGCACATAATGAGAAATTTAGCAAGATATCTAAATAGGCATACGACACTCCTTGGCCTTATAGGAGCTACGGGTGATAGATATGGATGGGAAGATTTAGGAGAAGCGTCACTAAGATTGGGGTCATCAGAAGTAGCTGAGGTGAAGAAAAAAACAGAATTATT
>CAYHAI010000150.1:0-3044 GCA_964354585.1 uncultured Planctomycetales bacterium
AACTAAAGACGGGCATCCGCACAGGAATCAGAAAGGGGTGGAGGAGTTTTGTCTGGATATGCAAAATCATTGTCCCTGTCTCCTTTGTTGCAGCTCTTATTCAGTGGAGCGGTTGGCTCAGTGAGATAGATTTCCTGCTTCACCCACTGATGAGCGTGATCAATCTGCCCGCCGCGGCAGCATTGCCAATCATCGTCGCAATGACAGTAAGCTTTTATGCGGGGGTCGCCATCATGGTGGTACTGCCGTTCACTAGCGAGCAAATTACCTTGATCGCCCTGTTCATAATGATTGCCCACATGCTCCCTGTTGAAGGCATAATCCAACACAAATCTGGCTTAAATGTTATCAAAGCAACTCTGGTCCGTATCGGCGCAGCCGTTCTGTCGGTCTTCGTTGTCTCCCAGTTCTTCGCTGATACCGGCCAGAGCATTAGCTTGCCGGCAAGCCTTGCAGTTCAGCCCCCGTTTGTTGAGGCCCTGAAGGCTTGGGCTCTCGACACATTGCGCTTATGCGGCAGGGTTTTCGTAATCATCATGACAGTCATGATGACGCTCCATGCGTCGGAGTCTTTGGGCTGGATCAAGTATCTGGTCAAGTTCTTCAGGCCGCTGATGAAGGCCATCGGGCTTTCCGATCGGGCAGCAACGATGTGGGTGACGGCCGCCGGTTTTGGACTGCTATATGGGAGCGCGGTTATTATGGAAGAGGCTAAGAAGGGAGAATTGACAAAGGAAGAACTGGAACATCTTCAAATCTCCATCGGCATTAACCATAGCGTAGTGGAAGAAACTACCTTATTCCTGGTGTTAGGAGTAAATCCCTTATGGCTATTCATACCCCGGTTTGTGGCAGCCATAGTAGCAGTTCACACCCTCCGCAGCATACGGTATCTTAGAGGCAAGCTACTTCATAAGCGAAGCCTTATATGACAGCTCCCGTACATCAGCACTTCAAGTCCAATTCTGACGATCCAAGACCAGTTAGGTTAAGGGTAGGCCCTGGGGCACAGGAATCAATCTGGATTCAAATGAGAACACAGTTAATCTGACCTACCACTACACGAACATTGGGATAAGAGCGTGGGCGTGGAGTCCTAGATTACAGAGAAAGCCATTTGTTACTAACTGAACACATACCACTGCGCGACAAGTGCAATATGACCCCAATTGATTTGCTACTCCGCAACTTCGATGAACTTGTTCTTGCTCCTGAAGCCGCTGAGAATCCTGACCCGGCTCTGAGAAACGCCGAAATGTTGTGCCAGCAATTTGATGACTGTCTGGTTGGCTTTGTCTTCCCTGGGTGGTTCTTTTACCCTGACTATGAAGCTATCGCCTTCCAGGCTAACCTCTTCGGTCTTGGAATTGGGCTTTACCTTAACCTGGATTTTCATCCGCCATCTCTCCCCGTATTCCCTGGTTATGAAATTCTACCAATCTAACAGGTGTTATCTCGTTGCTGAGGGGCTTTTTGCAGCGAGCAAATACCCGAATATAGTTGCTGGTCAACCCTGAGTATATGCCGCTTCCGGGCTTGGTTTCCTGCTCCCACAAGACTGGCACAGTTTGCCCCAGGAATTGCCTGCAGAAGCGACGCCGGGAATCTCGAGACAGCTCCAGCATCCGATGGCTGCGCTCTTGCTTAACTTTGTCATTCACCTGCCCGGCCATCCTGGCTGCAGCTGTCCCTGGTCGAGATGAGAAGGGGAACACATGGATGTTGGCAAAGGCAGCTTGCTGACAGAAAGAATAGGTTTGTTCATACTCTTCATCGCTTTCCTCGGGGAAGCCGACCATGACATCTGTGGTGGTAGCCGCATCTGGCATCTTCTCTCTAATCAGATTCATCGTTCTGCGGTATTCATCGAGAGAGTAGTTCCTCTTCATCCTTTGCAGCACGGTCTCGCTGCCGCTTTGTAGTGCCAGGTGAAAATGGCGACAAAGCTTTTCATCTTGCCACAAGTCGAGAAGTTGGGATGATATTTCCGACGGCTGCAGGGATGAGAGGTGTAGCCGCTCGATGTGTGTCTCGTCGAGGATGCGCCGGATCAAATCCTTGAGGTCACCACCATCATCCCTGTAGGAGCCGACTTTTGTCCCGGTAAGAACAACTTCTTTGTAGCCCAGAGCCACCTTCCGCTTCACCTCGTCAATTATCTGGAAAGATGGCAGGGAATATTCGCGGGGTCTGACTTTGGGCACAATGCAATATGTGCAGGGGCCGTGACAACCATCCTGGATCTTTATCAGGCTGCGAGTCCTGACGGTGGCAGCAGGAACCTGAGATTCCGTTGTTTCATCCTCACCCAGCCCTGTCCTGTCAAGGGAGAGGGTCTGGATAAGGGCAAGCAGGTTCTCTTTCTCGGCATTATCAACTACGAGGTCAGCAAGCTTGGATAAGTCCTGGCGACTTCTCTGGGCGTAGCAGCCGGTAGCGACAATCAGGGCTTGGGGACTTCTGCGCTTGGCCAGCCTGAGCCAGTGGCGCGACTTGCGATCGGCGATATGGGTGACTGTGCAGGTATTAGCGATATAGACATCGGCCACGTCATCCGAGGATACGAGTTGGAATCCCGACTGGCTGAATTGGCCGACAAGGAATTCTGTTTCTGCTTGATTGAGCTTGCAGCCCAACGTATAGAAAGCCACTCTCATCGAGGGGGATTATATTTACTGCCTGGTCAAGCGGTCAAATCATCATAGTCTTTGGCATAATTCGTATGTTTGCGAGGGGCCGAAATCCGAAATCCTAAATCCTAGAATCTAAAGAAGCTCAAAATTCAAATCTCAAATGTTCAGAAAGGTTTTGGATTTTGAATTTGTCCAGGATTTGGTGCTTGAGATTTGGGATTTGCTCTTTCCCGTGAGATTGCTTCCCGAGCACTCATGGCGCTGAGTGCTCGGTCGCAGGGACATTTTGTTAGAACCTTTCCTGTGATATAGTAAGCGATTCCGACCAATGGCATTGATCCAAGGTGCGAAATTGAATAAACGAGCTCGGTGGAAGGTCTTGCCTCCGGTGCCTGAAGAATACTTGAATGT
>CAYHAI010000151.1:0-2812 GCA_964354585.1 uncultured Planctomycetales bacterium
AAATTCTCCCGCAAAAGCGGGATCCCGCTAAATTTTAATTTTGGTGCGGGACAAACTAATAAGTTTTGGTCATTGGGTATTTGGTCATTGGTAATTGTTTGTAATTTGGTGCTTGGATATTGGAATTTACTATATGCCCAAGAAAAGAAAATGGAAGAGCCGATTACTGTCAATGGCGATACTGTGGAATACTCTACGGATAATAAAGAAGTCACGGTTACCGGCAATGCCGAGGTAATTTATAAAGGCATGAAATTGACTTGCCAGAAGTTGACCGTAAATACAGAAACTAAAGATGCAACAGCAGAAGGTAATGCCAGATTAGATGAAACAGCAGGAGTGATAGAAGGCTCAAAGATAATTTATAACTTCAATACTAAAGTAGGCACAATCGTTGATTCGGATTTTCGGTCTAATCCCTATTTTGGCAAGGCGCAAAAAACTAACAAAGTAAGCGAAAATGAATTTATTGCCCGGCGCGGGTATTTTACCACCTGTAATTACGATAATCCCCACTACCGCATAAAATCAAGGAAAATGAACTTTTTCCCCGGCGATAAAATCCAGACCAAAGATGATATTTTTTATTTAGGCCGCGCCCCTTTGTTTTATCTCCCGCAATACAACCATAGCCTGCGCGATCCGCTTGTCCATGTGCAACTAATGGCGGGTAAGAAAAAAGATTGGGGCCCTTTTACCTTAAGCGCCTGGCGTTATAATCTGACCGAAAATATTAGCGGCAGAATATATTTTGATTATCGGGCGTACCTGGGTGTTGCCGAAGGTTTTGGCACAAATTATACTACCCCCCAATTTGGCAAAGGAGATTTCAAATATTATTATACCCAAGAAAGGGCCCGGAGAGGATTTGAGGAAAGTATCCCTGCTGAGTTTCAGCGGTATTTTATCCGTTGGCGGCATCAATGGAATATAGACGAAAAGACAAATTTAACTTCCGAATATTTTAAAATTGTAGATTCTAAAAGGATACTTTATCCTGATGGCGGATATAATATCCTCAAGGATTATTTTCCCCTTGAATATCAGAAAGACGCCCTACCTTTATCTTATGTTTTAATGCACCGTTCTTTTGGTTATTCAACTCTGGATTTTCTGATGCAGAAACGGGTTAACCGTTGGTATAGCCAAGAAGAAAAATTACCGGAGATAAAATACACTCTACCTAATCTGCAAATTGACGAGAGCCCATTTTATTTTGAACATAGTAGTTCGTATGTAAACTATAATTCTAAAAATGCCGTGCCTTCGCCTTCTTGGAATGATACAACTTATAATAGTTTTGATACCACTAATAGAATTTCTCTGCCGACAAAAATAGCAATTATTAATTTGACCCCTTTTATTTCTGGTCAAGAAACGTATAATGATAAAAGCACTTATGGCGCAACTTCGGTGGTTACTTTTTCTACAGGTTCAGATGCCAGCACCAAATTTTATCGCCTTTTTAAGGTGAAATCGAATTTTTTGGGCTTGGATATCAATAACTTAAGGCATATTATTACCCCTACCGCAGGTTATTCTTACAGCAAGGCCTCAACTATGCCGGCTGGTACGCCAAGATTCGGAGGAGGGGCTTCTGTCGGCAGTCCTTCTACTTCATTGGGGTTATCCAACAAGTTACAGACAAAGCGCAATGGCCAAAGCGTAGATTTAGCCGACCTTAATGTAAGTAGCGCTTATACTATTAAGCCAAAATCAGGGGTGAAGCGAGGAAGTAGCTTCTCGGATTTCCTTTTTGAATTAAAACTCTTACCTTATTCTTGGATGACCCTAAATGCCGATGCCACTTATAAACACACTGACAAATACACTGAAGGTTACAAGCGTTTTTCTAATGCAAATTATGATATTAACCTTAACTTTGCAGAAGAACGAACTATTGGGTTTGGTCAGCGTTATCAGAGAAAGGGTAGCAACGAATTCACTTATAGTTTTAATTGGCGTTTTAGTCCGAAGTGGAGATTTTCACTTTACCAGCAGCGCAACAGCGGCCATAGCCCCGGCTTAAAAAAAGGTTTAAGAGAACAGGAATATGTTGTTTCCCGCGACTTCCATTGTTGGACTGTGGACTTTACTTATAATATAAAAAGGGGCTATGGCGAAAGTGTTTGGTTTGTCTTCAGGCTCAAGGCGTTTCCGGAAATAGAATTTGAATATAACCAGAGTTATCATATGCCTAAGCCGGGTTCGCAATCGAATCCCTAAATTTAATATGAATATTTCAATCATTGGTTCAGGATATGTGGGTTTAGTCACCGGCGCCTGTTTTGCAGAGTTAGGCAATGAGGTTATCTGCGCGGACAATGATACGAAAAAGATAGCCCTGCTTAAAAAAGGCGTCATACCTATATATGAACCTGGTTTAAAGGAGCTAATTGCTATAAATACAAAAAAGAAAAGGCTTAAGTTCACCTCTAGTATTAAAGAGGCAGTGAGAAATTCTGAAATTATCTTTATTGCCGTAGGCACGCCGTCTTTAGAGAATGGCG
The DNA here is from genome assembly GCA_964354585.1 of uncultured Planctomycetales bacterium. Taxonomy (GTDB): domain Bacteria; phylum Omnitrophota; class Gorgyraeia; order Gygaellales; family Profunditerraquicolaceae; genus CAYHAI01. Next base: position 2,511 of record CAYHAI010000151.1, read on the forward strand.
AAGCAGACCTTACCGGCATTGAGAATGTGGCGCGTAATATTGCCAGGAATATGACCCAATATTGTTTAATTGTAGAAAAATCTACGGTTCCGGTGGAGACCGGCGCTTGGGTTAAACGCACCATCCAGACCTATATCAAAGGTAAGGTTAAATTCGATGTGGCCTCGAATCCGGAGTTTTTAAGGGAAGGTCAGGCGATAAACGATTTTATGCATCCGGATAGAGTGGTTATTGGCGTAGAGTCTAAGAAGGCAAAAGAGTTACTGGTAAATTTATACAAGCCTTTAAATGCGCCTTTGGTA
>CAYHAI010000152.1:0-3353 GCA_964354585.1 uncultured Planctomycetales bacterium
TTGCAGATAGTGTTGTCTCAGCGGACCACAAGTCAGAGGCCATAGTATATGTACTATACATGATGGGGTAGGCCCCTTCTCCCTGAGCATCATGTATTAGGTGTATAGTCTCACCCTCAGCCACAGCAGAGTTAGCCATATACAAGGCATTGTCTGATGAGATAGTTCTTTCACCTAACAGCGTAGCCCCATCCCAGGTACGGGACATAAGCGTTGTTGTGGCTGCATCTGCGTATATTACAATAACCTTGCCTGCAGCAGATGATACAACCTGTGAGGCACCTGTGGTATCTAGCAACCTAACATCCTTGGGAAATCCTGATGCAGTGGACCAAGTCCCATCTGTAGTAGAGGACTTAGTCAATCGAATCTCCGCAGAAGAAGTAACTTCGTTATACAGTTGGTAAGATATATAGGGAGTACCCCCCGCTGAGCTCGTTGTGATGCTACAACCGTAGAAAGCATAGGAACTAGTGGCTGCATTCTGCTCAGCGGCACTATAAGTTACTGTACCATCAGCATTAGGAATAAATCTCCTGTAATGAACATAGTTTGTACCAGTGTTGTCAGCAACAGCATAGTGTGCATATGTCCCATCAAACTCTATATCAAAGAACACTCCGGATGCACACACTGTCTTTACCACAGTAGCTGCAGACCACGAGGCCCCATAGTCGGGAGAGGTTCTGTAGACTAGGTCTGTTCCATCAGAGTAGAAAGCCCAGTCCCTACCATTATAGTAGAAAGTCTTTCTCTGAAACGACTCATATGTTGCACTAACTGTTGTTGTTGTTCCTACTGTAGTAGGATCTATATTAAAGGTCTTTCCTACAGTAAAGTCCACTGAGGCAGAATCCACTGATTTGGATACTTCAGTTGGGGCATCTGCCCAATCAAAGCCCACACTTCCTATAATTTCACCCTTGTCATTCTTAGTAACGGAGGAAACCCTATAGGCTCCAGAAACTTTCTCTTTTAGAGTCGTTATGGGGAAAGCCACCTTGCCTTCTTCAGGCATAGTACCTTTTAATATTACCTCCACACCATTGGTCTTGGAGGCAAAGTCAAAAACTATCTGGAAAGAGGCATCTGCAGCCTTTGTGTCCACAGTAGCAGTGTACTCATACCAAACCTTTGACCCTTCACTGTAAAGTTTATAAGTAGGAGATTTAGAGACTACCTTTGAGGTAGTTATTGAAGGTAAGGAGAGTAGTATTCTATCCCCTAGATTATCCCAAACCTCAATAGTACCATCTAATCCGAATCTATGGTAAAGGTAGCCAAAAGTGTCAGGATTCCCCTCAAAAGTAAGAGTAGGATAGGCCTTGGTCATATAAATGTCAGACTTGGCAAGTACAGGTACACTGGGAGTGGGTGTAGGTGTAGGGGTAGGTGTGATATTCCCTTCTTCCTTACCACCAACACCTGTCTCATTGCCGGCAAGTGCTACCTCAGGGAAGGAAACCAAAGGTAGAATCAATGCCACTATTATGAATACTAATGCTAATAGGCGAAGCTTCATGCTAGCCCCCCTTCCCAATAGTGAACTTTGCAACTACAAGTAAGAATACCAGAGCTGTTATAAGTAGCAAGTACCTTAAGTCTAGTCCACCAAATGCTCCAACTAGGAAGAAAGGTATTGATACAATAATTGCAATGGGCCCATAGCCTACTGCTGCACCAACAACTCCAATAACAGTACCACCTATTATGAACCAAAAACCTGTGCCAACAAAAGAAGCATCTACACCAAGTAAGTCTGAAAGGTCCTCCCATGTACTTTGCATTTTAGCACCAAAGAAACCTGTAATCTCAGTAACATAACTATCAGTATGTACTTTAGGTGGGTTATCCACAGATACATCTGCAGTTTGGAAAATATCAGGTCTAAGGGAGCCTATACCAGGCATACCTGTAGCAAATATAGTACCACCCAAGTCATTAAGTAGCGCCGTATCCCCTATATAAGCCACTAGTGTAGTTGAGTAGTAGTCCTCTATATCACCTGCCTGTATTATAACCCAAGTATCCAAGAAAGTTAAGTCCGAACCCCTCCAATCAGAAGCAGTTAACTCATAATCTGCTAAGTAGGTTGAGAAGTCTGAGCCAGCAGTTCCTGCTATCCTTATCTTGGTTCCATTGACTGCCCCCCAAGAAACAGCTGCATCTGCTGAAAGGTATATGGCTACTGGTTTATAACCCCAAGCAGGCATTTTAACCTGGCCCCTAATGGTAGTACCCTCAAGTAGCTGAATATTGAAGTACCTAGTACAGTCGTCCGTCTTTCTATCATCATCAGGTATAACCTTATATGCTGCAACAAACAGTTGGTCACCTGTCTCATACAAAGACCTGAAGGCTTGGGCATTACCAATAGACATACCTGAAGCACCCCAGATCTCAAACATCATATCATTGGCAGGTACTGTACTCCAAGTTATACCAGAGTTGGTAGATGTTATCTCTGTACCATCAGCATAGCCGTTACCAGTGTCTACCATCCAGTGAATTGAGTTCGTGGTATCACCACTTGGTGTAGAAAGTACTAGAGCATACATTGTATCAGCATCAGGAAGTACCTCCTCATCCATTGGAATTGCATACCAGATGCCAGCAGGGTCTGTTCCAACAGTACTGCCATTTATATCACCTGTACCTATAGCTAAACCTGTGGCCACACCTGCAGATGTATGGTAAATCTTAGCATATAAGGTCCCAGGGGTCCCCTCACTGTATATCTTGACTCTCACTTGAGTGATAGTATGAGGGACAATATCAGGAGTTGTAAAAGTTTGGCCAGTAGTATTGGTCCCCCCAACCTCAATATTGGAATCATCCCCTGTATTGAGATACTCAAACAAGGAGTCACTACCTTGGGTTGAGAAGGTCATGTTAGTACCATAACCCCAATCACCCAAGCTATTCTTTGCCTTGGCACGATACCAATACTGGGTTGCTCTGGTTAAGCCATCCACTCTACCAGAGAAGTCTCCTAAACCCATAAATTGAACCTTAGTCCAACTAGTAGTCAATGTAGTTGATGTAAGGCCAATGTCAAACCCTATTTCCTCTATCTGGGTATCATTTACATCGGTTACTTCCCCATTCAAAATAGCCCAAGTGCCCTCAAAGCCTGTAACTAACTTTGTAGTAACAGAAGGCTGATTGAGTTCTTGGGTCCAAGTCACTTCTGCCCCATAAGCAGTCCCTTTAGAGTTAGTAGCATAAGGCCTACCCCAATAAGTATCACCAGGTGTTAGGCCAATTAAGTTTATAGTGAAGGCCCCAGTACCCCATGTACCATGCTCATGGGTATCAAAAGTGTAAGGAGCTCCAGTTCCATCATCATCATA
>CAYHAI010000153.1:0-20575 GCA_964354585.1 uncultured Planctomycetales bacterium
CGATATGGCTGATGAGTTCGTGGTAGAGGATTTTCAGCTGGAGCTGTTCTAAACTGAGTCCTTCTTTGGCTAAATCTTCGGCTGAGATTTCAAAGTAATACGGATGGATATAGACGGTCTTGGATGAGATATCGCAAGCCGCAACATTGCCTTGGGTGAGTTTTAGGTTGGTAGTAATAATTAAGCGCCATCTCAGCTGAGAGCTGAAAGCTGAGAGCTGAGAGCTGAGCTGCGGCGGTGCGCGGCCAAGGAGTTGTTCTAATTGCTCCAACCTTTGCCTTAAGACTTCAAAGTGGTTATCGAGGAATTTTTCAGGCTGCTCTAAAGCAAAACCTGCTACCTCTATATCAGTTAATACTCTATCCCTGCCATATTTGGCGATTGCCTCTTGATGGGCTTTTTCAGGCACAGGCAGAGGATAGGGGCTAGGCGTCAGGCCACCGTCATCGTTCATAAGCCGTTTGGAATTCACAGGCATTTCAAGTAAACTTATCGTGGTATTATCCGGAACTTCTAATTTATCTTCGTAGGGATTTTGTAATTTAATGATTAGTTCGCCATTGTCAATAACGACATTGTTACCAATCTTAATCTTTTTGCCATCCAGATATAATTTAGACTTTCCTTTTACCTTAATGCCCTGGCTAATTTTTGCCGCGATATCCTCTGGCCCAGTGGCAAAGACAGGCGAGAGTTCTACTACGCTTTCCTCAGAGATTTCTGCAGCTACACCGGATTTCCGTAACCACCTCTTGCCTAAGTCAGAAATAGCCTTGGCTACGGTCTCCGGAGAATCAAGCCCTTGCATATTCTTAAAGGGAGCAAAACATTCTTCTCTGGGCAATACCACAAAAAGCGGCGCTTTTGCCTGCGGCAAAGTATCAAAGTTGAGACACTCAAATTTATCTATCCAGCCATCTTGGATTTGACCATCTACAAATATCTTGGCTTTCTTATGAGGAATAAGATGATAAGGCGGCTTATCTACAGTAGCTAAGAAATCGTAGGAGAATATGAATCTGGCGATTGAACCATCTGCAAAACCCGGCCTTTCCCTCAAAATCTCGGCTGCTGGCTGATTGTATTCAACCATAAAAACCGTGCCAGTGATTTTGTCTTTTGCGGGTATTCCCAGACCCTCTGTGGGCTCCCTTTTGCGCACCAAAACCGTGGTGAAATCTGACGCCTTTTCTAAGTGGTGGCCCAAAGCTATTTTATTCAATACCAGTAAAGGATTATCAACCTGGAAAGAGAAGAAGGTATGAATATTTCTTCGTTTGGCCTCTTCTAACGCACTAACCTCGCTAAAGATACCGCCGCCAGTGCGCGCTCTGGAATCGCGCATCGCCTGAAAAATTCCGCCATGACCATTGCCAAAAGTAAGCATTGTATTTTCATCTTTCCAGACTATTTCTCGAGTGCCTGTTTTAAATGCGGATAGGTTTTCCTGTTTAATGAAAACAATATTTTCTTTGCCCAAATTAAAATAGTTATGCTCAGCAAAATATTGGCGAGTGGGTTGGTCGGTAATTTCTGAGGTCATAATAAACCAGGGGATCGGTTTGCCGTAACGCTCTCTGACAGCAAGAAGTTCAGCCGCAAAAATCTCAAAGAGGGTCTTTTGGGAAAGCGGAGCAATCGGATGCATACCTTTAGGATAATCAAGCCTTGCGCGTGAAGATGCCCCCCCTGCTACGGTAATCACACCAACCTTTCCTTTTCTTAAGACTCCTTCGGCTAACTGCTCAACCTTTGCCTTCCCTTCTGGTTTAGGCACAATAACTTCCGTTGGTTCAAGTAGGTCAGGATTAATTCTTTCCTCATCAATAACCGTAAGATTTTTACCTCCAACTATAATATTACTCGTAACTCTTTGATAACCTACTTGTTTCTCTTGCGGGCAGCAGTGGGTAAAAATCGTCGGAATATCTCTGGCGAGCTTCTGACATCTTTCTACTGTTCCATAGCCATCAGGATAGGCAAAACCATCGAGCTCGCTGTAAGCCTTATCCATTTCAGGGCCCTCGGTAACATTTGGCGGAGAAGTAGAAATATGGACTGTAGACGAAGTAACTCCATCTCTGCTGTAAACATCTTTAATAAACTTCAATATTGGTTCACTCTCATCGGCATCTGTGTCAATATTAAATATGGCTTTGGTATTGCGTGGTCTTTGCTTTAGTTCAAAATAGCGTAAATAATGGCATCTGTTGTTGGTTACTCCTAATTTGGCTAATTTCTCGTCTGGGCCAAGAATATCCCTACCTCTTCTCAAATCAGTCTGGTCATCAAAATAAACCCAGATATGAGTATCTACCCAGCCGTCTTCGGCAATCTTTCTGGCAACCTCAGCATCAGGCTCATTAATATCTTGCGTATCAGGATGGTCATCAATCCATAACTGTTTATTTTTATGTCGACCAACTTCTCCCCTTGCCTCTGCCTCTTTAAGATAATCTTCAGAATACCGATGCGCATCAAAAACATAAATGGTATAACCACAAGCCATCCTAATCGCCACGTGGTTCTCCATATCTGTTGGCGCAGCATCTTTCTTGGTAGATTTCTTCACATCTTCCCAGCTGCCTAAAACTAGTCTGGGATATTTCTTGGAGCGCCAATAACCAGTCTGGGCATCCCAATAATAGTGTTTACGGTCATAATCATCTAACTGCAAATTAGGGTCGCGTGGGTTGGGATATTTCAGCACTTCTTTCTGCTGATGTTCTTTAAGTATAATGTCATTTATAAAATCTATCTTGGCGCATTTATCTTGAGAAAAACCTACATCCTTAAAATCCTGAATGATGATTTGCTCCTTTGAAATAGCATTAAATTCCTGGGTAGATTCGGCAAGGATAAAGCCAACTATTTCTACGCCGCCAAATTCATGACTGTTTTCTCTATTGGGTCTTACCCTGCGTCTGGGGATAAAGTAGACCCTTAACTCACCATCCGCGTTGCGCGTGGCCAGAATATTGAAGCCTATCTTTTTCTGATTAGCCGCTTGAATTATATTCCAAACTAAAGCGGAAATCCTTTCTTTCTTTCCTTCTAAGGCAAAGGTAACTATAGGCCAGCTGGAATCCAGTTTGCTTACCTTCAATCCTTCAGTTTGAGCCATAGGCACCAGTCCGACATCTTCAATGGGCGTCCTTCCTTTAAAGACATGGAAATGCAGATGGTCCTTAATGCTTGCGCCACCTTTATCCTTGCTATTAAAGACAAAGCAAAATTCATTGTTTTTCTCGGCTACATCTAACATAAAATCAAGATGTTCCTTGCTTAGTTCTTGCTCAATATGCTCTGCGCAGGCTAAAGTAACATGCCCCGATAGAATGGGAAATGGTTGGACTAAAATAATAAAGCTCAACGTGCCTGCGATTATTCTCTTAAAGAAATACGCTCCTTTTTGGATAGGTGCGATATTGGGAAGGCAAATAAAGCATCCGTCATTAACTGCTCCGGGCTCGCCTTTTTTCTTGGTTCCCGGGAATCCTGCCCGACGCAAAGGCCGCCAGAGATTTTTCATCACGGTAAAGATACCAATCTTCTTTTCACCTAGCATCTTCTCTTGAGGCTCTTCTTCCTTCAAGTATTTATCATATACTGCCTCTCTCTGGGCATCTTGCCGGACATATTTTTCACGCACCTCGCCAAGCGTAAGTTCAGAATTCCAATAATCCGCAAAACCAAAACCTGCCTTTGCCTGGCGTTTAATTAGCTCATCAATTACGCCATCCAGCGGTTGCTTGGTTTCCTGAATATCAGTGGTTAAATCTGGATATAAATAATCCGGCCTGACCCCAAAGGCAATGGCTAAAACTGCTGAAAAAGCCGTCCGCGCATAAGTAGCATCTTTTTTTCCTGCTGGTGAAGCAACCACTAATTCATCGTTATGATGCAAATTCACATCTCCGCCGTTAGCCAAGATAATTGTGTCTTTTATGCCTTTTCCCTGGGCAAATCTTTCTATAAACTTACGCGCTTCCTTTTCGTCTCCTATATTTATGCCTTCACCTTTATTTCTGTCTCCGCCGAAAACGGCAACAATGATTTCTCCTTTTTCGGTTAAACCCAGCAAGCTATGTTGATATTTTCCCTTTAAATGCTCCGCGTCGAACTCTTCTTTTTGGGGAGGCTGGTATTTACCGTCTTTTAAGGTTTGCTGGCCAAAGAAGGCTATTTGCACCTCATGAGTAATATCTTCTTTATCACTTACGCGCTCAATTCTATCTTCGCTGCCCCTTATGCCCTTTATAAACTCTAAACACTCAATCTGTTTTTTACCGCTGGTGTAAACTACAAAACAAGTATACCTGCGCACCTTGTAATGATGTATGGAGAACCCTTCTTGATCAAATTCGCCAGCGCAATGATAAATTACGCCTCGACCATCACTTTCTCTTCTAAAGACCACAAAGTGCTTGTTCATATAGAGGTTGCCGTAAGGGATAATAATAACTTCTCTTGAGCCCAGCGCATCCTGCAACTTTTCTAAATGCGCATTAATCTCTGGCCAAGGATAGAATCTATCTTTCCACGGTTTTCCATTAAGGTAAACTCCGGGTTTTAGATGCGCCTTGCTATCGTTGGCACTGATACGCTTGAAGCTTCCGTTTTCTTCTTCTGAAAGGGCAACTAATACCTTGGCATCTTGAGCCGGAATAATCTGCCAAAACTCTTGAATCTTATTTTGTTCCATCTGAGTTAAAATATAAAGCCATCTTTCCTTGGCTCTAATGCCATTATTAGTGGACGGGCCAATGAAGCGTATCATAGATTTTAAAAGGTGACGATTATTATTGAGGAAATTGGCGTTTATCTGCTGAACCACTGCTTCAGGCAGTTCTAGTCGGACTAAATGGATGGATTCGTGGTCGAAGACTGCTTCTAAGGTATTGAGCAGGTCTTGGAGGTATTCGGGGGTGTTGAGCGCAGGTGCTTCTGGCGGCGCGCGGTCCAAGCGCCAGTGTATACCTATATAATTGTGGCTAGCTTGGCCAATCTCACCAGCCCTGCCATGGAATTCAAGCGTAAACTCTCGTGCTTTCTGCTCGCCAATCCAAACCGCAAAGGCCTGCGGATTTTCCTTCTGCCTGCGGGTGAAGGCTTCGGCAATGATTCGGGGCAACGCTTTCTCGCTGATAGGCGCAGAGATGCCTCCGGGAGAAAAATATGGCTCGATATTAGTAAACTTAATCAGGTTCATTTTTGAGAGCTGCTGGAAACGGTTATATTCCTGCTGGTTATAGATGTGTGTCCTGTCGTCAAAGAAGACTGTTCCCGTGCTCATATCCAGCACTGATTCCTCCTCAAACACAAGTTTTCCTTGCGGATTGTAGCAGCGAAAACCTATTCCGGTGCTAAACTTAACCCATGTCTCTTCCGCCCCCTCCTGCTGAGAAACCCGCACCTTAAATGAAACCGCCGGAATATCTATGGCCTGGGCAGTGGCGGGGAAGGCTTTTGTTATAGAAGCTAATCGTTCTTTCACAGCCTCAAGGATCATTTTAGTCGCGGATAGATTCTCTACATCGGTTTGAATAATATTCGGGTTCTCTCCAGTAATGGTTGGCGAGGTGCTTCCTACATTAATAGAAACAGCTTTAGGGAAAGAGGTAAGAAGTCTTCTGTCGGTGCCAAAGCTTCTAGCACTATCACCAATTATAAGCACATCTTCTTCTTTAAGGGCGCACCTGCCCATAAAATCCCTTGCAGCATCAACTTTATCAAACATAAAGACGTTTATGTATCTTCTGCCTTGGTAGGATACAGCCGCCTCTAAACCTTTCTCTTTTAAATCTGCATTAATGGCTTTAGTAAACGTTTTTCTTTGTTTTCTTATCTTATGTCCTAATCTTACCTTTACTTTGCAATCTCGATGCTCGATGGCATAAGGCTTGTTTTTAAGAACGGAATCAACTACTTCTAAAATATCTGCCCGGTTTTTTGCCTCCAGGACAAAGCGATAGTAGATAACTTTCTCTCCTTTGGCATCAAAGCCGAACCCAATTGTTCCTCCGTTAGAATAAATGCGGAGATATTGTCTTAATTCTTGAGGTATCAAAGACCATACCCTTACCTCTAAATTCTCTTCCCTTTCTTCTGTAATAATAGCAATGGGTCTTTTGTTTTCTAAAACAATCTTTAATCTTTCCAATAGAGAAGGTGATATTGGTTGGCCTAAGAGAGCAAGGACTCCATCTAAATCAAAGATAAAGCCTTTGATTTGTCTTTCTGGTAAAATAATTGGGGGAGTCTCTTTCTGTCGTTTCTGGGGATTTAATTCTTTTAGTCTCTGATATGCCTTCCTTGTAATTCTTCTAAATACCCTATGGAAATGAGGACCAGAATTATCAAAATATAAATAATATCTTGCGAAATGGTCTCGGTCATCATAATAACCCGTAGCGTGCCCTTCCTCTTTAGCTTCTTTCTTAACCCAGGAGGGAACAACTTCATCTTCTAAACAGGTCTGAGCAATAATGAGAGTGGGCTGGCTTATATCCTTGGCATATACAGAAGGGGGTGCGTGCTCTACCCCTTGCGACCTCTTACGCTCACGAATATGAAGGATTCTATTTCCAGCATACCAGAAGTCCATTCTATATGGGGACTTATCTTGTATTTGCTTAGAGAGAGCCTCCATTCTCTTTACTAATCTCTGGAAACTACTCTCTCTTCTTAGTCCTTCTAAGAATTCCTTGCTTACTCCAATGCCAGCTGAATAATCTACCTTTGTATTTAAAGCTTCATTTACAGCCACAAAGTAATTACGGTATCCTTGATAGGCATCAGGATAATGGGGCAAAGACCTTTGAGGATTAGCCACAGAACTCGAACCATCTACTACAATAACAATAGGCCTATTTTCTAATATGAACTTAATATCCCTTTCTTCAAATAATCCTTCTTTAATATAGTGAGGATTGTTATGACAATCTGTAGAACCTACCTTGGTTGAGATTATCCTTATCCCCTGATTTTCTAATTCCTCCCTTATAGGCCCCAAGGCTACTGCACCATAACTTAGATTTTCTACAATTACTACGGGTAGGCCTAATTTTCTTGCTCTTTCTACTACTTCATCAATAAATCCCTTTAATACCATCGCCTCATAAGCAAGATAGACAAGTTCTGCTTTTTCCGTAGAGGATATATTCCCATTATCTAGAATTAAACCAAGCCTATCCTTTTTATAAGCTTTTACTAATTCTAAATAATCCTGATATGTTATATTTCTTCTTATTTTCTTCTTCTTTTCAACTAATCTCTGAAGCATAACATATCCCAATTCAATGTGCAGACTGTTATTGGAATCAAATGCTCCCTGATCGTGAATCCTTCTTATCTCTTGCTCCCAGGACTGAATAAGTCCGCTGCGATCTTTGGCAGAGCGAGCCATCTCCACTAAGGCAGGAGTAGGCTGAATATTATTTTTTCGTAATTCAGATACTAATTGCGCCATAGTTTTAACCCGCGATAGGATTTCCTGTGTGGATGCGGCTTTGGTAAAGAGAGTTTTGTCATCTCTGATAAGATGACTGATAGTTTCTACATCCTTTTCATCGGCCCCATTAATCCTGCATAATAATTTAATGCTTTCTTCAGAAGGATTCTGTCTTATGGCAGTAACAAAATATGCGGAGATTTCATCTCTGGTTGCTTCATCTGCTGATCGGGCAATTTTAACTAAAGCTTTTCCTGCGGATTCACGGACACGCCAGTTTTCATCCTCTAATGCCTTTATCAGGGCGGGGATGGCTTCTTTGGCAACAGGGCCAATCTTACCCAGCGCTTCTGTAGCGTTAGATCGGACATCATCTTCACCATCCCCTAATGCCTGAATTAGGGCAGGAACTGCTGGCAGGCCGATTTCACCCAATGCTTCTGCGGCGTTAGGTTGGACCCATGAGTCACTATCCCCTAATGCCTTTATCAGGGCGGGGACAGCTGGTTTTGCCTCTGGGCCGATTTTAACCAATGCTTCTGCGGCGACCCCGCGGGTACGTGGGTTTTCATCCTTTAAATCAACAATATATCTTTTTACCTTAAGTTCTGTGGTTAAGGCTCCGATATTACCAAGAGCATATCCGACGGATTCACGGACACGCCGGTCTTCATCCTCTAATGCCTTTATTAGGAATGGGACGGCTAGTTTACCAATCTTACTAAGGGCATATTCGGCGGCCTCGCGGATACGCCAGTCTTCATCTTTCAATTTCTTAATCAAACGTAGCCATATCCTATTGGGAGCTACTACCAGCTGGGTTTGTGTAAATATAACTAAAATGGGAATAGAACTAAATACTGCTGCATAAAAAAGCAGGATCAATATTATTATTGAAGCGCAGCCTATTAAAAGTGGGCCAATGAAACATAACAGCATGCCACCAATCCACAAACCCACAATCCACTCATGCAATGTATCACGAAAATAAAGATCAGATGTAAGAAATCCGTGATCGTTAAGTATTATTAGTACCGGCCCAACAAACGCATGGATAATAAAACCTATTCGCAGACATACGTCAAAATCCCATAAATGTGCAAGAATACCTCTCATAAAATTATAGCTGAGATTTCTAACTAACGACTTAACTGTCCTATTAAATATTACTATAAGCCATGCTAATCCCCATACACCTATCAAACAATAAATTAAGAGATGGCGGTTTGAGGCGAAATTAATTAGTTGCGAAATTAATGCTGCGGCTTGAGCTGTATTTTCAGTGTCAGAGCAACCAGTTAAAAGCAGGGTTAAACCAACAAGGAGGACTGAAATAATTATATTATTCTGATTATGCAATTCCTTTAATTTTCTTCCACTCTTTTGAAGTGGCTGCATTTTTTCTATAATCTTCTCAAATAGTTTATTTGTCCTCTGCCAGCCAAACTCTCCGCCTGCGCCAAAGAATTTTACTCCTTCTGATAAATTATCTTTTGTGCCTACGGAATAATTCTTGGCCCCTTGAACAATCATCCCTCTGTCAAGGCCGTTTTTGCCGAAAGCATTTCCTATAACTACAATCGCCTCTGCTGGGATTTCTTGCCTTAGTTGTTCTTTCAAGAATTTTTGCAAATGAGTAACTGCGATAGATTTATCTACTCCTTTAACTAATATATGTAAAGTATGCCTTGATGGCCTAAATGGAATAAGCGGCCAGTTATGCTTTTGGAATATCTGTATTAACCTCTCTTTAATAATATCTACTTTCTCACGCGGATGGATATTACCAATTCCTACCTGCGCACTGCGGTCATGAATAGCAATTTTATCTCCATCGGCTTTTTGAGCTCCGCGGATAAATGCCCAATTTAAACCTAAACTATCTAATTCCTGTTCCACAACTTTAGCAACTTCATCTATACTTACTCCCGGAAGAGCCTCTTGGAATTTATCATATAGCAATCTATCCATTCCTTTGGTCTGAACACCATAGGCCCAACATTGAGCGCCTGTAGCAGAATAAATAAACAGATTAACTAAAAGTTCAATTTTATTTTGAGGAATTTGCTTAACAAAATACTCTCTTACTTCTTCAATGCCTTGGGAGGTAACCAAAGCAACATAAATGCCTTTCTCAAGGAAGTAAAGAAGTTTACCGATTATCTGCCTTGGAAAAGATTGGCATGTATCGGATAATGTTCCATCAATATCAGCAATAATTGCAGAATAAGGTTTGGCAAGCTTCGCTGGCTTTGCACCATAAACCCAAGCCATATAGCCTTCATTCAGGAAGCGTCCGGTTTCCTCGCCTTGTTTATGGCCGACGTTAATAAAATTGTATTCGGCAAGCCTTGATTCCATAAGTGAAACAGGCAATCTCAATACAGATAGATCGCCGTATTGATAAGGAGTTTCCTGCTGGCAAGGATACTCGCCAATTAATATATAACCGCCGTCATTAATAAACTCTGCCGCGCCAGCTAAGGCCTTTAGCCCAATCGTGCCAAGGCGTTCATTAAAAATAACCAAATCAAATTTCTTTCCGTTTAACTGCCGGACTGCCGCCAGGTTGCGCGCATCGCCTGAATAAACTTGTTTTAAACCTTTGCTATCACAAATTGCCACAAAGTTTCCGTCATATTCCACGCCTGTAATTTCAAATCCGGCATCCTGTAAATCTTTTTCCAATTCCCCCCTCCCGCACCCAAGAGAAAGGATTGTTTTTATGCCTTTAAAGTTCGCCTTTATCCAAGAAACAAATCCCGCGCGGTATTCGGGATTATTACCGACAAAACTTAACCCCGCGCCAATAGTCCTGTTCAATTCAAAGAAGTCACCCCCGGCAAAACCGACTTCCAAAAGCCGGTTTAGTCTCTGCCCTTCAGTTTCAGTTGCAGCCGGCGGCGCCTGCGCCTTTTGCTGCGACGCCAATTCCTGAATCTTCTGCGCCGTAATTTTGGAAGTGAGAGGTTTGGCTTCTTTTAACAATTTCTTATAGCTATCTAATCTCTTTACTTCCTTAAGGCTTAAATGTTTTTGCTTTTTAATTTCCAATCTCTGAATTTTCTGACCTAATTCTGCGATTTTCTTTTGCGCGCATCCCAATAATTCCTGCTTATGCGGAGTAGAAATATCATTCTGTTCAATTCTTCTCAGATATCCTTGATATCTGAGAAGGACGGGCTTTACATCGTCGGCAAGGATACCTTTCGCCATCAGAGCCTTGGCTCGTTTTTCCAAAGTAGTTGCAGCATAAGGAAGGTATGTTTTATAGAAGTCAATTCTTAACTGAGCGCAAACCGCCTGAAGCTGGCTAATCTTTTGCTGTATCCTTTCAGCGCCCATATCCACAGTTATCCCCTTTTGCGTAGGCGTAACCTTGCCTGGCCGGGTGCTGGCAGAACCTTGCTCCGCGGAGTGTATCTGTCTACCTACCCCGACAAACTTTTCTTGGCGGATGGCATCAGAATTGGCAGCTCCGTGGATTGCAAGCATGACGTAGCCTGTATAGCGCAATGCTTTAACAGCCGCTTCTTTAACCTCCAGATTAGTATTTTCTTTTATTCCTTTCATAAGGTCGGATTCTCCCTGCCCTTGAAAATCAACATCATCAGTAATTATGAATCCGTCTTTGGATAATAGTTTTTCAAGTTCTCCAATATACTCTATAAACTCTTCCTTCTCATATACCATATCCCAAGCACTTAAGCCGTACCAACTGTAAATCACATCTATTTTTACATCTCCAATCTGTGTTTTTACCTGTTCCGCAAGATTTTCCGCTACATCACAAATAAACAAAACGTTCTTAGGTATTGCGTCAATATTTTTTGGTGAATACATATTGCCATAGCCGATTATAAATACGTTATTATCTCTTCCTAATCTTTTTTCCAACTCATTAGCTAATCCAATCACTGCTGTTAAATCACCAGGTCCCCAATCAAGAATATATACCGGCTCTCTGCCCCTCTTGCGCGCTATATCGGCAATCTTATCAATTAGAGAACCATTGAGAATCTGACTAAAGGCTGAATCTATTCTTACAATAGAGGTATTAAAAACATAAGCGCTACCATTATTTGTTACTTCAAGACTATCGTCTTTGGAAACAACAACTCCTATGTCAACAAGTCGAGATGGGCCGTTTAGAGCAGACTTAACCCGTGGAGTCGAGGCTTTGATTTTATCAATTTGTTCCTGGCTTAGACTTGGATTAAATACAACTCTTCCCCCGACTTTCTGCTTCAGCAAGTCAATCGCATCGGTACCGCCAGGGAAATCTTGCTTAGATTGAGTCACTACTCTATCCACCCAGACAAACTCTTCTTGCCGGATAGCATCGGAAGAATCATCGGGCCGGCCTCTATGCAAAACTTCTAAGACCCGTGGGTCTCTTCTGGCTAACAGCCTGAGCATCGCCTGTTTAGGCCGTTTATCAATGCCTTTATCGCCGTAGAATTTCTCAAAAAGCTCAAAGGTTCCCTGGAATGTCTGATAATGTATATCGCGTATTTCGCTGAGGCGTCCGGCATTATTCCCGTTCTCCCAGACATCGGCAAAAATGAGGATATCTAAAAGCAACTTTAACTCTGCAACCGTAAGGTTGGAACTCTGCGCTACCTGCTGGAGGCCGTTAAAATCTTTGGGGTAGTGGAAATGATTGGCAATGATGAACTCTTCCGCAAGAGTAAGCTGTATCCCTCTATCGTTTAATAAATCTATGGCGTGACGTTCGTGGCTTGAGATAATGTAAAGATTGTTTTGTTCCTCTTGAGTAATGGGCTGGCCGTCAAGAGCGCAGGCAGCGGCAATTACCCTACCCACACTTAAATGGAACTTTGCATTATCTGCAAGACGATAAGGAGCCAGTTCTGGCCTACGTTGAATTAATTCATCCAAAGCCTGGAAGGCTTGTTCTGGCGTGCCCTTTCTGAGTAGGCCATATTTATTTGCCAGGGCTTGGGCTTTAGCCACTCTTTCTTTTTCTTCTGCAAAACTAGCCACATGCGTGCCTCCCAAGTCATGCGCCATAAACATTCTGCCCGCCAAAGGAACCAATTCAGGCCGCAAGATACCCTCCTTCACTAATTCTTGGGCCACCGCCATTCCATATTCAAACACTCTTTGCGTGTGGATTTTGCTGATATTTCTTCCCCCTATATCCGGCGACAAGGCAAATAATTCCTCATTTGAGAGCTCGCTTAACCTTTTTTTGCCATAAACCCCAGCCATATTATCTGTACTTTGAATTTCTCCTGCGACCTCAATATGTCTCACTCCTGTATGTATCCATTCGGCACCCCCTTGACGCACAAGAACTTCAAATTCAAATCGGCCAATGAGAGCTGGAATAAGATAAATAGGAAATATAAAATGATCTTGAGAAAAACTATATCCTTTAGTACATGCCTCTGGGATTTCCAATTCTATTACCTTATTCGCTAAATTATGTCGCAGCATAACTTCTATTGCAAACTCATGATGAGGATGGGCTTTTTGCATTCCGCGAACTCTATCTTTACCACCATCAATGGAACCAATACCAAATCTCATTAATCCTTCCGGCCTCTTTATCATTACTTCAACCTTAATCTCTTCTCCTACTTTAGCCTTTATCGTCCCACCGGCCGCAATGGGCTTATCGTTTGCTAAAATATCTCCCACGATATCTTCCTTTTGGAGCACAAACGCAGCCTCTGGCTGTTCAGGTCCATTAATAAGTGATTCAGGTTTCGTTGTTTCTGTTCTGACAGGGACAGCAGGTTCTAGATTAGATGTTATAGGTACTATAGGGGCGGGTTCGACTTGGAATTCTGGGAGAGAAATTAATGGAGATGTTGTTACAGAGCCTGTTTTATCCTGATATGCTAACTGAATCTTTTTATATTCGCCTTCTAACTTTATCTGAATATGAATACTGGCAAACTTAATGCTTAATATATCTTCTTCTTTAACTTCAATTCGCTTGCCTTGCTCATCTTGAAGCTGAATTCTACCTTCAATTATCCAACGTCTAAGCAGCTCTTCGGCAATCTGCGGATTCTTTTTTACTACCTCGGGGAGCTCTTTATCTATAGTTATCTCTAAGATATTACCTTTTCTTTCAACTTTATGTGGCGGGGCATGAATTTCAGGTAATGACTCTCGCAAAATCTTGGCTAACTCAGCCTCAATTTCTGCTTGATCTTGAACAACGGACTGAGCAACTGGTTGCGAAGAAGCCCTAAGGCGTAATTTGACCTTTAAATTATCAAAACAAGGCCTGTTGTCGCGTATCGAATAAGTGCCATCTTCAATTATAGCTTCTATGTGGTCTTGCTTGCCGTTTGGCTTGACATCTTCCGGCTTTTTCTTTTTGCCATCTTCGAAGTAACGTTCGAGAATGTCATTTAAGTAAACGGATTCAGAAACCTTATTGTTGATTTTAATCTCACCTATAAAGACAGGGCAGAAAGGATGCTCTGAATCCGTAGGATTTGTTTTAGTAAATAATACCTCTCTTGCGCCTTTAATTACTAATGACTTAAGGCCATGGCGTTCTTTCAAAATAGCATATATCTGTTCTTTTTTATCATCATACACAGAGTCTAAGGCCATTTCCTGATACCCCTTGAGCTCATAGAATTTCTTCTGGATAAGGTTATGGGCGTCAATATACTTATTCTTTAGCAAGTTTTCAAATAAAGCATCTACATCAATATTAAGTTTAGAAAATTCCTGTTTTGCAACAAACCCCATTATGGAGAATTTTCCGGATTCTTTATTACCGAATGCTTTCTGGCAGTTAGTCAGGTCATCGTAGAAAGGTATGCCTCTAAATTCAATGTAAGGAGGCACTTTTGAAGAATCATTATTCTCCAGCATCCAAGTTTTCTCGTTAAGCCCATAGAAATCAGTGTCTTGCTGTAGGATGTAATCAAAGATTAATTTAATAGGAGTAAAGAACTTGGTGCGATCCGCAGGGGTGCTGACATTGACAAAGCGCAGCAATTTACCTTTACCTACTCCATCTTCACCTACTCCATAGCTACGTAAGATTTCTTGCGCCTTGGCGTTATCTAAACAGAAGTTATGCAAATTAATAAAACAGCTGCCGATAGGGCCTTCAATTTGCACATACTTCTCTCCGTCAGGCCCTGTTTTTTCGCCGGAGATTAAATCCGAGGCAAATACCCGCTGCAGTTCTTTTACGTTTCCGTTAAATACTTCCTTAAGCAAATCCTGTAAAATTTTGCCTAAGAGGTTATAATTTAAAAAAGCAATATTAGTATTAAAATACTGCTTATCGGGTTGTCCTATCCCGCCCGCAATCCCCATCTTTTCAAACTCTTCGGTCTGACCGTTACTAACAGCTCCGGCGCGCTCAAGCATACGCACGCGCACTTTGTCTCCAGGCAAGAACTCTATACCGATTATGCCACCCTTAATATCCATACCTATCCTAGTAGCGGTCAACATAACTATGGGGACTTTTCCTTTAATCATCCACTCTACAATATAGTCATCCGGGAAGTTATTAGTCCCATCGCCATTGAAGAAAGCAAGTATCGTAGGAAGGGCGTTCTCATCCAATACAAACTCAGCCTTAAGCATCTGCGTCAGGAATTTAGAGCCCCATTCGCCGTGGCTGGCGCTGGCATCTCTCTGATCAGTAGGAATTCTTTCATTTGTGGTCAGGGAAGGATACGGCCTGACTATCCAATACGGATGATCTATTTTTAAGTATTCTAAAACTTTTACGTATGTCCAAGATTTTTCGTCTATTTTTTCTAAAACTTTCTCGTATGTGTAGTTCGACTTCTTGCTGTAACTATTAATAATTTTGCGAGCAACTCCAAAATATTTAGCTTTCTTAAATAATTCATCGTAGGTCGGCTTAGAAGGGTCATTGCCTTCGCTGACTATCGGTTCAAAAGATATAGTGCCTTTAAATCCTTTTTTTCTTTTTTTTCTTGCTTCCTCTATAAGGCGCAATAATTTAATTTCAGCGATAGAGACTACCCTATACCTTTCTTCTCCGTGATCATCTTTTCCCATAGGAATTTTTAACAACCAAAGATCGCCGGCTTTAGAGCCTAATTTACCTCTTTTGAATTCCTGCATAACCATCTTTTTCCTGCGTAAGCTTGAACCTAAACCGGCGTCCAAAGAGCAATAACGTATATTATATTGGGCTTCTTTTTTGTATTTTTTTCTATAAGCATCAATTTCCTCAACTAACGTTCTGTAATCAATAGCGCCGAAATACTTTGCCCTATCCTCATTCGTCTTAAACTTCTCGTCTGAAGCAGAAGGATAAAAGTTTTTGCCGATTATCAAGCCGGGCCGGTCAGGCGAAGGCGCATAGTAAGAATCCAAAAGAGCCCTGAAACAGCCCTTGCTTAATTCGGCTTTCTTCGTCTTTTCATCTTCCTCTTTAATCGCTTCATCGGTTTTTCCTTCTTTTCTCATGTCAGCCTTGGTTTCCGAGCTTAACTCATCCAGCTTCATATCCTGCATAATTTTCTCAATAAACTCTTTCTTTGGCCTCTCTATGATAATTATCCTGGCATTCTTCAGCGCAGGCCTCTTTTTATTTTTGCCATCTTCCTTATAGACTTCCTCGTAGTATTCTCCGCTGTCAAGAATACCAGCCAAACCTTCAGGGAGTTTAGATATATCATCAATCTTCTTATCCGTCCTATTCTCTATAGTAACGGCGCCTTCTACCACGCCCTCAAATTTTACATCTTCGCCTATAAACCTTAATGAGGATTTATCAGTGATATCTGTTTTCCTGGATATACCATCAACAGTCAACTCTACGGATGTGCACTTTGCGGACTTGAGCTCTTCAGCAGAGAAATTGACTGTTTTAGGGTCAATTTTAACTGTAGCAGGATCAATTTTCGCGGGATCAATCTCAAGGTGTATAGTATCAAATTCAATAGCGACCTGATCTTTAGGAACCTCTATCCATTTCCCTTCGCTGTCCTGCAGGCGGATTTTAATATTCTCATCATCGAGCTCTCTGGCGGTATCAATATCCTTTGAAATGCCTTCTCTTAACTCAGTAGTATTGAATAAAATCTTAGTTAGTACCGCTTTTTTCTCTTTTCTGCCACCTGCTTCACATTCAAATGTGCTGGCTTTAAGTTTAAGCTTGGATTTTTCAGAAACAGCAATTACCTTAGTAATTTCGCCAATAGTGAATTCCACATTTTGATAAACCTTGTCCCCGGAGACTTTTTGAGGAATGGCTTTAATCTCCATATTCATATTGTGATCGGCAACAGAAAGAACCTCCTCGGACTGGACTGGAACCTCTATCCAAGCTTCTTTTTTATCGTTACCTTTACCCACCTCAAAGAGAACTTTAAGTTCAAACTTTCTGTCTTTTATCTTTTGGGTAACATCTTTTTGCCTGAAATCTTCTTTAATAATTACGTCTATTGTGCCATCCTGATGTTTAAATTTCATCTTTGATTGAACAGGAGTAATCGGTTCAAGGTCATTTATAATGTCGTAGAGAGCTTTCTGTTTCATATCCTTAAACCAATAGAATATATTGCATAGTATTTTTACCTTCCGAGGCAGGCTCGTCCAAACTTCATCCGTCACCACATCTCCAAAAATATCACCCATTTGCCCGGAGGCAGCTTTTTTCTTTGCTTCTGGAAGCTCGCTTACTACCACAGGATGAGTAAGAAGCTTCTTTAAATCATCCTCAAAATGGTTGATCAAAAACCGGTATGTAAGTTTTCTAAAAATAAACATGATTGTAATAAAAAACATCAGGACAGATCCCCAAAGGGCTTTTAACAGGCCGATGCCTTTGAGGTTGCCTTTGCGGTCAAGGAATAGCCCATAAGCGCGCATACCGCTTAAGAAAGAAAGAGCCGCTAAGAGATATAAGACAATAATTACAGCGCCTGATTTCGTCAGGAAGAAAAACCCTACCAAAAAGCCAAATATAGCCAGTATAGAAGCTATGCCGTTAAAGGGCAGCCCCTTATAACCACCTTGCCAATACACCATCATCGCATTCTCAAAATACCTAATCCTGTTAAACCCTCCAAGTTTAGTATCCTTGATAGTAGAAATAAAGGAGAATATTCCGCGAGAAGCATAGCTGATGCCCTTAAAGAACAGCGCCAGTAACGGGACAAAGAATGGGAATGCGATGATGATATCTCTTAAAGCTAAAACAATGGCCAGCCAGAAACTGCCGGACTGCCTCCAATGCCTCATAAAGTTGTTGGTATTAATTGCCTCCATAAAGAAGAAACTTGCTCCGACAAAGAATACCAACGGCCTTAAGAAAGAAAAGGCGCTAAACGGAGAAAGCAGCGGCAATGCCGCCAAAAGCACAAGGGCAAATATTGCTATGACATAATGGAACCATAAGAATAAATGTGACAGTTTCTTATCAACAGGCAAATCTTTATTAAAGAATACTGCGAACTGGTTCCTGTCCATCATAAAGCGGGTGATGTTATAAGCATAGCGCATTTCTGTATTTGCTAAAGAAGCATCGAGCAGTGTCGGACGTCCCCAATCCATCATAAACCAGTCTATCTGGGTAGACTCCATTAACGGCTGCTTATTCTGAATCACTAAGAAGGAACCGGAATCTTCTCCCGGAGGAGTAAAAAGTATAACCCCCACTTCGGGGCGACAGCATCCTTTACCGTAAAAAGTCAGAGCTCCCCTGCGCGCCCTTTGGACATCGCCTGTCCATGTTTCCTGAGCAATAGCATAAATTTCGGTTACGGGGAATGCCCATTTGCTGGGGAAGAATGAATTTGCATTTGCGCCCCAGACCATCATCATCGGGTTAATCGCGCCTATATGAGGATTCCTGCCATGATAGGAAGCCCAGGCAGTTCTCCAGACGCTTTGGCCGGGATAAGTCCTGACCCATGCGTCATAGTTAGTGGCAATAGGATAGTACATATAGAGGTTATTGCCAATATATTGGTTCTTAACCGGAGGAGGAATCTGGATATCATTGGGCGAATCAGGATTATCCTTATCAGGCGCCTTATGCCGGGCCATATTAACTTTAGCTTTTTCAGCGCCAATAATAAAGTTAGCTAAGCGGGTAACTGTTTCAAAATCCCCGCGGATAGTTTTATCTTTTCTTAACGTGCTAAGGATACCTGCTGCATCATCATTTCTCCATTGGATAAAATCATCGGCCCACTGACGGGGTGTCTTACCGGTTATATCCGGGATGCCGGGCAACGCATTTTCTACTTTGGTCAGCGCAGGCATTTCTAAGAGATGCCCGTCAGCGTCTACCCTGAATTCATCTCCGCTCCCCCATAAACTTACTTCGTGATATATATGTTTTAGTTTTATATCCACCAAGCGCTGATAATCAGGGTAATTCTTCTTGAATAATTTTTCATCTTCATCCAAATCCGCTTCTTTTTTCTTGCTAACGGTTTCGTATATCTCGGTAGGGCTCAAAATGACTTTAAGGACTTTATCGTCATCTTTATGCCTTAGCCGCTGTAAAGCATCGCCATATTCATAATCCCCTAATTGAGCGCTTACATAAAGATGCATCTCAAATTGGTCGCTTCCCATAGCCTCTGTAGCCGCGTAGTTGCTCGGCCGCATCTCGCTTATCCATGTGCTCAGTATGTTCAATACTTCGGCTAAATCTTCCTTCTCTTTTTTCCTCTTGCCTTCATCTACGTCATTAATCTTAAATAAACCTTCCTGCTTACCGTCTCCAATAAGCATGGTAAGAATATCTGCCCACTCCCATTCCTTGCCATCAAACTTTATGTTAATCAAGGCATCAGCAACATCATTCCTTCCCGTGCCTCTTATGCGTTCTATAACATTATCCCACTCTGCGCCTTGATACTTCCTTGCCATATAGCCTAACAGGTTAGTTTGTATATCTTCATCGTCGGGATGGCTGTCCAATGTCTCGGGCAACAGATAATCTTCGGGGGCAAAGAAATACTTCTCTTTAAAAGCGTGCAAGTTACTGCTATTGGATTCTAAAATTGCGTAAACATCGGTATCTGATTTTTTCTGGCTGATGCTGAAGAATTTATTATAGATAACCATACGGGCCTTTTTGGATTTCGGGCGGATAAATTTTCCGTCCTTTGGATTGGCTAATGCTTTGTGCCACAATTCTGCTTCTTTATCGCTTAAATACATTTTCTTGTGCAGCCAGATTATATCCTCGGTTATGCTTTCTGCCACGGTTTGGTCATTAGGGAACAATTGCATATAATTATCTTCTATTTCCTGAAATTCTTTAAACCATTTCTTATAGAAACCTTCCCAATGCGAGCCAAAAACCCTTAATGGATTAATTATAGAAATCAATCCGGTAAGAGAGCGGCCGACCTTACTCCATTGCTCCAATTGCAATACTATGTAACTGCGGATTGTTACGTGGATATGATACGCGGCAATAACCGTCGGAACAGCTATTAATATAACCAACAGCAGCGTAAACCAAAAACCAAAAGTGGCAAATTGAATCGTAGTCAATTTCCAGAAAAGATGATGCGGCATAATGCCAAATACATAAACACCGCTTGTGGCAAATATTGAAGCCCAGAATAACCTTTCGCCACGGTTAGAAACATTAGCGAATAGTAGAACCGTCATAACCGGCAGCACAAAGGCAATAACCAAAGCAACTGCTAAATACGGAATTGAATATGCCACCCATGCTGCGACACCTAACCACATTAAAATAATTAAAATACCGAGGTTCACCCTAGCTATCCTGTGTTCAATACCCCAGTATTTAGAAAAGCAGAGCAGAGGATATACTATCCTTATGATACAGAAGTGGCTTAAACCATGCCATGTCTTAGTCAGCTTATCTGCCCAAGTTGCTTCTTTTTTCATTATGTCTTTAAGTAAACCTGGAGTTTTGGTTTTTTTATCACCTATGAGTTTCTTCTTTAGGTTCCACTTTTTCACAAAAGCCTTTTTCTCCTCTTTTATTTGTTTTTCAATATATTTTCTCTCTTCTTCAAGGTCATCTTTTTTCTTTTTCTCATCGGTTTCCTGAATTATATCCAATAATTCCTCCCTACGGGTTTTTAATGCTTTTAATTTTTCAGAGAAATCATTTACAATTTTATTAATACTTTC
>CAYHAI010000154.1:0-11725 GCA_964354585.1 uncultured Planctomycetales bacterium
CTGATAAGTATCGATCGATTTAAGGAGTTGTTTTAGTCTCATTTAAGGCGACGAGCTCATCTGATGGTTGTTTCATTTTAAGGTATCTTAAGACATCGCTGGCTATATTTTTAAATACGGGCGCAGCAACTACTCCGCCAAAATAATATGGCCGCGGTTCATCTATTATCACGGCAATGGCAATCAGCGGATCTTCTGCCGGAGCAAAACCAATAAAAGAGGCCATAAATTTACCGTGCGAATATGCCCCATTTGGCTCTAACTTTTGCGCAGTCCCGGTTTTGCCTGCGGCAGTAAAACCCTCTATTTTTGCCAACTTTCCTGTGCCTTGTTCTATTACACCAGTAAGTATTTTTTTAGCCCGTGCCGCCGTATCTAAAGAGATAACCTTGCGAATCATTATGGGCGAAAACTTCTTGATGGACTCGCCATATTTATCCCTGATTTCTTTTACGAGGTAAGGCCTCATCAGCTGGCCGCCATTGGCAATTACAGATATGGCGCTGGCTAATTGCAATGCGGTTACGCCTATCTCTTGCCCTATGGGTATAGCCGCGATAGATATCTTAGACCAACTCCGTGGTTCCTTAGTCATGCCCGGAATTTCGCCAGGCAGGTCAATGCCTAATTTCGCGCCAAAGCCAAAGAGTTTTATGTAGCGGTAAAGCAGGTCGCTGCCTAAGACTTGCGCCACTTTGGTAGTGCCGATATTGCTTGATTGCTCGATTACCTCCCTAAAAGTAAGCCAACCGTGCGGCCGATGGTCATGGAGAATATGACTGGCCACCCGATAAGACCCATTTTCGCAGAAAAATTTATCTTCCTCAACTACTTTTTTCTCTTCTAATGCCGCAGAGAGAGTAACAATTTTGAATACCGAACCCGGTTCAAATAAGTCGCAGATGGAGCGGTTGCGAATCTTATCTCTATCGGCATTGGTATATTCATTTAAATCAAATGTAGGCCGATTTGCTAAGGCAAGGATTGCGCCGGTATGCGGGTTAATCACGACAATACTTGCGCCTTTGGCATGATAAGTCTTAAATGCCTTGTCCAGCTCTCTCTCCGCAATATACTGGATGACCTCGTCAATAGTCAATACTAAATTATAACCATCGCGCGGCAGGAACATCTTCTCCCAGAGCTCTAATTTATTTTGACGCGCATCTCTTAAAAATAAGGCAAAACCACTTTCTCCTTTAAGATATTTATTATAATATAATTCAATTCCTTCTAATCCCATATTGTCTAGACCGGCAAAGCCGATAATCTGGCTGGTAAGATAACCGTTGGGATAGCAGCGCTTACTCTCTTTGATAAAATTAACGCCTTTTATATTCAACCTCTTGATTTCCTCGCTCTGCTTGGGGGTAATCTTGCGGGCAAGCCAGATAAAAGATTTCTTCCGATATAACCTATCTTTCAGATAAGCATAGTCCACATTTAATATAGGCAAGAGCCTTCTTATAATAGCTTCTTTTTCTCTATCCGGAATCTCTTTAGGGCAGGCAAAAACTGAATCCACCGATATATTTACGGCCTGGGGCTTAAGGTTGGCATCGTAGATAGTCCCGCGCCGGGGTTCTAATTCCACAAATAGGCTGTGTTGTTTTTCGGCTAACCCCGTTAGATAGCTTGAGCGAAAGAATTGGATAAATAATAGGCGGGCGATACAGAAGATTAAAAAAAGAATAAAAAATAGAAACACCGCGTCAACTCTGCGGCGATAATTACTTATATACACAATTAAACCGGTTTAGGGATTGATGGTCTTTGCCTCGGCCTGTCTTTTGACACCAAAGAGGCGAGCTACTATGTTTTTCCTGTTGGGCCCCTGTGCCCTTAGTTTTAAGTTTTCTTGAGAAGGCGTTAATCTTACTAAGCGATAAATATCCGGCATTTGAAAATCAGCCGCCTTAGAGACCCGATCGCCAATACGCACTAAGGAAATGCCTTTCTCTAAATTGTATCTCAAGAAACTGTTTTTATCAAGTAAATCCTCGAAAGTTGCCTTTTCCTTTTGGCCGAGGTAGGCGAGGCGCAAGATTTCTGTCTGTTGATAGACATAAAGGCAAGAGATAAAAGTAACCAGACTTACGGTGGCTAAAAACTTAGATAGTCTCATCTTTTAAAGCCCTTGGGCAACCCTCAACTTTGCGCTACGGCTTGAGGGATTGGTTTCTATTTCAGTAATTGTAGTTGTCAGCGGCTTAGGCGTAATTATCTTTATTTTCCCCTCTTGTGCTGCCTTACGAAAACTTAATTTCACTATCCGGTCTTCTAAAGAATGAAAAGAAATCACGCAAATTCGACCCTGCTTATTCAAAAATTCAATTGTCTTATTTATGGCGGTTTCTAAAGTTTCTAACTCTCTATTTACGGCAATGCGCATGCCTAAAAACGTCCTAGTTGCCGGATGGATACGATAATGCCTATATCTATACCTCTTGGGCATTGCCCGCATCACAATATTAGCCAACTGTACAGTAGTTGCGATAGGCTGTCTTTCTCTTTCTTCTACCAAAAGATGGGCAATACGATTATGCCATCTCTCCTGGCCAAAATTCCAAAGCAAAGAGGAAATTTCCTCTTCGTTAAGATTATTTACTAAATCATAGGCAGAGATATAACTATCCCTATCTAGGCGCATATCTAAGGGGCCCTCCTGCTGAAAGCTGAAGCCCCGATTCGCATCCTCTAACTGAAAGGAGGAAAGGCCTAAATCAAAAAGTATGCCGCCTATCCTTTTAATCTTTAATCTTTCTAAGATGTTATCTATATCGCAAAAATTACCGTATATAAACTGGCAGGTATTGCCATACTTACTTAATCTTTCTTTGGCAATAGCCAAAGACTCCTGGTCGCGGTCAATACCGATAAGTCGGCCGCCCGGCATAATCTTTTCAATAATACTTTTACTGTGACCGCCTGTGCCTATAGTGGCATCCACTATGGTTTTACCGGGACTTAAATTTAAATAATCTATAATTTCATCCAGCATTACTGGAATATGCAAATTAGACATCCATTAACTTCTCGGCAATCTCTTCAAAAGACGGACGCGAGGTTCCATAAAATTGTTGCCATTTATCCTTTGCCCAAATCTCAATTCTATTAGACACGCCGACAATAATTACTTCTCTTTTTATCTCGGCGAAATCCTTCAGATACGGCGGCAGTAAAATTCTGCCTTGTTTATCCGGCAAAACTTCTGCTGCTCCGGAAAAATATAGACGATTGAAGATACGCGCTTGTATCTTAGTAAAAGATATGGATTTAAATTTTGCTTCCTGCGTTCGCCACTCTTCTTCGGAGAACATAAAAAGACATTTGTCTAAACCGCGGGTCACAAAAAATTTCTCAATAAAATTGCCCTTAGCCACCTCGCGGAATTTGGCAGGCAATATCAGACGACCTTTGCGGTCTATGGAATGCAGGTATTCGCCATAGAACATAATTCCAACCTTTCCACTTTACTCCACTTTTAACCACTTTGTAGTCAAAGTATAGATAAAAACCTTGTTTTTGTCAAGATAAAAATTTACCTAACTCAAGAAAACACAAGGACTAGTGGTACAAATAGGGTTTATTAGGCAGCTATTGTGGTGGGTTTAGTGGCAGGAAAATAAGCACTTTACCAAAGAGATGTCTTTTTTCACCTGTTTGGCCAAGGCTGCAAGGGAACTGAATTTTCTCTCTGCTCTTATTCTTTTGACAAACTGAATTTCTAAATACTTACCGTAGAGATTTTGCTTAAAATTAAATATATAAACTTCAATGTGTTTTTCGTATTGCGTATTGTGTATTGTGTATTGCGTATTAAGTGTAGGCTTCCTTCCGATATAACAAATACCCTCCAATTGACGATTGTTAAAAATTATTTTCACTGCATATACTCCTGAAGGAGGAAGTACCTCGTGATGAGGATTGATATTGGCGGTAGGAAAACCCAATCTTCTTCCCAGGCGCGCGCCTTTAGTCACTGTGCCTAAGACTGCGACCGGATGACAGAGCAATTTCTGCGCGGTAGACAAATCACCTTTTTTGATTAAGGCCCTAATATAGGTACTACTTATGGATTTATTGTGATTACGTATTACCGCAAAAACTTTTAATTTGAAATCATAAACTGATGACAACCTTTTAAGAGTCCTATAATCTCCTTCGGCATTTTTCCCGAATCTAAAATTCTTACCCACATATAGATAATGCGCTCCTATCTTTTTAACTAAAATATCTTGCACAAAACTTAAGGCGCGAATACGGGCGAACTCTTGATTAAAATATATTACTATGCTTACATCTATGCCTAATTCCTCAACTAGTCTTAAGCGGTGTTCCAAAGAATAGAGGCTTTCCTCTTTCTGCGGATGCGGCCAGAAGGTCAAAACTACGCTCGTTCCTTTAATGCTGCGCGCCTTCATAACCGCAGCCTTTAATATTTCGCGATGCCCCCTATGCACCCCATCAAATACCCCCAGCGCCACCACCGACTTCTTGAATTTTTTAATTTTGCTAAGGCCGAATATGACTTTCATAATTTGTAATCAGTTTAGCGGGTCCTGTCCCCGCCTCTGGCGGGGCCACCCGTTAAAATCGAACCGCCACCTATTTACAAATAGCTATAAGGAAACGCTCCTTAATTTCTATTAACCGGCTCATCAAAACTTTGTAGATAATCAATTCTTATATTATTTTTATAGATAATAGGGGATCCGTTTCTATAGGTAACATCTGACCAATGGAGAAAATTCACTGGTCCGTTTGGCCCCATGCTTGAAGCAGCCTCAACTCCCGCTCTGATAATGTCACCTATCTTAAAAACTCCGGGATAATTGTCGATAATCCTGTAAACCTGATTTTTTACAACGGGGCACGGGAATTTTCCTTGATAAACTTCAATAACTTTTAAATCGATATAAAAACTTTCGTAGTCTTTGCCTGAATCTAATCTACGTTTTTCACTACCGATATTTACAACTTCTGCTTCAATAAAGCAAGACGGCCCAGCTAATGCCGAAGCTTTAGCTTCTTGAATGTGACCAATCGTCAAAAATATGATAGCGCATAGGAATATCCTCATTTTTTCCTCCTCTCCAGTCAAGCCACCCGTTAAAACTCGCTCTCCCCCTATGATTACAAATGCCCTTGGCGATTTTCGAGCGAATGGAGATTTTAGCCAAGGTAATTTTGCGGAGGGATTTGTGAGCGTGCATTAGTCCGCCACAATTTTTGGCGGACAGCACGCGAACAAAACCCGCAGCAAAATAAAGGTTATGGGGGACACCTTTCCGATTGGTTTCAAAGACGTCCCTCGATTGGGTTCAAAGACGTCCCTAAATTATTTTAAACTCTCTCGTATCTTGGCTAAGACTTTTTTCCTAACTTCATCGAGTCTGCCATGGATAGTGGCGCCGCTGGCGGTTTTATGGCCGCCGCCGCCGAAGAACTGCGCAACCTTATTTACATCTACTTTGCCTTGCGACCGAAAGTTCACCCTTACCTCATCTTTTGCGCCTAAGTTCTCCTTAAACAAAACCACCGCCTGCGCACCTTTTATTGCCCGGCCAAAACTTAGGATATGCCCACTTAAATCAAAAGAAAACTTTCTATTTTTCAGCATATTCTTTTTCACCTGAAACCAGATAATCCTGCCTCCTGCCTGGCGTTTCATCTTAAGGAGAATCCGGCTTAATAATTGCATATCTAGAAAAGGTATATTCTCATATATATTTTGATAAATCTGCGAGACATCAAGATTATATTCAAGCAGTTCCGCTACTGCTTTATGGGTAAAAGCAGTGGTATTAGAATAACGAAATGACCCTGTATCCGCAAGTATACCAGTATATAAAAATATAGCCGTATTTCTATCTAACGGAAGGCGTAACTTTTTATAAAGTTTATAAATCATCTCGGAACAAGAGGAGGCATTCGGCTCTATCCAGTTGACGTTGCCAAACCGCTCGTTACTGATATGGTGGTCAATATTAAGAATGGGTTTATTTGCGCTATTGATGCGATATACTTCGCCTGTCCGTCTTAAATCAGAACAATCCAGCGCGACAAAACAATCAAACCTTATGCCTTTCGTGTCCGGCTTGAATTTTTTTATTTTGTCAGCGCCGGGCAGGAATTCATAGCCATAAGGCAACTCATCTTCGTTAATAATAGTGGCGATTTTGCCCAGTTTCTGCAAAATTTGGCAAAAAGCCAACTCCGCGCCCAAGGCATCGCCTTCAAGATTTGTATGCGCGGTGATTAAAAAATACTTATTTCTTTTTATGCACGCGACTACTTTTTTTAGGCTCACTGCGCTTTTCCTTTCCAGAACCATCCAGTTCTTTTATTTCATCCAATACCTCTTGTATCCGAATACTATACTCGCTAGACCTATCCTCGCGAAATAGAATCTCCGGGACAAGCCTTAATCTAATTCTTTGGGCGATTAAGCGACGGATAAAACCCGAGGCGGAATCTAACGCCTCCTTAGTTTTTTTGTAATCTTCGTCTTTGCCTAAAACGCTAAAAAATATCTTTGCCTGCGTTAAATCAGCAGTTACCTCGGCTCTGGTAACCGTCACAAAACCCAAACGCGGATCCTTCAGCTCATCGTGGATAATCAAACTGACCTCTTTCTTTATCGCCTCTGCAACCTTCTCCAGCCTGGACATTTAAATCAACTCCATTTCATAATCAATTAAATTTATATTATTAAATTTCTCGATAAAATTAACTATATTGGAAAGAGTGCTGTTGATATTTTTTCTGTCTCTCTCCACGCCTACCACCGCCAGGGTAGTCTTTTGCCATTTATCTTCATCGTCTATCTGCGTCACAGCGACATTAAAATTATTGCGCAACCTTGCCTTCAGGCTATGCAGCACCATTCTTTTTTCTTTTAAGGAATTACTATCTGGTATAAACAGAGCTATCTTTAGCAGCCCTATGGTCATAGTGCCTCAATTATTTTTTTAATTAATGCTAGTTCCTCACCCTTAGTCCTTACTAACCCGTTTAGTTTTGCTTTTAAGACTTGAGTAAAAATCTTTTGATAAGATGGCCCCGGGATAACCCCTAATTTATGTAAGTCATCGCCGCCAATTTGAATGCGCATGCCATTATAAATTTCAAAAAAGTCCTCGATATATCTTTGGATATTGCGATTTTTATATTTTGCCTTGAGCAAGATAATGACTTCATAGGCTAAAGGCTCAAGTAAACCAAAAATTTTTGCGGGTTTAATTTTAGTCTTTCCTAATTCTAAAATAAATTTACGGTTTAGCCTTTTATAACTCAATATCCGCTTTTCCTCCCCCTTAGAAAAAACGAATTTCTTACAGACGGCCTTGACCTCATTGAGAGAAAAAGTGCCTATCAGCCCCATAAAATAAGTCAGCCAGACATCCAGTTGCCTGCGTTCAGGATATAATCTTTCAAACCAGTTAATGCAATTCTTAAGGGAAGATAGAAGTTTATCAGTTGACTTCGATAACATTAAACCCGAGTGGATAAAGCCAAAACCTGCTAACTGATGGATACGGCCTATCTGCTTTAACGGCTGCTCTTCTTTTAAGAGCAATATCAACTCATCGCGTAATCTTTGCGGCTGGACTTTCTCTAGCATTTTAAGCCGGATTGCTTCTCTTAGGCAGGCGCGCGTCTTGGGTTCAATGCTAAAATTGTATCTTTTTTCAAAACGGATTGCACGTAATATTCGCGTGGGGTCATCAATAAAACTTAAATGATGTAAGATACGTATCTTCTTATGGATTAAGTCGCTCTTTCCTGCAAAGAAATCGATAAGTTTACCCGAATCTTTCTCCATGATACTAATCGCCATTGCATTTATGGTGAAATCCCGCCTGGCTAAATCATCTCTTAAGGTTCCGCGGCTAACCAATGGCAGGCTTGCCGGATAAGGATATGTCTCTTTCCTGGCGGTAGCAATATCAATTTTAAGGTTAGGTTTGATGATAATCGTCGCTGTCCCAAATCTTTTATGTCGGGTAACCCTTGCTTTTAATATACTGGCGAAGTCTTCGGCGAAATGAATACCATCACCTTCCACTACTATATCTAAATCTAAATTCTTCACCCCTAAGATTAAATCCCGCACAAAACCACCCACTAGATACGCCGGCATATTATTTCCTGAAGCAATATCTCGGGCCTGAAATATTAAATCTTGAATTTCTGGCGGTAGTTTCTTTAAATATTCTCTCATGATAACTAAATCAAGGCCTGGGATGAAACATTTTATGTATGGTTTTGAGCCTCTCTTTATTTATGTGCGTATAAATCTGGGTAGTAGAAATATTAGCATGCCCAAGCATCTCCTGAACTGAACGCAGGTCCGCCCCCCGCTCTAATAAATGCGTGGCAAAAGAATGCCTTAAGGTATGCGGCCTGATCGGTTTCTTAATCCTAGCGGCCTTAGCATATTTTTTGATGAGCTTCCAAAAAGACTGCCGAGATATCCTTTTGCCAAAACGGCTCAGGAATAAAAATTCGGATTCTTTCTTTTTTAATAACTGCGGCCGGCTAACTTCTAAATACCGCCTCAGGCTATTTATGGCTTTTTTACCAATAGGTATAACCCGTTCTTTATTACCCTTACCAATACAGCGCAAGAATCCTATATCTAAATTAACATTATCCAATTTCAAATTTACTGCCTCGGATACGCGCATCCCCGTGGCATAGAGGGTCTCCAAGATTGCCCTATCTCTTAGCCCAAGTTTCTCCCGTATATTAGGTTGATTAAGCAAGGCTTCTACTTCGTTTAAAGAAAGCGTCTCGGGAATTCTCTTCCACAGTTTAGGCGAATCTATTAGACTCGTCGGGTCAGCCTTTAAGATTCTCTCCCTTACCAAGAATCTATGGAATACCTTTATTGCGGCTAAGCGCCTGGCAATAGAATTTGCCGCCAGGCCTTTATCTTTCTGGAAGAGCATAAAATTTACTATGTCATTCTTATTGGCTTTAGAGAGGGCATCTATTGAGCGGCCACTAAGAAATTCTATATAAGAATTAAGATCGCTCTGGTAAGAAATAATGGTATTTTGCGCCAGTCCGCGCTCAACCGATAAATAGCTTAAGAAACTATCAATTAGTTCCCGCATCTTAAGTTAAAAAAGGATTGTTTTTCCTTTCCTCTCCTATCGTGGAAGACGGACCATGGCCGGGATAAATAACCGTCTCATCAACTAGATTAAATAACTTTTCTTTTATGGATTTTATCAGCAGTTTCTCATCTGCTTGGGGGAAATCGGTTCTACCGATGCCTTGGCAAAACAACGTATCGCCGCTAAATAAGATATTATTAGTAGGTTTATGCATCAAAAGGCAAATCCCGCCAGGGGTATGGCCGGGAGTGTAAATAACTTCCAATTGCATCCGGCCTAATTCAACCTTATCTTTATCTTCTAAGATTCTTACTTCAGATTTTACGCTATAAGGCGACATAAGAAAAGTGGACAAATTAAGTTTCGCGTCCTTTAACAACGTTAAGTCTTTTTGGTGGACATAGACAGGCACGCCAAAATCATCGTCGCAGGCAATATGGTCATAATGACCGTGTGTATTGATGATGAAGGCATGCTTTAACTGATGTTCATCCAGAACCTTTTTTATTTTAGCGAAGTCATATCCCGGGTCAATAATTATTGCCTGGCCGCCGTCTTGGGACGCCAACACATAACAGTTTACCTGGAATGGGCCAACACAAATAGCTTCTAGTATCATTAACTTATATCCTTGCTGATTTTTTTATAAACGAAATCCCTTAAAATATTCCTCTTTATTTGCTCGGCGCTTTGCCGATTGGCCGCGATGTTATTACCATACAAATCTTTGGCAATGCGTTCTTTTAAATCATTTAATTGGCTGATATAAATCTCTAATTTCTTTTGTCTTTCTTCATTCAAAAGCCCTTTTAAATTTATCAAATTTTTTATTGCCTCCTGCGTGCAGTCAACTTGCTTCTTATGATTAGCGCCTTCTGATAATGAATTAATGAGTTCATCCTGCCAGGACTTCCAAAATAAAAAGTACTGATGATATAATTCTTCTTTAGCCATCCCCGGCCCCTTATATTCTTCAGGGGCCAAGACCATTTCTTCTTTGGGTAAATTTTCGTTTTTGGGTTTACGGGTAAATTTGCGCACAAAGGCCTCGCAACCTAAAAAAGTGAGTAGTAGATATAAACTAAAAACTAAAATAATAGTATTGCGTATTGTGTATTGTGTATTGCGTTTCATTTAATCATCTCCTTCCGCAGCAAGCGGAACACCGACCCGTCCGATAGGGTCGGGTGCTATCCCGCCAGCTATAAAGAAGATATTAAGCGGGAAAATTCTTTTTCACTAATAATCTTTATTCCCAATTTTCTTGCTTGATCATATTTTGAACCTGGATTCTCACCTGCTACTACCAGGTCAGTATTTTCACTTACCGCGGAAGAAGCATCGCCGCCAAATTGGCGCACCAGACTTTTTGCAACAGTACGACTAAAATCTTTGAGTTCGCCGGTAAATACCACGCTTTTCCCGGTTAAAAGAGACTTCTTTATGGGCGCTACTTTCTCTTTTAAATTTAAACCCGCCTCTTTTAACTTTCTAATCAACTGCTTGGTGCTATGCTGTTTAAAAAAATTAACCATAGATTCAGCCATCACCTGTCCCGTTTCATATACGGCATCAAAATCCTCCTGCCTTGCCTGTATAAGATTCTCCAGCGTCGTAAACTTCTGCGCCAAGACATAGGCTGCTTTCTCGCCGACATGCCTGATACCTAAACCATATAGAAGGCGAGAAAGAGGTTTTTGTTTGCTTTTTTCTATCGCCTCTAAAAGATTCTCGGATTTTTTATCCTTAAATAACTCTAATTTTAAGAGGTCTTCTTTTTTTAAAGAATAGATATCGGCAAAATCCTTTATCCAACCCTTTTCTACTAACTGTTTTACCACCGCATCGCCCATTACCTCAATATCCATTGCACCTCTTGAGGCAAAATGAATTAAGCCGCGCTCAATTTGCGCCGGGCACGATGGATTTATGCAACGGTAAGCAACCTCTTCTTCTTTTTCTTTGGAAATCTTAGAATCACATACGGAGCAAACCCTGGGAATCTTAAACTCTTTCTCTTTGCCAGTGCGCACTGATTCCACAACTTCAACTATCTTAGGGATTACCTCTCCGGCGCGCTCTAAAACTACACGGTCACCGATCCTTACCCCTAACCGCCTTATTTCATCAAAGTTATGTAAAGTTGCTCGACTGATTACCACTCCAGCACATTCTACGGGTTCTAACTCGGCGACGGGCGTAATCACTCCGGTTCTACCTACCTGAACGGTAATATCTTTAAGCACAGTGGTTGCTTGTTGCGCGGGAAATTTGTAAGCCACTGCCCAACGCGGACTCTTTAAGGTAAAGCCTAATTTCTTTTGTTGGGCTAGGTTGTTTACTTTAATTACTATGCCATCAATATCATGGTTTAATTTTTCTCTTTTCTCTTGCCAAATCTTACAGCAAGCAATCACCTCATCTAGGCTTTTGCAAAGTTTGGAATGAGGGTTAATCGGCACACCCCAGGCTTTTAATTTTTCTAAAAAATCCCAGTGACTTGGGATATCAAATCTTTCGTATTCACCTAAAGAATGGGCAAAGAAATTAAGTCTCCTTTTTGCTATGATACTGGTATCCAAAAGTTTTAAAGAACC
>CAYHAI010000155.1:0-6031 GCA_964354585.1 uncultured Planctomycetales bacterium
TCAAATGGTTTCGGGGTGGTTTGGACCCGTGTCAAGGGTGATGTTGCCTAGTTGACATCCGTAGCTGGGCATGGTATCGTTCTCTTGTGGCCGAGGGGCTGCGGAAAAGTTTCAGAAACCTGTTGACAGTGTAGGTCAATCATGCTACACTGATCTCAACAACAACGGAAGGAAAGCAATGAACACACCCTACCAGATCACCGGCGATCCGAGCGGCAACCAGACCGTCACCGTCGTGATCGACTCCAAGATCCATGTCTCCCATACCAGCGAGCCTGCTGGCCGGCGCGTGCTGGAACTGCTGGGCGACCTGACTCTCTCTGACGCCGAGCGCGAGGAGGCTATCCTCCACGCGATGGCTCCGCTCACCGGCATCGCTGCCAACGTCGATGACTCCCGTGTCACCGTCGAGGATCGCCGGGTGCTGTTTGACGGTGAGAACCTGCCGACGGCTCTGACCCGCAAGATCGTGGCCGTGGTTCGTGACGGTCTCCCCCTCGCACCGTGGAAGCGGTTCGTGGTGCGGCTGTTCGAGAACCCTTCCCGCGGTGCGCAGGCGGAACTGAACGAGTTCCTTGAGACTGCAAGCCTGCCGATCACCGAGGATGGCTGCTTCCTTGCTTACAAGCGTGTCACCGAGGATTACCGGGATCTGCGTACGCAGACGTTCGACAACTCTGTCGGTTCGGTGGTTGAGATGCCTCGCGAGGATGTCGACCCCGACCGGGATCGCACCTGCTCCCGAGGGCTGCACTTCTGCTCTCAGGATTACCTCGCTCACTTCTACTCCGGTGGCGGGCGTATCGTGATCGTCAAGGTGAATCCCACCGACGTGGTTTCCATCCCCAGCGACTACCAGTTCACGAAGGGCCGCACTTGGCGGTATGAGGTCGTGGGCGAGGTTCCGCTTGAGACTGAGACTGACAAGGAGGCGTGGGGCGTCTATGACAACACCTTCACCAGCTTCCCTGACGGGGTTGAGGATGATCCTCTCGACTGGGATGCCGATGAGGATGATTCTGTCACCGACCGCTGCGGTTACTGCGACGTGCTGTTCGACATTGACGATCTTGACGACTACGGTTACTGCGTTGACTGTGGCGATGAGGTTGAGGCCGATGAGGAGGCCGAGACTGCCGACGCATTCGATGAGTACGGCGAGCCGTACGACAGCGCCGACAGCGCCGGGTTTACGGTGGCCGACTATCAGGCTGGAGCATCTACTACTGCTCCTCCCCCGTTCGTCGGTGAGGCTCCGGTACAGAACCTGACGCGGCTCCAGAAGCTGCGGCTTAAGTTTGGTCGCTCCTGATGAGCAGGGGCGGGGGGTTAGGTGTGGCCCCCCGCCCCACTACTTGACAGCACCGAGTACATGTTGTACGATACAAACCAACCAGAAAGGCACACCATGAATTACAAGGCAACCATCACCATCACCGTAGAGGGCGCTGATGCTCCCGACCGTGACTTTCTTCAGTCTGAGGCTGATCGCATTCAGGGCTATCTCAGCTTTGAGGGCGAGAACGTGACGGTGGATGTCGATGTCGAGCGTGACGGGGTGGCCGTGTGATCGAAACTCGTGACCCCCTGCTAACATTGGGCATGACCAAAACCGTCGAAGAGCTAGTAACGGATTTCGTTCACGTCAAGATGAAGGAGCTTCCGTCGTCTGAACTGATGCGAGTCAGCGACGTGCTAGACATCCTGCTGGATCTCCAACAGGAACTGCTCACTTCTTCCGTTTCGATGCCGGAACCAGTTTCGTAACCGAAACAACCATCCCATCAGGGATAGCAATCCCATCAGCGACATGATAGTCACTCAGATTGAGGGCCACCACATGGTGGCCCTCTTTCACGTCGTGAAGAAGGTAGCCAACGGTTGACACCTCGTAACCACCCCGATCATGCTCTTCGGGGTGGTTTAGGTCTTCCCATGAGGAGAACATCCCGTGTGCGTCGTTCCAGATGATAAGTACGGGGTAGGGTTGTTTTTTGGGGGCCACGGACTCATTCTACATTAGTGCTTGACACCGAGGGTCAACTAGGATATACTCATCTCATGAGCGGAACAATCTTCTACCTGAACGACGAAGAAACCGACTACCTGATCGTCAACGTCACTGACGAAGGCGTTATCATGGATGTGGTGCGTGGTGATGAAGTCACCGCTACTGTTGGCATGATGTCTGACGAGTGGGCCGATACCATCGAACGAGAGGTCATCTGATGGAATTCAAGGTAACACTCTCACACCCCGAGGATGAGCTTGACGGAACCACCGTCGCTCAGGATCTCTACGAGGCCGTCGCCAGCTATATCAAGTGGAACGGGCATAAGTCTCACTACGACCCCACCGAGTGGGACATCTTGGTCGAAGAAATCTCTTGACACACCGAGGAAAGTGAGCTACACTACAGACATGGAAACACAGAGCATCACACTCAACTTCGATCAGGCAGACGTTGTAGCCGCTGCGCTTGAGGAGTTCATCGTGCGTGTCGAGGCGCTTGCCACCGACATCATCGAAAACTCCCACATGAAGCAGGCGGGCTGGAACCAGATGGATCGCGTCATCGCCGCAAAGAAGGTACTGGCCGACATCAACGAGACTTGGCCCTACACTGTGCAGGATGAGGATGAGGGCTGGGAGGATGAGGATGACTGACAGGTGGCAGGTTCATCTCATCATGGCAGGCAACGACATCATCTACAACGGTGAGGTCGACATTCCCCTGTACATTGCAGTTCGTGGCGACATCGCCAACGACCCCGAGTTCGGCCCCGTCTTCTGGAATGAGGCCGAGGCCCTTAGCTGGGTGCGCCACAACCCCGGAGGCAAGTAATGGCTGATGAAGTCTACCGCAACCTACGTACCGGCACTTGGTCGGTGCGTGGCACGGTCTTCCGTGACGGCAAGTACCGTCAAGTGGTGACTGATCACCCCTATGGTGTCGTGCTCCAAGACGCTACCTTT
This sequence comes from uncultured Planctomycetales bacterium, assembly GCA_964354585.1. Classification (GTDB taxonomy): domain Bacteria; phylum Omnitrophota; class Gorgyraeia; order Gygaellales; family Profunditerraquicolaceae; genus CAYHAI01. The sequence continues at coordinate 2,977 of CAYHAI010000155.1, forward strand.
GTCGTGCAGCCCGCTGGCAACAGGCGGGTACGGCAGGAGGGACGCAAGAACGTTCACGCCTTCGTGCGAGGCGAGCGGAGCCACATGTCGATTCAGGATCGGGGTAACCTCATGGTACACATGAGGAAGGCCACCTACAACCCCTATCAGAACACGGCATTCGTGGACTCTGAGACCGGTGAGGAAATCTTCAAGGCGGATCTCGTCATCATGGATATCGACAAGGGTGTATTCTACGCCAACGAGGAGGAGGCAGAGGGATGATGAACTCTACCAGCGGTCGAGGTGAACTCGCCGTGGATCTCGGTCAATACTGGGATGCAATCATGGAAGACGTTTTTGAAGAGTTGACTGACGAGGATCTCACTGAAGAGACCAGAGGTCTATGTATCCTTCTCAACGCGGTGAAGGTAACAAACTATGATCCTGATGAGATGCTTGTTGATCTTGCATACGTCTGGACAGCCTCTTGGCCCGATGAGATTCAGAGTAGTGACAATTTCCCCGTTGACGATGATCAAACCAAGATCGATACCTTGACGGCCGCTATCGTCACCAATACTGGAATGGCTCCAGCCTTTGCTGAACAGCAGGCAGAGATGCTTGTGAAAATGTATCCGGTTGACTGAACAGTCTGCTAGACTCCGGGGATGAAAAGAAGTCGCCTAGAGCGCAAGACGCCACTCAAGGCCAACAAACCTTTGAAGGCAAAGAAGCAGCTACAAGCGAAGAAGCAACTCCGACCTAGGTCTGCGAAAGCGCAGGCGTTGTACAAGGAGAAGCGCATCCCTCTCGTAAAGAAGCTGCTAGCTGAGCGCCCATGGTGTGAAGCCTGCCCGCTCTTCGCGGAACTTGACAACATCCAGTTCTATCGTGTACAACCCAGTGTTGATCTACATGAGGTGAAGTCACGAGGAGTAACTGGAGGGATCCATTCTGACGAGTGGCTTGACCCAGAGAACATCAAGTGTGTGTGTCGTGGATGCCATCGTCGCATCACCGACAATCCGGATGAGGCTGAGGGCCTCGGACTGCTGAGGAAGGCAGGGCTTGACAACGACGACTAACCGCGGTACAATCCGCTTAACCAAAGGAACCTGATGACTGCAAAGGAACGTTACATCGAATCTGCTAAGGCGAACGGCTGGGTTGTCACTGTTGAGAATGTTGACACCGTATGGGCTGCCCGAGAGAACAGGCAGGATGGCTACCCTCACCGTTTGACAATCACGTTTGATGAACTGAAGTCGCGTGACGGGTTCGTGTGGAACGACTACGGTGACGGTTCTGAGCGCTTTAAGGTTGGGCTTCGAAACCAGATGGATGTGCTGACCAACATCGGAAACCCTCTTCGCTACAAGACGTTCTACGAGGCGTACACTCGTCGCTTCAAGGGCACTAGGAAGAGCGAGAAGGAGATGGGGGTCATCACCGGGTATTCGGAGCGGCAGATCAGGAAGGCTCGTATCTGTGGGTTCGCTGATGACATCTTCATGGATCGGCTGTGTGTGTTGCTGTTGGGTGAGCATCCTGCGAGCTTGTACGGTTACGAAAGTTGGGTATCAGGTATTGACATCTCCGAGCAAGTGTAGTAGTATTAACTCATGAACGGAGAACGAGTCACGAAGTCAGGATACACAAAGCTCACACTCGACCTGCTGGCAGCGACGTTCGACATGGAGGTCGATGAGGATGCTCGCGACGAGGCTTGGGATGATGAGTTCCTTGAGGCGTACGAGGTCACCGGCGTGACTCTCGACTTCGACGGGAACGTGCGTCTTGAGTGGAACGCCACCTACGAGAAGGATGAAGGATGAGGATCGAATTCAGCACCGAAGCCTCAGGTGAGGGAAGTGAAGCCGTTCTCCTGAACCTGTTCAAGGATTACAGCTTCGACTTCCACTTGCATGATGGTACCGTCGTCACTGGATGGATCACCCGTACCGGTTTCTGGAGAAACCGCCCGACCGTTCGCATCGTTACCTCAGACGAAACCGTTCAGGTTCTGGTCATTGACGATATCGACAAGTTGGTCTACTGCTGATGGCTAACCTCGGCATTCAGGCAGAGCTTGAGAAGGTTTGCGGCCAGATCGGACACCTCTGGACCGACAAGCTGAAGGAAGACGGTAAGACGCTTGTTCGCTGCCGTCGCTGCGAGATCACGGAGCCACGATGAAACTCTGGGCAACTCAAAACGAGTACGCGCGCCACGAACTCCACGTAGATCGCAACGGAGTCACTATCCGGTTCATGCGCCAACAGGTTGGTGGGGGCTGGTACGTTCGTGAACTACAGGGAATCAACTGGCCTTGGCAGAAGGGAACATGATGTCGAACTTCATCGCTGCCACACAACCTTGGTGGGAAGACTGGGAGAACATTAGAACCCTCGGGATCGGATTCTTCTGGCTTGTCGTGATCGTGATGATGCTCCGATGAAGGTCTTTGAGATTGAGATTTCCCACGACCCCTACATCATCACTGACCCGTGGGGTGATGAGATCAAGATCCACGTCGACCTCCTGCACTACTGCCGTCACCTCACCCATAGCGGGGAAACGGTTGATTTCCTTGAGCCGTGGGGCCAGAAGTGGGAGAAGCGTGATGTGATGGTGGATGGTCTTGGTCGTCGCTACCGCCATGACCCACCGATGGATATCGGGGCTTGTAGCATGTTTAAGCCATTGGATTGGGAAGCCCCGGCGAAGCACTTGTTCTATGCTCGCCCTAGTAGTAAGCTGGTATGGGCACATTCCCGTGAGCCAGTCACAATCATCCCCGACTGATGGACTTCCGGACCTACGGACTCTCGGACTTCCAGTAAACGTAGCAGGGCATGATAGTCTAACCACTGTTATCTCCTTCAACTGCGATAACAACTGCCTGTCGAAGGGGAGCGGGGTAGGGCTTCCAAATTCACCTACCTCGTTCCCCTGAGACATTAGATTGAACCATGACCAGACATCCGGCGAAGTTCTCCAACTCTATCCTAGAGATGATGGCAGAGCTTTTAGCTGATGTAAGCGGAACAGTTCTTGACCCGTTCGCTGGCAC
>CAYHAI010000156.1:0-9564 GCA_964354585.1 uncultured Planctomycetales bacterium
GATGGACGCTAGTGACGGCACTATCTTTATTTTCTTTAGGCATACACTGCCAGATTTCCTCGGCAGTAAACACTAAGATAGGCGCCATTGCCTTGGCGAGGATATTGATGATTTCATAAATGGCTGTCTGCGCCGCCCTTCTTTCCTTGGAATTGGCCGCGTAAGTATAAAGCCGGCCTTTAATCATATCTAAATAAGACATAGATAAATCTTCATTACAAAAATCATAAATGCCTTTATAGGCCTTATAAAATTCAAATTTATCATACAAACCTTCCACCGCTTTTAATACGCAAGACGCCAACTGCAATATCCACTTATCAATCTTTTTTAGGTTTTCATAATTTATTTTATCCTTATCCGGATCAAAATCGTATAAGTTGCTCAAGATAAATCGAGCAGTATTTCTGATTTTACGATACGATTCAGATAGGCGAGTTAATATCTCGGGTGAAATCCGGATATCTTCGTTATAGTCGCTGGAGGCAACCCAAAGCCGTAAAATATCCGCGCCATAATCTTTGATAATATCGAGCGGTGAAATCACATTGCCCAAAGACTTAGACATTTTTCTCCCCAAGCTGTCGACGACAAACCCGTGTGTCAACACGCTCTTAAAAGGCGGAATTTCGTCTATGCACATCGAAGGAATAAGCGAAGATTGAAACCAGCCCCGATGCTGGTCAGAACCTTCCAGATATAAAGAGCAAGGAAATTCCAACTCTTTCCTTTTCTTTAATACTGCCTGATGGCTTACCCCGGAATCAAACCAGACATCTAAGATATCCGAGCCTTTAGCAAAATCCCCCTGCTGGCAATGCGGGCATTTTAAACCCGCAGGCAGAAAATCTTTTATCTCGTGCTTAAACCAGCTGTCTGTTCCTTCTTTAGAAACAAACTGAATAAAATTATCTATTACCCTGGCATCAAGAAATTCTTCGTTACAGGCCTTGCAGATTAATGCCGGGATAGGCACACCCCAATATCTCTGACGCGAAAGGCACCAATCCGGCCTTAATTCCACCATCGCGGAAATCCTTTCTTTGCCTGAAGCAGGAATCCACTCAATATTCTTATCTATAGCGTCAAGTAGCTTTTTTCTTAAATCTTGGTGGTCAATACGCATAAACCACTGCTGGGTTGCACGGAATATTATCGGGCTTTTGCAACGCCAACAATGCGGATAGCTATGCTCTATATTTGCGGCAAAAAGCAAAGCGCCTAACTTCTCCAGTTTCTCAATGATAGATTTGTTAGCAGCATAGACATTTAATCCTTTAAATTCACCGGCCGTAGCATCAAAATTCCCTTTGGTATCTACCGGCATAACCATCTCTAATTTATATTTTATTCCGGTTAAATAATCTTCGTTTCCGTGGCCGGGGGCAGTATGCACCAAGCCTGTGCCTTCCTCTTTAGAGACATAATCGGTTAAAACTACACGCCCTTTCCTTAAGGACATAAAAGGATGCGTATAAACTAAGCCTTCCAAGTCTTTGCCCTTAACTTCTTTAATGAATTCATATTTATCAATTCCTATTTGGCCTAAGGCATTTGCCAATAAATCCTTGGCTAAAATTAAATTGCCTCTTTCGGTTTTAATATAGCAATATTGAAAATCCGGATGCACGGCCACTGCCACATTGGCAATTAATGTCCATGGCGTAGTGGTCCAGATGACTAAATATGTGTCTGTTTGAGCGTTATCTAATTTGAATTTAACATATATTGAGGGCGAAGTGTGATTTTCATATTCGACTTCTGCCTCAGCCAGGGCGGTTTCACATCTAAAGCACCAATTCACCGGCTTTAGGCCGCGGTAGATATAACCTTTTTTGACCAACGCATTAAAGGCAATAAGTATGCTTTCTTCGTAATCAGCAGTTAAGGTTAAATAAGGATTTTGCCAGTCCCCAAATACACCCAAACGGATAAATTGTTCTTTCTGTATAGAAACGTATTTTAAAGCATAATCATAGGCCTTTTTTCTAAATTCGGTTTGCGTAATCTGGTATTTATTAATCCCCAATTCCTTAAATAGCTGGTGTTCAACCGGCAGGCCGTGACAATCCCAACCCGGCACATAAGCCGAAGAAAATCCCTGCATCGTCTTATATTTAACAATAATATCTTTTAAAGTCTTGTTCAATGCATGCCCAATGTGGATATCACCATTGGCATAAGGCGGGCCGTCGTGAAGAATATATTTGCTTTTGCCTTGCGATTTTTCAGAAATAAGCCGGTATATATCCATTTTGAGCCATTCTTTTAAAAACTCAGGTTCTCTTTTAGGAAGATCCGCCTTCATCGGGAATTTGGTCTTCGGTAAATTTAAGGTAGATTTGTAATCCATTTATTTAATATACTTACCAATTATAATTTCTAAATCTTTTTTCACTTTCGCAGGAATTAGTTTCTTATCCGTAATAATTGCGTATTTAAGCGCATCTTGGCAACTACAGTTTCTCTCCTCGGGAAGACTTTTTATGACCACAGATAATATCTTCTTGGCATTATCGACATTTTTGAGTAAATTCTGAATTACTATATCTATGGTTACGCTCTCATGGTCAGGATGCCAACAGTCATAATCCGTAACACAGGCTAAACTGGAATAACATATTTCTGCCTCGCGGGCTAATTTTGCCTCTGCCATATTAGTCATCCCAATCACATCCATTCCTAAAGCGCGATAGAGATTTGATTCGGCTAAAGTAGAAAATGCCGGGCCTTCCATATTTAGATAAGTGCCAGCCGGATGCATATTTAATTTGAGAGATTTTCCTGCCGCATAGACTAATTCGCTTAAAACATTGCATACCGGATGCGCAAAGGCAATATGGGCAACTATGCCCTGTTCAAAAAAAGTCATGCCTCTGGCCTGATTAGTGCGGTCAACAAACTGGTCAATCACCACAAAATCCAAAGGCTTAATTTCTTCCTTCAGGCTACCGCAGGCAGTAACGGAAATAATCCTCTCTACCCCGAGTTTTTTCATTCCGTAAATATTCGCTCGATAATTTATCTCACTGGGAGATATCCGGTGCCCTACGCCGTGGCGGGGCAAGAATACCACTTCTTTGCCTTCTATTTTGCCGATAATAAATTTGTCGGAAGGCTGGCCAAATGGCGTCTCTACCGTTAATTCTTTTACCTCTTTAATCCCTTCAATTTTATATAAACCACTGCCACCGATAATCCCTATCTTTCCCACTTCGTCCTCCTAACGTGATAATTCTTTGGCGCGCTTTAATGCTGCCTTAATTGCATCGGTCAAAGTTCCGCCTTTTTGCAATTTCTTTAAACCTGCCTCGGTCGTTCCTCCTTTTGAAGCAACCTTTTTTGTTAATTGTGCCGGTGTTATATGTAACGCCTCTGAAATGGAAATAGATGCTGTTGTTACAAAACGCGCCGTCAGGCTGGCCATATTATCGTCAAAACCAACACTTTTTGCTGTGGAAGTTAATTCCGGAATAAAATAATTTGTTTTGTATTCACCCCATTTTTTTCTGGGTTCCCTATCAAATAAATAACCCCAGAATCCCGGTCCGCTACCGCCTACAGCAGTTGCAGCATGCATTAAATCTTCTGAAAGAATAAAAGTATGACCAATAAAATTAAATAACTTGATTGACAACTTTAAATCTTTTGCTTTTGAAAACCTGCCTTTGCAAATATAAGAAACAGCCTTACCGACAAGTGCCCCCATATTCGGCATAACTCGCACAACTCTTTTCATGCCTAAAATATTTTCGATATATTTTGTGGTAATACCGGCGGCGATTGAAATAATCAGCTTATTATTTACTTTATCTTTAATCTCTTTTAATAGCGGTTCAAAATCCTGCGGTTTAACCGCTAAAATCAAAGTATCAACTTTTTCCAGTAGATTTATAACATTGTTCGCAACCGTTATATTTTTCAAATTCTTTGTTTTCTTTTTATCTTTATCAAATACAAACACCTTATATGTATTTTTAATGCGCTCCCCAATCGCCGAACCCATATTCCCAAAACCAATAATCCCAATTTCCTGCATTTATCCCTCAAAAATTGCCCTGCCCAATCTTATCATATTAGAGCCTTCTTCTATGGCCACTGCAAAATCGTCGGTCATACCCATGGATAAAGTCTGTACATCGTACTTCGTACATCGTACCTCGTTTATTGTATCGCGTAGTTCTCGTAACATCCGAAAATATGGACGAGTTTTTTCAGGATTATCTACCAGTGGGGCGATGGTCATCAGGCCTTGGATATTTATATTTTTAAGTTTAACCGTTTCTTTAATAACTTCAATGGTTTCATTGGGTTTTAGGCCAAATTTAGTCGTTTCGCCGGATGTATTCACCTGAATTAAAACATCCTGAACTTTACCAATTTTGGCTGCTTGCTGGTTAATTTCTTGCGCCAGATGCAGGCTATCCACAGATTGAATCAAATCAAAGATTCTTACTGCCTCTTTTACTTTATTCGTCTGCAAGTGGCCGACCATATGCCATTTTATAGGTTGTAGGTTGTAGGTTGTAGGTTGTAGGTTGTTATATTTAACAATGGCTTCCTGGACCCTATTTTCACCGATGTCGGTGATGCCTGCTACAATTACTTCTCTTATCTCTTCTGGAGTTCTTCCTTTGCTGACTGCCACAATGGTTATTGCGTTGCCAATACGCTCTTTAATCTTTAAAATATTTTCTTTAACCATTAAATAGAACTGGTTTTTAGATTAGTATATTATACACCAGAAAGGGGGAGGGTCAACTAATTCCGACATACAACTTATGTTCGTAGCGAGCGAAAGCGAGCACTCCATAAGTTGTGTCGTCATTAAAAGTATTCCTCGTAGACTTCTTTAACTCTATGGATGGCCTTAAGTAAGGGATTTTTGGGAGAGGATTGATGAATAGGCGAGGCCTGGGCCTGTTTACCTTTAAGCGCTTCAGAGAGCATACCTAAGCAAGTAATATAAGTTAAATACTTATGTCCGGATAAATTATTATCTTTATTCGCTAAAGAACCTATACCTAAGTCAGTAATCCGGCCTATATTTACCGCAGTACCCAAGGTATTTTCCAGCATCTCCAGGAATCCATCTAATAATGCGGCCCTTCCCACAACTACAAAATTATTCACCTGGCTTAAATCTATTTTTTTATCTAAAATATCTTTCAAATTTTCGCAGATTAGTTTTGTTTTAGCGGTAATTATCTCATAAACTTGTCTTTGTTTTATGGGCTTGTAGATATTATCCCGCTTGACTAAAATCTCTTTATCTTCCTTAACCTGGCTATAGTCGCTTATAATTCCAGAAGACCTCTTAGTGTCTTCGGCTAAATCAAGGGGCATCTTTAAGGTATTTGAAAGTTCAGCCGTTATATCATCACCGCCTAAAGAGAGAATGATGATATCGCAAAGTAGACCCTCTTTAAAGATAAGCAGTTCTGCGATATCGCTGCCGATATCGCAAAGCACATTGACCCCTGCCTGAAATTCTTCGCCAAATACAATTTTACTGGTGGCCAACCCGGTGAAAAATAGGCTTTTTATCTCGTAGCCTGCCTGATTGATTACCCGCGTAAGGCTCTGTAGGGAAGATAATTTAGCGCAGACTAAATATAAATCCACTTCCAATCTATGGCTATACAGTCCCAGGGGATTTAAAATATTACTCCTTGAATCTATAGTATAACCAAAAGGTATCTGGTGAATTATATCTTCCTCTAAGTTCGCTGCCAATATGCGCGCCTGCTCATTTACTTTCTGGATATCCGATAAGGTTATTACTTTATTGCCTCTCTCGGCAAGCGGTATAATTGAGTGGCTATGTTTGGTCGCCACCTCAAGACCTGAAATATTAGTGTAGATAGACTTAATATTTATACCGGATTTACTTTTTAAATTTTTTAAAACTTTACCAATACAGCTAATTGCCTCTGTTGAATCTATAATTATACCTTTTTTAATGCCTCTTGAGGGTGTACTCTCAAAGAAAATATTAGCAATGCGTTTTCTCTTAACCTCGGCTACTACGCTGGCAATTTTACTAGAACCTATATCCAGCGCACAAATATAATTATTTAACATTTAATGAGCCCACAACTTACGGAACGCAAGTGACGTAAGTTGTTTGGGCGAATTATCCCGAAGCGTACGCCAAAAATTTTAGGTGCAAAACACCAGAAATTTTTGGCAGTGTTTACGCGAGGGGCACAAGTTATTAATCATATCCCGATTCGCAAAATGTGCTAAAATTTTCAAAGAAAATTTTAGCACGCTCATCGGGATAAGTTCGGACTTATAAGTTATGTCGCCTGTTCCTTTAAAATATAGCTCCATAACTTATGTCCTCACTTATCGTTAAACTTTATTACCGGCTCCTTAAATCTTAAGTCAATATATTTGATATTATTCAGGTCATTTTTTTCCTGATTAAGCAGACCGGCGAGGATAGTGAATTTTTCTTTGATATTATAGGCATCCAATTTTATCTCTAATTCTTCAATCGTAAATGAGGCATTGCTAAGATTTGCTACATTGATTTTCTTAATTTTATAACCTCTCAAAAACCTATTTGCCCTTAATTCCCTTATGATATCCAAGGCCACGGTTAACTCTTTAATATTATACCTACTGCCTTTTTTGGGGCCAAAAATCTTTGTCTCTAACCCTAGAATAACCGGCAAGTCCTGATCTTCTAACTGTTCAGCAGTATCAAATATCACCGCATCTTTATCTACATAGAAATACCGATATAACTTTATCGCTGCTACCGGCTTTCGCTTTATAAAATCTATAAATATGCGGTTAGGAAAAATTTTCACTAACCTAATCTGGCGATAATTCGGATAATGCTGCGCTAAATACTGCGATTCTCTCGCCAAGTCAATATTAAATATATTCTCACCCCTCAAATAGGATAGTTCAACTACGCTTTCTCCATTAAAAATTATTTCTTTAATCTTAAAACAATCGGAGGTCTTCAAAAATTTGAGGCAGAAACCTATAATAAACAATATCCCCAGAAAAATTATTATAATAACGCTTATTAGTCTAATCGGAAAATTAAACTTTGGTTTTCGCATATGCCAACTCAATTAACTTAAGACAAAGCCCGGCAAATTCTATACCCATTGTCTTGGCTGCCCTAGGTAATAAACTCGTCTGGGTAAGACCCGGGATAGTATTTACTTCTAATACATAGGCTACATTATCCTCACTTAAAATCATATCCGCGCGGGAACAACCCGCGCAGCCCAAAAGCCTATGTGCCGATAAAGCACTGCCTTGTATTCTTTTAATAACTTCCTCTTCTAATTTTGCAGGTACTATATATTCTGTCATCCCGGCTTGATACTTGGCTTCATAATCAAAAAATCTTTTTTTGGGAATTATCTCTATTACCGGCAAGGCCTGCTCATCTAATATTCCTACCGTAACCTCCTTGCCTTTGATATATTCTTCAATCACTATTCTTTCGTCAAATTGGAAGGCTAAATCTATCGCTTTATCCAAATCTTCTTTTTTATCTATAATGGACAGGCCGATGCTGGAGCCATGCGTTGCGGGTTTGATCACTAAAGGCAAAGATAAATTATTCACGCCGTTATGCTTGGCATCGTCAGCAGGCCTGCGCAGCACATTATATTTGGGGACATTTAACCCGTTGCCCGCAAAGACCCTGCGCGAAGCAACCTTATCCATCGCTAATCTGCTGGCTAACACACCCGAGCCGGTATAAGGAATTTCCATTCTCTCTAAAATCTCTTGGATTTGACCGTCCTCGCCAAAACGGCCGTGTAGGGCCACGAAGGCGCAATTTATCTGATGAGATTTGAGTATCCGAATATTCTCTTCTATATTATCTGTCTTTATATCAATGGGGATTACTTCCAGGCCTGATTGTTTTAGGCTCTCATAAACTGCCTTTCCTGACTTCAGCGAAATCTCCCGCTCGCTAGATGGCCCGCCCATGAGGACTCCGATTCTTCCGAATTCGTCCTTCGTCCTTCGTCCTTCGTCCTTCGTTTTTATCCCCATATCTTGATTTCTGGCTCTAAGGTTATATTAAATTTCTTCTTAACTTCCCTCTTCGCTAAATCCATTAATCTTAAAACATCCCTTGCAGTTGCATTACCTAGATTTAATATAAAATTAGCATGTATACGTGAAATGCAGGCGTCGCCAATTGTTTTTCCCTTTAATCCGCAGAGATCTATTAACCTTCCTGCTTGATTTCCTTTAGGGTTCTTAAAAATACAGCCTGCCGATACACTAGATAAATCCTGGGTTGACTTGCGGCGGTTGAGATATTTTTTTATTCTATTTTTAATCTCTTGTTTATCTTTCTTAACTAATTTTAACTGGGCATTTAAAATTATATACTTTGAGAGATTGGATGTACGATAACCGAATTTTATTTCTTCTTTATTTAAGGTCTTTATCTTGCCCTGATAATCCATTACCCTGACATTTTCTACTAAATCTCCGATATTTCTCTCTGGTATCCCCGCATTCATCGCCAAGGCCCCGCCTAGAGTACCGGGTATACCGGATAAGAACTCTAAGCCCGATAAACCCTTGCGCTGGCTTACTCTCACAATTTGGTTTAAGCTTACGCCACAAGCTACACTGAGGCGATGATTATGTAAAGATATTCTTCTAAAGAATGGCGAATTTAAACGTAAGACTAGCGCCTTAATGCCGTTATCGCCTACTAAAATATTGCTACCTGCACCGATTACTAAAATAGGTATCTTATCTCGATTTACAGATTTAAGCAATAACTTTAATTGCTGTGTATCCCGGGGTTCAAGATAATATTTAGCCGGACCGCCAATCTTAAAAGTGCTATGGTCCTTCATTAATTCCTGAAACTTAATCTTAATTTTTAAGTCTTTCCACCAATTCATCGCACGCCTTAGTAATATCGCCCGCCCCTAAGGTAACTACTAAATCACCGGGCTGGATAATTTTTAAAACGCAGGAGGCAATTTCATCTTTAGGCAAAAAATTTAGCGGCTTATCAGGACTATGTTCTCTTATCTTATCATATATGGATCTGCCTGTAACCCCTGCTAAAGGGCGCTCGTTTGCTGGATAGATATCTGTAATAATAACGTGATCGGCCAGGTCAAAACATTTCCCAAATTCATCTAAAAGTAATTTTGTCCGCGTATAACGGTGCGGTTGAAATATGGCGATGGTTCTTCTCTTTAGGTTTCCTATCGCTGCCAGCGTTGCTTTTATTTCCGTAGGATGATGCGCATAATCATCGAGGACTAAATAATCTTTATCTTTAAACTTAATTTCCAGCCGACGGCAGGCGCCTTGGTAACTGGCCAAGGTATCCTTGATGAATGTTAAGTTTATCTTCAATTCTAAACCTAAGGCAATAACCGAAAGGGCATTAGAAATATTATGCATCCCGCCTAAATTAAGGCGAAATCTGTCTATAAATTTATCCTGATAAAAACAATCAAATTCAGAAGTTAGCCCTTGCATCTGTGTATTCTTGGGGTAAATATGCGCGCTATCATCCAGGCCGAATAACACATATCTATTCTT
>CAYHAI010000157.1:0-9170 GCA_964354585.1 uncultured Planctomycetales bacterium
GGTTGCTGCAAAATAAAATTTACACTGAGGAGCTTTTTCTTTAATTGCAGATAAAACAAAATGGGTCCCGCTAATATTGGTATTAATGGTAGAAAATTCGTCTTCAAAGGAATAACTTACAAAACTCTGAGCCGCTAAATGACAACATTCATCGGGTTTTACTTTTTCAACTACCTTGAATACGCTAGCATAACTTTCTAACGAAGCAGAATGTAAAATCAGTTTATCTAAAATATGTCTTATCCGCCATAGTCTATGTTTGGGATCCTCCAAAGCCACACGCCTAATAATTCCATGAACCTCATAACCTTTGCCTAAGAGAAATTCCGCCAAATATGAACCATCTTGACCGGTTATTCCAGTAATCAAAGCCTTTTTCATTGCTTTATCCTCCCATAATTAAGGTAGAAATATAATAGTATAATCAGGGATACCAATGTAACGCTATTTGCTAAAATTATAATCGAATCTTTTAGATGTATCCCGTAGGCAATCCATAAAGAAACACCTAAAGAAAGTTGAAGCAGAGTTAATAAACTTACGTCCTTTACAGATTTATTTCTAAATATCTTGATAATCTGGGGGATAAAACCGAACATCGTAAGGCAGGCAGCGCTAAATCCGATTAGTGGCCACATTTATTTGTATAAGGGGGCGATGGTTTTATATTTACCCAAAAGCCAATCTTTATGTTTGAGACACCAATTTACGGTATTTTCCAAACCAACCTTTAAATCTATCTTGGGTTGCCAACCAATTTCATGAGAAACTTTTTGGGAATTTAGCCTATATCTTATATCATGGCCGGGCCTGTCCTGCACAAATTCTATTGAATTTTTGTCCTTTTTAAGGATTCTTAAAACTGCGTTTACAATATCTATATTCTGCTCCTCTTTACCACTACCTAAATTATATGCCTCTCCTATTCTGCCTTTATGCATTATATCCAAAATGCCATTAGCACAGTCTGTTACATAAAGCCATTCTCTTATATTTTTTCCTTCGCCATAAACAGGAATTTTTTCATTTCTTAATATTTTTAAAATTGCTAAAGGGATGAGTTTTTCAGGATATTGCCAAGGGCCGTAATTGTTACAAGGCCTGACAATAATTGCGGGAAATCCGTAAGTCCTGATATATGACCTAATCAGCAAATCGGCAGCGGCTTTTGAAGCGGCATAAGGGCTATTGGGTTTCAAAGGCGAATCTTCACTAAATTTACCTTCCCTGATTTCTCCGTAAATTTCATCTGTGGAGATGTAAATGACTTTGGCGATTTTGTATTTTCTTGAGACATCCAATAAAACCTGGGTTCCTATAACATTGGTTTCTATAAACGGGGAGGCATTGCGAATACTTCTGTCTACATGCGACTCTGCAGCAAAATGTACCACTATCTTAGGTAACTCTTTTTTAAAAATATATTCTATCTGCGCTTTATTGCAAATATCTGCCTTAAAGAATTTATATTTTCCTTCTATTTCTTTTAATCTTTTTAGATCACCGGCATAAGTAAGTTTATCTACTACGATAACCCCATAGCCTCGCTTTAGCGCTAACCTTGTAAAAGCGCTTCCGATAAAGCCCGCGCCACCAGTAATTAAAATTTTAGGTAATCTTTTACGCATTCTTCTAAAACTTCGTGTATATCTCTTACTTTAAAACCCGCTCTTTCTAATTTTTCAGTGGATAAAATCAAATTTGTCCTGTTTAAATTTAGTTTTTTATAGTCAATAACTTCATATTTAAAATCAGGAACATATCTTTTATAAACTTCCAAGAGTTCGGGATACTTCAGGGCCCCTTTATTAACAATATTATAAATCCCCATAGCGCGAGTTTCGATTAAGTACCTAATGGCCTTTATAAAATCAGGAATATAAGTAACTGAATTAGGAATATCAATGGGTTTTTTATAGTTAATTAGTTTGGTAAGCAAATTCTTGGGATGAGGTCGGTTATCCAAAGGAACGCGGATTCTGGCAAGTAGAATAGGATATTTTTGGACCAATACTTCTAAAGCCCGGTCGGTATAGATTTTTGTCCGGCTGTAAAAAAGTTCAAAGTAATCAGGAATTTTATCTTCAGCGATGGGCTTATCGCAAGAGTAATCAAAATGATAAATACAACCGCTACTTATATGCACCAACCTGACATTATTGCGTAAGGCCGCCTCAGCCAAAATAATAGGCACGAAGGTATTAGCCATTAAGGTTCTATCTTTATCTAATTCGCAATCGTCTACGTTCCTGCCGATATAGCCGATACAGTTAATAATAATTTCAGGATTGAACTTGTTAATTTCTTCTTCGGCATCCTTAAAAGAATAAATTTCTCTATCGGAAACTTCGCAATTAAATTCTTCTGCCAATTTACCACCTATAAAACCTTTACCAAGAATAAGAACTCTATCTTTCTTTTGCATCTTTTAATATTTGCTTTAGATATTCTCCATAACTTGTAGGTATAGAATGAGCAAGTTTTTCTAACTGTCTAGCATTAATATAACCCATCCTATAAGCAATCTCTTCTATACAACCCACTTTCAAACCCTGCCTCTCTTCAATAGTCTTGATAAAAATAGAGGCCTCGATTAAAGAATCATGGGTCCCCATATCTAACCAGGCATATCCCCTTCCTAATAGTTTAACTTTTAGTCTCTTCTTTTTTAGATATTCGTTATTAATATCGGTAATTTCTAACTCTCCTCTCGAAGAAGGCTTCAAGTTTTTGGCAATTTTGATTACTGCGTTATCATAAAAATAAAGCCCTGTGACTACATAATTTGATTTTGGTTTTTTAGGTTTTTCAATGATGGAAACCACATGGCAATTTTTATCAAAATCAATAACGCCATATCTTATTGGGTCATCCACATAATATCCAAAAATGGTTGCGCCGTTTCTCTGCTTAGCCGCCTCTTTTAATATTACTGATAAATTATGGCCATAAAAAATATTATCTCCTAAAATTAGACAGACATTATCTTTAGCAATGAATTTTTCTCCAATAATAAAGGATTCGGCAATTCCTTTTGGTGCGGCTTGGGAAATATAAGAAATGTCAATTCCTAAATTAGAACCATTTCCCAGTAACTCTTCAAAACTAGGTAGGGCGTACGGCGTAGAAATTATTAATATACCCCTTATGCCTGCAAGCATAAGCGTAGACAAAGGATAATAAATCATCGGCTTGTCATATACCGGAAGAAGTTGTTTGGATATTGCTCTGGTTATAGGGTAAAGCCTCGTTCCGTTACCGCCAGCTAAAATTATCCCTTTCATATATCGTCCTTGACTATTTTGGCTGTGCAGGTGCCAATTTCTCTGCCGCCGCAACACCAATACCAAGTATTAACCAAAATAAGAGGCCCAAATCCACGGAGTATAGAAAAGTATCTACGCCCATATGTACGCAATAACCTAATACTGCTGCTAAACTTCCCAGCAAGACATACCAGAAGAATGTTTTTTGACCACTGTTTATTTTCTTAATCCCATTATAAAAAAATAACCCTAATATTGATAAGAATGAAGCCAAGCCAATTATTCCGATTTCAGCTGCCATTTGTAAATAACAATTGTGCGCGTAGGGCGGACCGTAAGGATAACCCTTAACCACAAATTTTTCAAAATTAAACATAAATGTCCCTAACCCTAAACCAAGCCACGGCTTAGAGATAAACATCTTCCAAGCCGCCTGCCAAATCATTTTTCTGTCAATGCCGCTATTATCTAAAAAAACAAAAAAATTGTTTAAGCGTTCTTTTACAATAGAGGGGAAAAATGTTAGCGAACCTATTATGCATGGAACTAAAAACAAAAAGACTATCCGCAAAGGAATAAGCCAGATACTCATAAACAACGCTAATGCCATAAAAGCAATCCAGGCACCTCGAGAAACTGTCAATATGAGACAAGTAAAGAGCAACATAAACAGAGCTGCGATAAAGAAACGAAAAAGTTTAAAACGAAATTTAATGAAAAAAATGGAAAGCGTAAAAGGTATAACTGTCACTAAATAACAGGCAAAATCATTGGGAGTAATAAATGAAGCGGAAATCCTGTTTGTAAATGCGGCGAGCCGATTACGAATGAATTCCTTAAGCGTAAAATGCTGGTATATCCCATCTATGCCTATAAGAAGAGAAGAAGCAAATAATATATATAGAGCATCTTTTAGTCTACGCTCAGTATTTAAAGTATCGGCTATAACAAAAAAGAAAACTACATTTTGCATAATTTTACCTAAAAAAGACCGAAGACTTATGGCAGGATTGCTACTAATAAAAATTGAAAGGAAACAAATAATTGCATACGTAATAATGGCTAAATTAATATATGAATTTTCTGCTATATTTTTTCTTTCTATGAGTTTCTTAATGATAAAGAAAACAATTGCTATACAACTAAAGGTTTCAATAATGGCTTTAGATATAGGCAGAAAAAATACTACAGCATATATTGAGAATATAATTATTTTATCGCAAATATTAACAATTTTAGTTATTTTGGGATTCATTGATGCTATCTTCATCTAAAATGCCCTTTACCCTTTTAAACGAAACACCGCAATCTTTACAAAGTTGAACTATTTCGAGAAAATCCGCCATATTAATCTTTGATACGGCAATAATAACTTCTTTAATATCATTATCTCTTATTAAATTTTGTATTTTATCGCGCGAGCCTAATACAGGGACGCCGTGTATTTTGCTTCCTGACTTATGCGGATCGTCATCAACAAATCCGACAGGAACATAATTCAAAGACTTGTTTCTCTTTATTTCACGGATTACCATCTCGCCCATATCTCCCGCTCCAAAAACAAGCACCCTTTTGCCTTCTTTTTGTATGCGGCTTAAAAACTCACCCAAAATCCTGAACATAAATCTTGAACCCAAAATTAAAAATAGTAAAATTAACCAATCTATAAAAAATACCGCTCGAGAATAATCTCTGAATCTAAATTTAAAAGTTAAAAATAATATAGAAGCCACAGAACTAAAAGCAACAACTTTAAATATGGTGAAAAAATCGGATATACCTATATACCTCCAAACCCCACGATAAAGACCAAACATAAAAAATACCGATATCTTGATTAAAATAATCCAAACCAAGGACTCTTTTATTAAGTACATATTATTGACTAAGAGCGGCCCTTCGAACCTTAAAAAATAGGCAGAATAATAAGCGATACAGATAAAGATAAAGTCTAATAAAACTTCTGCGATTCTGCGTTTATGCAGAAACATCGCGTTTAAAAATGTTTTATTATTTATATTCTTACGATGGGGTTCCAAGTGATTGTTATAAGACGTTCTCTCGAACAAAAAGAGCCCAAAGAACATAAGTATCACAATACCTAAGAAAGCAATTATGGAAACTATGAATATATTTAGCCTTGAATATAATATACCAATCAATCCAAATATTAAGCTTATCGTATATAATAATAAGATTGTCTTCTTTTGGGAAAGACCCAAGGTAACTAAATGATGGGATGTATGGTCTTTGCCGCCCTCAAAGATTCTTCTACCCTGCAATTGCCGGATAATCATTACAAATATAGTATCAAAAATAGGGACACTTAAAATAAGCACGGGGACAAACATGGTAATTAAAAGACTGGAAATATGCCGTGGTGTGCCGGCTATGGAAATTACAGCTATACAAAACCCCAGAAACATACTCCCCGAATCTCCCATAAAAATCTTGGCGGGATTAAAATTGTAAGGTAAGAAGCCCAAGGCAGCACCGGCTAAAATCAAAGCAAATATGCCTAATGGATTATTAGAAAATAATAAAGATGAAGCAAATAACATCAAAGAAGCTATAGCAGCAATTCCAACTGCTAAACCGTCAATATTATCCAAGAGATTAAATGAATTTGTAATTCCAATAATCCATAATAAAGTTAAAGGAATGCTCAAAAAAGCATCCAAAGGCAATCCTATTATGACGCCAAAAAGAATAGCAATACAGCCTGCTATAATTTGCGCAAATAATTTAATATATGGCGCAAAGTGAAATTTATCATCTGCTAAACCAATAATAAACAAAAATGTCGCACCCAAAAATAAACCCCAGACATTTTTATTGGTTAAACCAAGAAAGAAAACGGAAATGAGCGAAGCCAGATATATACTTATACCTCCAAGAAGTGCGGTGGGTCGCTTATGCCAGCGATCGGGACGAGGATAAGATACCAAACCATTCTTTAAGGCAATTTGGCGGACGATGGGTGTCAAAACTAAACTTAAAATAAAAGGCGCGAAGAAATAGAAATATAATAGGTATTTCATTGGTTCTTCTTGGCTATAACGACAATATTAGGAGCCAAACATCCCACCCGGTTTAGCTTCAATTTGAATTCAATAAGAGATAAAAAATAAAAAAAACTTCTGAAAAATTGTCTTTTTGCATCAAGGCACCAAGGAGATGGATATTGATAATAGTAGCCCACGTAGTTATGCCATACAGGAAGTTGTATAGGCCTTCCTATAGACATCTTTATTACCTTGAATCCATATTTCTTAAGCATATTTCGTAAGGTTTTATCAGAATAATGCACGACATGTTCATAAGAATCGAATAAATCGTAATTCCTTAATCTTCCTGTCATCTTTGCGGCATAAAACTTAAAAAGGTTAAAAGAGCTATTGGGAACTTTAATAAACAGAATACCGTCTGATTTCAAGATTCTACGACACTCGTTCATTATTTTGCCTGGTTCTGGGATATGTTCAAAGACATCGGTCATTGATACTATATCAAAAAAATTATTTTTAAAAGCCGCTTCTTCTAAGAATGCTGTTTTAACATTTAAGCCAAAATATTTCCTTGCTAGCTCTGATAATGTAGGCGATGGCTCTACACCATAGAGACACCATTGCTGCCCCCTCGCATTCCTTAAGAAAAAACCCATATTAGTCCCTACATCTAAAAAGTTACCGGATGGTTTATATTTATAAATTAATTTCAGGTCTTGTAGATAATTTGGATCACGATGGTGCTTTGCTTTTCCTTCAAAAATTAACCTTGCCTCTTTAAAATATCTATCAGCATCCCCCCAATAAACCTTATCGGGATCTTTAAGTCTAGGATTGACATAAATCAGGCTACAATGCAAGCATTGAACTATTCCCAGTACCCCTCTCTCTTTATAAATCTCCTTATATCTATCTTCACCGCAAAGAGGACAATAAGCATATATTACTTCTGATTCAGCATAAAACTCTTTTTGACTACCACCCTTTTCGTAATCCATAGTCCAATTTTTTAGTATTATACCATACTAAATACAAAAAATCGCACTATTTAAGTACGGTTTAATATATTATCGTATAGCATCTCCATGTCTCTTATTAATCTATCTTTTGTAAAGCTCGTTCTTGCAAAATGTTGCGTATGCACGCTCATATTTTTCCTTAATTCATTATTTTGTAATATTAAGATTAAGGCCCGGGCGAAGCTAAAAGAGTCGCCCGGTCTAACTATCACTCCTCTTTCTAGGACTTTGAAATTTGCATTTGGCCTTATTCCCGTATCAACCTCATTCCCCAATAAATCCCTTACCCCTCCTACATCTGTTGCCACAATGGCTTTTCCCGCTGCCATAGCTTCAATTAAAGATACGGGCGTTCCTTCATTTATTGAGGTTAAAGTTACTATGTCTAAATCTGAATAAACCCTCACTAAATCCTTCTGCCAACCCAAAAAATCAACATAGTTAGAGATACCTAGCTTTTGAACATATTTTTCTAAATCTCCTCTCAATTCTCCATCTCCGATAATCTTAAATCCCAATTTCATCCGCGGGTTATCCCTGATAACCTTAGCCGCTGCTTCCAAAAACAAACGATGATTTTTAATCGGCACAAGCCTGCCTACAATACCAATATTTATAACAGCGCTATCTCTGGGAGGAATACTCAAGAGTCTGTCTAACTCAAATCCCAAAGGGATAACCTCAATTTTATCTTTATTACCGATACCCAAAGAAATAAGTTGTTCTTTAAGAGATTCGCTTACAGTTATAATCTTACAGGTAAATAAGCCTAAGAATTGTTCAATCAAAATAAATAATTTAGTTTTAAATTTACTGAAATACCCCTCAAATATATGTCCGTGAAAGGTATGAATAATTTTTATCCGCTTACGGTGATTTAAAAAATTGTAGCTTATGGCGGCTAATCTACCGAGCGCGCCGGCTTTAGCTGTATGCGTATGAATTACATCTGGCTGTTTAGCCTTTATAAGACTGTAAATTCTTTTAAATGCGCCCATATCTTTGAAAAAGTCTAAATCTCTTCTTAATTCAGGAATAAAATACGGTTTTACGTTCTTATCAATAGCGTAGTAAGACATATCTGCTTCGTCTTTACTCACGCTGCCACAAACAAGCAAAGAATCAAATTTTGATTTATCTAAACCCTCTGTGAGCAAAACAGCATGAACTGCTGGTCCACCGATGTTAAGCCGGGCAATAACTCTCAATATTTTTATCTTTCTCATTGACCTTTACTTAGTTATAGCTGAGAAAATATTTAGGCGGGGTTTTTCTAATGATTCTTATATTTTAAGTATTTTATTATGTCCGCAATAATCTCTGTTAAATTATAGGTCGGCTTAAACCCAATCAATTTATTTATTTTAGAAATATCGGGGACTCGGCGCTGCATATCTTCAAAGCCTTCCTCGTAGGCCTTTTCATAAGGAATATATTCAATTTTTGACTTGCTTTTAGTTATTTTAACTATCTCTTTAGCCAATTGTTCAATGGATATTTCCTCTTGACTGCCTATGTTAAAAACCTCGCCAACTGCCCTTGGCTCTTCTATTAACTTAACCAATGCCTTGACTACATCTTTAACATGCGCAAAACATCTTGATTGCTTGCCAGTTCCATATACGGTAATTTGCCTATTATCTAATGCCTGCTCAATAAACCGTGGAATAACCATTCCGTAAGCACCTGTCTGTCTGGGACCTACGGTATTAAATAAACGCACAATTACCGTAGGCACATTCTTCTCTTTCCAATATACGTAAGCAAGCATCTCATCTACTGCCTTGGCAGTAGAATAACTCCAGCGGGTTTTAAGGGGCGAGCCGAGTATCCTGTCGTCATTCTCTTTTAAGGGCCCGTTTACGTTCTTGCCGTAA
>CAYHAI010000158.1:0-13680 GCA_964354585.1 uncultured Planctomycetales bacterium
GAGCAGTGTAGCGCATTTCTGAGCGGGCTAACTCTAAAATTAAGACTCCCACCTGCTCTTCTCTTGCGGCGCAAAAGAGTTGCTGGAATTGATGATAGACATCTGTCCTTCCGTTAACCGCAGGAACAGTGATGTAACTCCACCTGCCATCTTTTTTGGCCATGTAGAAGCCGTGTATGGAGGCCAATTTCAGGTTAAAGCTTATGGCCGCCTCTCTTAAAATCCTCTGGCTGGCAACTCTTACCTCAGGGCTCTGGCTTAAACCAGCTTCAAAGGCTAAATAATCTACTGTCTGAGCGCGGAATTTATCCGGATCTAAAATTACCACCGAATCTTTTGTGACTCTAACCGTATTTTTTATGTTATTGAGGAGCTCTTGATAATCCCTGCTCAGTGCGGTGTTAAAGGCGCCGCCGTTGTCGAGGGGCCTGCTTTCATCAGCATGTGCGAATTTAATCTCTGCTACGGACTCTATCTTAAGCTGACTTGGCGTAACTATCACAATAAAATCTCTTCCAGAATCGAGGATTTCAATGGCTTCTTTTATATTTCCAGGGGTCATTTTTTTGAATTCGTAAGGTATGCTCAGTTCTATTAATTTTATTTTAATTAAGGCTTTGGCGTATGCTACGCGCCTATCTAATTTCTCCGCGGCTATGATAGCATCTGTTTCGAGCTCTACCAGACTCTTCCTCAAAACTTCTCCTGCCCGAATGATATGAGCCGGAATTTCAACAGGCCCAATTTCACTCTTACCCGATGGTCCGTAATAGGTAAGCCTTGTTAAATGCATCAAAGTTTTTCTTGCAAAATTAAGTAATTCATCTCCTGATAGGGCGGATAAATCAGGTAGGGAGGCAGCGTAGTTGTAAGCTTCTCTGCCAAACTGTTTTTTGAAAGTCTCGCCAGCAATGCGCTGGCCAATAGGGAATTGTAATAAAAGAACGGCATTGTGAGGAATACCTCTTTTTTCAAGCATCTGCTTAGAAAACTCTATATTTTCTCTTGTGCTAGTCGATTCAACCTCAATAATAATTGCTTCTGGCGGAACGCCTTCCTGTAATAAAATATTTCGATAGATATGCGCTTCAGGAGTAACCCTTCCTTTTAAGAAAGGTGCGGAACAACCAGATACAAGAATTCTCTGAGCAATTCCTTGTTTAAATAGCTTCACCGCCTCAACAGGTACGCGTTTATCATCGCTACCAAGCACCAGCATTAAGTCTACTTTTTCAGGAAGCTCATCGCGTCTGGCAAGATAGGTTATAATTTTATTCAAAACGCTATGGAAATCTCTATATCTATTAGAAACGGGGTCAGATCTATTTATTTCGCCGCCGTTGTCACGAGTATCCCTCATTGCCTCATTTTCGTCTCTGATACCCTTGGCAATATGGCTGATGAGTTCGTGGTAGAGGATTTCAAGTTGTTTGGCTTCGGGGAGTGTGAAATAATACGGATGGATATAAACAGTTTTGGAATCAATATCGCAAGCCGCAACATTACCTTGGGTAAGCTTTAGGTCTGTGGTGATAATTAATCTCCAGCTGGAAATTTGCGGTGGTGCCCGGCCGAGGAGTTGTTCTAACTCTTCTAATCTTCGCTTTAAGGCTTGGTAGTGGTCATCGCGGAATTGTTCGGGATGCGCTAAAGCAAAACCATCTACCTCTATATCAGTGAGAATTATATCCTTGCCGTATTTAGCGACTGCCTCTTGTTGGGCTTGTTCAGGCACAGCAAGAGGATAGGGGTTGGAGGTGTTTGTTTCCGTAGATGATATTAGTTTATTCAAAAGCTCATTAAATCTGCCAAATAATCTAAAGGCCTCAATCTTTCCTCTATCTGTAGATAAATCCCATAATCTTAAGACAGCGCAGCTGAATCTGGTCTTTCGGCGCACCCAACCTTCTAATTTGTCCTTAATCGCTTCATCTAATTGACCCCAACTGGAGATAAACATCTTAAATTCTGCTTCCAAGAACAATCTTACTACTTCATCAGGATATAAGCCTTTTAGATAATCACCCGCCAACCCCCAATAAGATATGGGGACCTGGGTTTGCCTTAGTTTATTTAAAGGAGTTACTGTATCTACTAATATAGGCAAGATTACCTTCTTGCTCCCTAAGAGACTCTGGAAGTAGGAATGTTCCCTTGTTCCAATTCCGTATTCATTAGGAAGGGCTTGGCGGATATATTTAAACCAGCCACCTAATGTCCCTGCCTCATCTTGCACAGAATAAAATACCGGAAGAGGTATATTTTTGAGTTCGCGGTAAAGATAAGCGGCTAATAGAGCTAATTGTTGAGCAATTTCTTCTATGGGCGCAGGTTGAAAACCTTTTCCGTAATCCTTTATTCTAGCAAAATTCCTTCTTACTAATTCATCATAACAAGCTACCCTTTCCATATTCTTTTCATAGCAACGGTTTCTTTGTAAACAGGCGATTCTCTTGAAGGTCTTTATAAATTTATCATCTTCTTGGCGTAGAGTCTCTGCATCTTTTGGCACACCTTGAAAGATTTCTTGCGGATAATCTTCTTTTAATCTATCTAAATCTTCTATTTCTTGCTCGTGATCTTCTTTTGTAAACCAGGTTACTTCTAAAGATGGACCACGATGAACCTTATTTAAGATACTGGCATATCTTTGCACTAAATCAATTTCACTACGCGATACATCTTTGGCCCATCTCTTCATAAAGTCTCTGGCTACTTCTACATAAGGTCGGTTTAAAACATCTCTATATTTTGCTTCTTTTGAAGCTATATCATCAGTAATTTCTCCCAACTTCATCTCTCCAAACCACTTGGTGAGTTCATCAAAGAAAAGAAGCCGGCGTGCCTCTTCTTCTTCAGATTCTTCAGAAAGGTCTTTTTGGCGATATTCAAAATAGGCAATCCGAGGATAATTGGTGAGATTGAGTAAAGGAACTTTTTGCTTCTCTACATTTACAAGGATAAAGACTGCCCTTAAATTCTGGCAGGCAGAAGCCATCTTCTCCAGCATCTGTTGGCCTATTACAGTTAAAACAAAAGGACCGGTTTCATCTTTTCCCCAGCTCTCAGAGAACTTCTGGACTAATGTTGAAGCTACTGCCCTCATATTAAAGGCCTGAACTGCAATCACAATATAATCGGGGTCTAAAAGATATAAATAACTGGCTGCTCTTACGCTGGGATTGGCCTCGGGAATATCAGTCTTATATTGACTTAAGACCTCTTTTGCTCCTTGATTGATTTTTAAAATATCTCTTCCGGCAAAACAGGCAGTAACCTCTACAGATTGACTGCGTTCAGCAAATCTTCCCTCAATATTCTCTGGTATGCTGACCACAAAGATGTTTGCTGGTCTTCCTGAAGGTAAAGGTGTAAGAAGCTCTTGGGCTAATTTACTTTTGGCTAATCTATAGAGCATACTCTTTTGTTCATCTTTGGTGGTAGTAAATATAAGTCTGAAAAACGCCTCTCTCAAAACATTAATCTGTTGGGGCTCTAATTCTAAATCTTGAAGACTGCAAGAAGCTAAATCTCCTTTTGCATCTAAACAGTCAATTAAAGTGATTCCCGGCCTTTCATCCTGGTAAAATTCTTTAGATAATCTAATAATCAATTCCCTGAGTGCTGCCTGGAAATTGATTAAAGTCTCATCTGTAGTGCCTGATTTTGAGGCACAGTGGATAGCAACTTCAGATGCCTTAAAACCTTGCGCCTTTAATTCATCAAAAAGCTTTCCAAAATCATAACCTAATTTTTCTAAGACAATTACTCTTAAGCCTTCTTTTACACCTGCGCTTTCCAGAACCGAGCGATTTCCTAAGGCTTGAGCACCAATGCCACAGTGAAGAAGGACTTTAATTTTCAAGTGCTTCTGCCAATATTCGATGAAAGAGATAATATCACCGCGGTCTTCTGCCGCTTCTCTACCAAAGATGCCCCTGTCTTCAGATTCAAAACCATAACGGTCTTTGTCTGTCTTTGCCTTAACAATTGCTCTGGCATTATTAAATACTTCAACTTTTTGACCATCTATTTTTATTCTATCACTTAAGAAATCCTCATAACGTTGTGCAGTTACTTTACCCGCACCTTGCATACCCCCAAGATTGACCCTATCCAGAAGATAGCGATAGCGGATTAATGTTCCAATTGGGTCTTCCTTATTTTGATACTTTTTGATGTAATTTCTGATATAGTCGGTTTCTTCGCCATAGATAAAAGCCAATTTTTCTTTCTCTAAATAATCAAGGACAACCCCGCCCACTGAATCGTAACGCAACCACGCATCTTCACTATAAACAGTCTCTCCTTTCCAGACCGGAGTCTCAAATGTGCAGACATAAGTGGGGTCATTGGCTGAGGCTCTAAAAACAAATGAACCGGCGTCTCTGCCATTTAAGTCAAATCTAATATCGGCATAGCGATACTTCCCATTCTTTTGATAGGGGTCGATGTCCCTAACCACCAACATACCTGCTGGAGTGGGTAAAACAGTGCCTTTCTTAAAAAACTCTATCAGCTTTTCAATTACCCGATGTCTGGCTAAATCGATAATCTCTTTCGGAGGGTTTTCTCTAAGGAAATCCTCAAATCTCCACTGGGTAGTCTTTTCTTGCTCTTCTGAAAGTTTGCGTAAAAACTCTTCAGCAATCAAAGGCATAAACCTTGAAGAATTAATATAGGGGATGGTATTCTCTTTAAAAACAGCCAAAAATGGAAACTCAGATTCAGGATTTTTCTCTTTATATTCCTTGGCCATCAGGGCAAAAAGCAGAGAGACTATAATGGGGTCCTCAAATGGACCGGTTACATCTAACCAGCAATGTCCGGAAATCTCACTGTACATAGGAACAGTATATTCATCTCCTTTTAAGTTGCGCACCTTATCCTTAAGATTGGGATATCCTGAATCGGTATGTTCTGGCTTATAGTCCAATTCTTTTGCCTTTTCATCTAAGGCTTTGGTGGATAAAATATCTCTGACAATAGCCACTTTTCCCAGTTCTTTAACACTAAAGCCCCGGCAATTAAAGAAAGGCAATTGCGCTTCCATAAGTCTATCTGCACTAAGAAGAATAAGCTTCCTTCCTGTAGAAGGCTCAACCCGCGGACTGGGAACAACCAAAACACCCCTATCCCCATCCAGGTCAAAGGCGATGCCAAAATGAGCTCTTTCTCTTTCCATTGCATCCATAAGCTCTTGCAGATTTTCCTTATCTGCCGGGTCAGCCTTATGTTGGCCAATAAGTTCTTTAACTTCTGGATGAAGCAGCTTAACATCTTTATCTCTAACACCCAATGCCTTAGCTGCCTTTTCAGCCAATGAGCCACTGGGAGTATGCGCACCTTCAATAATCAACTTTTCGCCTTCTAAGGGCCTTGCCTCTAAATCCAGAATCCCTTCATATTTCTCTACTACCCTTAAGATATCATCTGCCTGTTCAAATTCTCTGGCCAATTCATATAGATTGAGCTTTCTCTGACCAGATTTAAATCTGTCGGCAGCCACTAAAACAATCACTCTGGCATACCTCACATATGAATCTTCCAGGTCATCCTCCCTGGGCTGTTTACACTTTTCTGGAGACGCAAATAGGTCTGCACGCTGCGATTTATCTTTTAATATCCTATATACGCGTTGTTTAGCATCTTGAATCTCATCTTCGCTTAAACTCACTAATTTCCCTGATTCTCCCAGAATAGCTACTTTAGCCCCTGTCACATCTCCTGTGTCCTCTGGACCGATCATATGGCTAGCCGTGAAAAAGATGCTCATTAAGGGTTTATGTTTGCGCACTGCCCAGGCATAGGAGGCAGCGCAATTGGGATTTCTTCCTGTATTAACGACAATCGCTTCAAGGCCTGAATCTTTCAGGGCCTTAATCGCTGCTTCAATTACTTCCGGTTGGATCTTGCGACAATCCCGGGCAAAGACTACTCGGCGATTGTCAGATTTTAATTCTCCAGCCATCTGAGCCCAGTTAAGGGTATAATAGTAAGTCCGTTTGGGTGAGAAATCCCGACTGCCATGGCTAACTGAACGAAAGTCATAAGGCCTGAAAATCTCCTTGTCAATCTTATCAGGACCAAGGTATTGATAAATTGTCTCTTTATAAAATACCTCTTCACCTGCCAATTTATCAATCTCTTTTATCTTTTCAATTAATGGGTATTTTCCTCTTTCTTGTTCAAGGCAAGCCAGATAATCCAGAGCCTTTTCTGCTACCTCTTCTGTAATCGCGTATTCTTTAGCGCACTCTCTCACTGTAAAGACCCTTTGTTCATCCTTCATCTCTTGATAAAGTAAATCAATGAATAGCTTATCCAGGAAGTCTTGAAATTCTTTAGTTAACTCTGCTTTATATCTATTCTTTAGTGCATCTTGGGCCTTTTGGAATTTGGCAAATTCTTCTGGATTGGCTTTAAAATAATTACCGTTTGCTTTCAAGGATTGTTGATGAGAGCCGGTCTCTAATTCCTTAAATTCATGGCGGTTGTCATCATCAATGAGGGGTTTTAAGGTTGTGTCTTTGGCTAATTGACAATACCAGAGATGATAATTGATTGTTTGGTTAGCTTTGTCAGCTGTGGAGATAAAGATATTTTCTTCTTGTGATTCTTTCAGCTTATTTGGGTCTAAAGTAACTAAGACATCAAATTTGTTAAATGTAGGCGGTGCGTGTTCTAAAGAGTATCCCTGGGCAAAAATTAGGGCGTGAAGTAAGTCTTTTTCGATTTCCTTCGCCTGCCAGAGAACCCTGTATCTATACTGCCCAGCTTCTTTCCAGAACCTTATACAGGCTAAGTCTTTTTCTCCATATTTGGCTTTGAGGCGGTTATGGATATCAAGAGGCACAACCAGAGGATAAGTATGAGGTTGTGCATCTTGTTTCTTTTTCCCCAAAGCCTTCTCCAATTCGCTTAAATCCAGACCGGAAACCAAAGAGAGGGCCTGATGGACTAATTTTAAATATTTCCCTGCCTCACTTCTTCCGCTTGCTTCACAGACTAAAGATACTACAGGTTCAGTTTCCGAAGCGCGCAGTAGGACCCAGCCATACTTGGCTCTAAATAGTATTCTTGGCCCATCAATAAATTCAATTTTTTTTCGGGGTTTAAAGAAAGAGGTAACTTGCTCTATGGTCTGATTTTTGATACCTTGGATATTGACCTTATCAGTTATCTTCATCCGAATATCAGGAACATAATAAGAGACGGGTAACTTACTAATCAATCGAGCTAATGTTTGCCCCTTTCTCTTGAGTTTAGCTAAGATAATTAACAGCTTTATAGTAGTATACATTCCGTCATCAAAATAGGAGTTTTCCGGATAAAGTATATGGCCGGTTTCTTCGCCGCCAAAAAGCAAGGGTGTGCCTTTGAGAATTAAGGTCTTTAAGTCTCTCAATTCCTTTGCCATCTTTTTAGATTTGACTTTTGTCAATTCCTGCATTTGGGTAAATTCTAATTCCGTATTATTTAATTCCTTCAGCAAGGCTCGTATATGCGCGTAGCCTGTCCACCATCTGAATGGTCTGCCTCCTTTTTTATTAATTAACTCGATTACGCTGTCTGAAGTCTTACTATTCACAATAATAATTCCCCGGCCCGCTTCTTTTAACGCACCCAAAGCTAAAACTGCCAAAAGTTGATTCCCGCTACAGGTCTTTGCTCGTTCAGTAATAAAGGCTACTCTGTCACCATCTGAATCATAAGCAACACCTAAATCAGCCTTAAAATCACGCACAGCCTCTTTTAGTTCTTTTAGGTTATCTTCGATAACTGGCTCCGGATGTTCCACTGAGAACGAACCGTCTTTTCGCGGCTCTCCGTGTAAAACTAAAACTTCTGCACCTAAGTTTTTAAACAAGTCGGCGACAAATCCGGTTGTGCCGTTAAAACATTCAATTACCAGACGGATACCTTCTAAAGGACGGTTGACATTAGTAGCAATGCTTCTTAAGCTTTCGCGCAAAACCCCCTGATTTTGAGCTAAATAAATAGGTAAAATATCTTCTTTTCTATACTCACCTTTTCCTGTAGTAAAGTCTCCCTTTAGAAGAATCTCCCTTACTCTTTGAATTTCCTTTTCGCTTAAAGTATCCGGTAATCCATTAACTACCTTAACCAACTTCATTCCATTCTGCTCTTTGGAGGTATGACTACCGGTAACATTGATACCTCCATCTGCGCTATAATGGTGCGTAGCAAAATACATCGCCGGAGTGGAAACTATACCCAAATCAATTACATTTGCACCAGAAGCTAAAAGTCCATCTATAAGGCTGCGCTGAATACGCGGTGAACTAGCCCGCACATCTCTACCTACCACAAAAGTTAATTGCTTTTTGCCCAAAGAACTGCTTAACAAAGTATCGAAAGCCCTTGCAATTCTTTCCGCCACAGGATTGGATAAATCTTTCTCAGCATCAGCAGCGCGGATATCTTGCGGTTTAAAGATATCAGGATTAATGGATACCGGGGCAAGAACCTCTTCTTTTGGCAAAGGCAGGAGGGATTTTAACTTATCCCTTCCTATA
Organism: uncultured Planctomycetales bacterium; assembly: GCA_964354585.1. Taxonomy (GTDB): domain Bacteria; phylum Omnitrophota; class Gorgyraeia; order Gygaellales; family Profunditerraquicolaceae; genus CAYHAI01. The sequence continues at coordinate 8,541 of CAYHAI010000158.1, forward strand.
TCATCTTCAAACTCACCATGCATATGTGTAATTAAGTCTTTCTCATCAATACTTATAAATTTACTATTTATATAATCATTATAAATGGAAAGAACACATTTAAGCTCTGAAACTGCCTTATCTTTTTCTCTTTCATTACTAAGTTCTATTTTCTTTACCAATTCTCTGGCGTATCGCCATAAAGCAGCGCAAGCAGCTATTCTATCGTCTGCATTAGGCGTTGCTTCATCTAACATCACGGGAATAATACCCTTATGTCCTCTATCCTTATCGCCATTTAGACAGTAACTATAAGCAGCGAAATTTGCCACTTCGCTTTGCATCAGCAACCGATAAACACCACTTCTAAATAGATAATGTAAGGCCTTTAAATCTTCGCCTTCGGCTACGGAGGTTACCAGTAACTCTGTCCCTGAAGGCCGGGTGATTACCCAACCCCAGCCAAAAGGTGTAGCTACCCTTATTTTTAAATTTGGCTCTTTTGTCTTATCTTGTTGCTCACCTTCTATAGCAACAGTTTCCCATCTTTCATATTTGTGTCGAGAAGTCGAAGCCGTTAACATTTCTCTTATTTCTAGACAAAGTTTTCTAGCTTCAGCTATAGAACGAGTAGGAATACGTAGGTCAGGTGTCTTGGCATAGGGTTTGATACCCTGCATAAGTTTTTCGTGGTCGCCATCGACTTCCGCTAAGGCCTTAGCAAATAAAATTGAGATATAGAGAGAATCATCAAAATAAAAATGCCAGCGCGGGAAGAAATGACCAGTGGTTTCAAATCCAAGGGGAGACTGATATTTTTTCATTATCTTAATCAGATTAATATAGCCGGCTAAGGCCTCGACATAACTGCCCCCCATGCTCTCTATTGCCTCTTTTGCTGCTTGCGAGTTTCTCTCATCGCCCACAATCGTTACTTTGGGATATTGCCTTAAGACCTTTCTGGATAAAACAGCGCCAGTTACATCCCCTTCTATGACTATGGGTTTTCCTTCTTTATCAAGATAAACAATAATTATCCTATCGCAATCTGTATCATAACCAAAACCTATATCCGGCTTTAATTCCCTTACTGTTTTAACAAGTTCTTCTCTATTTTCTTTAATAGTTGGGTCAGAAGCATGATTGGAAAAATTACCGTCTATCTTTTTAGTTTCTGGAACAAAGATTATCTCTGCTCCCAGCCGAGTAAAGATTTCCGTGTAAAGGCCAGCTGTGCCATTACCTGTATCTAATACTATCCTTAGAGGTTCGCCGTTTAATTTCTTGAGAAATTGGCTAACTGATAAGGCATCTTTAGTCTTTTCCCATGCTTTAACGCTGCGTAAAAGATTATAATATTGCCAGGGACTACGTGAATTTTTATCTAAAATACCTTTTTCATCAAACACAGCCTTCTCCCAATCTTTCGCTTCGGAAGTGCTGATGGCCTCTAAAAACCTAACATACACCTCATCAAAATTCATCTTCCAAAGTTGACCTTGGGTCTTACCTGACTGTGACTGTGCAAATTCAAAACCACAGGCTAAATTCATAATCGCCTCTAAGATTCCCCCCATTTCCTTATCTGGACCGATAAGGGCCTTTAAGCCGTTCCAGCGCGGCTCATTGTGGCTGGCAGTAACCATCAATCCGCCATCAGCATTTAAATAGGCAATCATCGCCAATAAACACGGCGTAGAAACTACCCCTAAATCCACAACATCTATTCCGCTGACACAAAGCGCCCTTTGGCAAACCTGTTGGATATCCTGGGATGATTCTTCTTGTTTTTGGTCTTTATGAGAAAGTCGACAATCACGGCCCAAAACCACCAACGGCCGCTCAGACCTGTGTATTTGGAATTCCTCCAGGTCCTTGACTTTTCTTGTCCTAATCTCCTCTAATATCTTCTCATTAAGCAATCCCTTATCCTCAAGTTCCTTCTCTTGTTGGCTAAGCACTCTAAACATATGCGTAGCGTATCCGCGAATAAGATGATAATATACTTTGGGCGTTAAGGTTTGAATAGAATCCAAATCATCTGTCCTCACCTTCCAATCAGGCACAACAATTCCCCTAAAATCATAAGAGCGTTTAATGGCTGGAGAAATAAAGAAACGCTGATAGCTTGCCTCATAGACTATTTTCGCCCTTTCTGTTTCTGTTTCTTCTATTCTCCTATAGTTTATTACTCTATCAATCCCGGCAAATTTATGTTCTGGCAACTCTTCATTATCTAAACTAACCAGCTTTTCAAGTTGTTCCGCGGCTTCCCCTGGGAAAAGGTTAAGCTCTTTGCGGTAATCGTCTTTATTATACTTTCTACCTTTTAACATCATATTCAGGTAGGCTATCTTCATTGATTCAGGAACATCTTCATAGCTTTCTACCCATTTTTGGAAATCTTGAGCAAACTTTCTACTTTCTTCACATAAACTGGCAAAGACATCCTCCACATAGGTTGCCCTTCCCTGTTTACTTTCTCCGGCAACCTTCCTTTCTAATGCCAAGGCTTCGTAAGAATGTCTGGCTCCCACGGTCTCAGATAAGGCATGAGCCACCAAGGCTACCAAAACCTTGCCTTCTTTCTCTAAATTCATCAGACAAGACTTAACCAGGCCGCGAGCCAAATAAACATAACGCATTCCTTTTATTTCCTTAGGACCATCGCCCCAATGCATCAGGCAATATTTTTCCGGGTCCTCAAAATCCACAATCAATCCCGGCAAAGAAGGTAAGCTTATTTTTCTGCCATCTTTTGTGGTTATCTCAAAAGGCATAAACGGCTCAATAACTTCACAATTAAGAGTTATTCCGCTTTTAATTAATATCTCGTGATAGTCGGGACAAAAATTTTGCAATTGTTTTAATGCCTGCTCTATGATGCGCAGGCCAAAATCTTCAATCTTTTCCTTTTCTGTTTGACTTATTTTCCCTTGTTTAAATAGTTCTTCCGCTATTTCCGCAGCTGCCAGAGCAAACTCGTTCTTGCGGCCTTCTCTTATTGCTCTCTCGATAGCCCTGTCCGCCTCTTCGCCGTTTGTCTTTCCTCGCACAAACTCTCTAGGTTGGGGGAGCACTGTTTCTTCTTCTTTCCCACCGTTATCTTTACTAACTGGGGGATTGCGGGCTAATTTCTCTTGACATTTAAGGCAAAATCGTGGAGCCGCGGCATCGAGCTGTTCCACATCTTCAGAGAACCTCATTACACAGAAAGAATTATCACAGTGGGCAAGACCAAAACTGTGGCCTAATTCGTGTTTGAGATTCTTTAGGATGCGGAGAATAAATTTATCCCAATCCTTGATGCCTTGGTTTAAACCTAATCCAAGCCTATAAGAGGAAACAATGGCACAATAGATACTTTTTCCACTTAAAGAAGATATCTTACCTGCCGTGCCAAAGATATAATCTTTATCCGGTTTATTTAAATCGCCATCGGTAACGATTAGGACTCTATCCACCTCACCACTCCAGGATTGAGAAGCGGCCTTTCCCGCAGCATCTTCAAAGATTTTATCAGCGTTATATTGTCCATTAGGAAGTAGGGCCTCTTTGGGTAGGGTTTGTTCAGGCAATATCTTTATGGTAGAGCAACCAAAGCCACGCAGGACATCCAACGTTGAGGCAATAATGGACATCTTGTTCTTTTGAAAAACGGTTGTTTTAGCAGATTCATAAATGACCAAGACAATTGAACCAGGGGGTGGTAAAAGCGAACTATTTTGCTGACATTGAGCAGTCTGTAGTCCGCCATTGTCTTGAGAGACGACTATTTGGTTCTTTAGAGCAGCATATTCGCCACTTCTATATCTTTGCGCGATTTTCTTAAGCTGCCTGACCATTTTTATTCCATCAGTAACCTTGACTGAAGTAACCCCAGAGGTATCCACCCAAGGCATACCAAATTCCTTAATCTTAAATCCAGCAATTTTGGCCAGTAACAGTAATTCTACATCAAAGATAAGCCCTTTCTCTCTGCAGAAAGGAAGAATTCTTAATAAAACTTCTCTGCTAAATCCTTTAAATCCATTTTGAGTATCGCGTAATTCTTTAATCCAAGGCATATAAGGCCTGATAGCAAACCAGTTAAATAACACTGTATCCTGCCAGGATTGAATACGTCTTTGTAGAGGTCTATTTAGGACAATGGAATCTTTCATTGCCCGCGAGCCAAAAGCCACGCCATAATTTTCTTCCATTAAATATCTCAAAGCTTCTCCCATAAGTCCTAAGTGGCTGGATGTGTCTGTATCGGTAAAGATTATATAATCTGCGCCTTGTTTTACTGCCTCGCTTAATCCATAAAGAATAGCACCGCCTTTGCGGCTATTTTTTCTGCCCTCGGCTGAATACATATCTTCTAAAATAGGATCCCTTTTTTCTTTTGGTTGAGATAAATTTTCTTGAAATGCCTGGCGCAAATACCCTACTTGGACTTTCCCAGTATTGAATAAATCTGGATAACCACTTTTTAATATCTCTTCAGCAAACTTTCCTGCGTGATCATCTATGCTTCCATCATCCACAATAATCAGCTGCCAGCTAATATTCGGATTATCCCCAAATAAATCCTGCAGTTGTTTTATTTTTACGCGCAAGGCATCTTCGCCATCAGGATTCTCCTCTTGCGTCTGCATTCTTATTTTGCAAGTATTATATACAGCAAAAACCACAGTCACTTTGATTTTCCGCTGAATAGATTGCGCGTATAACTTGGCCTGGGCCAAGCGCCAGGCAATCTTAAAGAAAACAGATGTATCTGGCCTTTTGGCTAATTCTTCGATGTAAGCTCGAGTAGCTTCAGCGTGCTTCGGATTTCTACAACTATTTACTAGGATTTCTGCGATAACTGAAAGTTCCTCTTGGTCACAACGTTTTCTTAAATCCACTAAAGCTCGACTGCGGGCTTTTTCTGCCGGCGTGGGCAAGACAAAACGCGTCTTTGGATTAGCCGCCTTATTTAAAGTCTGTCTAATCGTATCCCTCATCGCCTCAGCTTCATCTGTTATGACTTTAGCGATATGGCTGATGAGTTCGTGGTAGAGGATTTTCAGCTGGAGCTGTTCTAAACTGAGTCCTTCTTTGGCTAAATCTTCGGCTGAGATTTCAAAGTAATACGGATGGATATAGACGGTCTTGGATGAGATATCGCAAGCCG
>CAYHAI010000159.1:0-5417 GCA_964354585.1 uncultured Planctomycetales bacterium
GGCACTCCTTTACCGTATATTATCTCCAGACTCTTTGGACCGTGATTAAATAATAGATCAATTACCGACATGCACGGCACGAAATGCCCATGCAACTGTTTATAGATAGGGTGATGGAACTCGTCGTATTTCACTTTTATATTATTTTTGGCAAATTCCAATTCAAAATCCTTCCCCTTGCCAGCTATTCCTGAGATACCGGATATATATTCATCGGCTTTAAGTGCTTTACAGATATCCAGTACGAGCTGCGGCCCCTCTCCATTAATTCCCAAATCAGAAGCTCTTAAGACTTTTATTCTTATGCCCAAGAAATCAAGACACTTTTGGATAATCTCCAAATTTAGTTCGCAAAGTAGAAACCAATCTCTTAAAAAAAAGCTCTCAAAATAACCAGAGTAATCCGAAAAATAGGAAGCCTTTGTATAGTTTAAGAAAATAGTTTTCCAGTTCTTCTGCCGCCATGTCTTTTCTGTGTTGTTTATTTTGACTTCACTAATCAGCTGCTCTCTTTTTCCTTTTCTGAGAACTGGCACATTAAGCCACGTCTGGCCTTGCGCACTGCGAATCCTGTTTCTGTTCTGGAAATATTTGTGCCTGTACTGTACATTATCAAGGACAACAAAAATATCCGCCTGAGCTATCTTGTGAAAAAAACCGAGCCAGGGCATATATTCGGGCTGATGTATGGTCAGGCGCATCTCTATTTTCCTACTTCATCCGGCCTATTTATATATTTATCAATCGTGATTTCTTTTCTGCCGATATGCTCAACTACAGGATAGGTTGCTCTTGACAGATAACACTCCTTACAACACTTGAAAAACTCGTGTGCCTTGTGTTGATGATGAATCTGACGTGCCTTATTGAGCTTTTCTCCATGCCATATAGAAAAAAGAGAATCGCTGTTTGCGTCTCCTAAATGGTATGAACAAAATGTGTCGTTAGAACACATTGGGACTATCCCATCGGAACCGATCGCTAACCTCTGGTATAAAACAGGGCAGGTAAAATTTTTAACGTAAGCGATGTCTTCTTCTTTGTCTTTATGCAAGTAATCGATAAGAGGATTTATCACTATGTCATCAACATAATGATTAAAAGCATCAAAATATTCTTGGGCGGAATTTTTTATTGCGGGCCAAACAGTCTGGATCTTTATAACCGGTTTCCAGGAATGCGCCTCATCTTTTATCCTCTTATAGGCCTTTATTTTTTCGTAGGATTGCGCAAAACTGGCCGGTCTCCTGATAGACTCATACATTTCTCCCAAACCATCAAAAGAAACAGTTAACCAATCTAATCCGGCGGTCATCGCCTGCTTAAAAAAGTCTGGATTAAGTGCTAAATTGTTAGTCAAAGAGGAGACTTCCTTTATACCGTTTTCTTTCGCATATTTAATCATTCTGATTACATCTTTATGTAAAAAGGGTTCGCCACGCAAACTTATTCTAATGGAATAAACATTATACTTAACACATTCATCGATAATCTTCTTAAAAAGCCCAAAATCCATGAATTCTCTTTTTACTCTCTGCTTAAACTCATCCGTAATGGTGTAACACATGGGGCATCTCATATTACATGCGGAAGAAATCTCGATATCAACATGATTTGGAAAACGGCCAACATATTGCAGTCTCGGATAATAATGCCAGCGAAAACGATTCAACATATATGCCAGCATATGTCCGGATCCCCGCTTAAAATTAAATTGTAACTTCTTTAACTTTGAAACCGCTACCTGGTCGATATTTATTCTCATTTTATCTGTGCCGATAATAATATCTTCTCGGCAATCCAAAAGTCAAATTCGTCATCTACATCAATATTTTCCCAGCGACCTATAATTTTTCTCCCCATATATTTCCCATATCTTTCACCATTTTTAATCAAATCGGCTTTTATGACATAAACGTTCCCATCATCATAGAAAAAACCTTGTATAGCCTGCCTCATTAAATCATTTTTTCCGTATTCCTCATATTTGCATATAAAACCGGTAGCTAAGGAATCGTATTTGCTATCAATAAACTCTTTTATGCATTCATCAACAAGACTGCCGTGTCTTATGGGAGAAGTTGCCTGCAGGAGCACTAAAATATCACAAGGGATTACCTTGACTGCGTGCTCTAAAACACGCAGCGTGTCTGCCTTATCTGTAGCAAGCTCCGGAGGACGCTTGAGTATCTCAGCACCGTAATCTCTTGCGACACTCGCAATTTCTGCGTCTTCCGTAGAAACAACATATCTATCAATAAGTTTGGACTTCTTTGCGGCCTCGATTGTCCAAGCTAATAAAGGTTTGCCTGCAATCATCTTTATATTTTTTCTTGGTATACCTTTACTCCCACCTCTAGCAGGAGTTATTCCTAGTATCATTTTATTTCCACTTTCTTCTTAAATTAATAAAGGCCTCGGCGTAATTATATCCTACTTCAGTACCCCTTTTCTGAGCCAGAACCCTTAAGGCTTTCTCTGAGCGGGGATGCGGATAGAATCTTTTTTCAGTCTCATAACAAATCAGTGCCTTTATTTTTTTATCGATATACCGCTTGATATCGACATAGTAATTAGGCATAAATGCATTCTCAGGTAACGGCGGAGATTGTTCTGTCGAGGAAGAAATTTCATACATGTTGATCTCTCTAATAAAAAGCGTTGCTGCTGGCCTAAAAACCACCCTTGCCGCATCAAAAACAGCACGGTGATCCTGATTATTATCTCCCTTAAAAGGAATGTAAACGATATTTGGTTCGATTTCTTTCACGTGCTTCTCTAAAGGCAGGATAATATCCTGCGCGCATGCATCCAATCGTTCATCGTTCAAGTCCAGAAATATTACCTTGTCGTATTTCAAAACTGATTTTGCCTTTAAGGCGTGTTTTTTTTCAATTTCATTCTTTCCTTTATCAAACCGGTGGTTATAGATGCGGTGAGCGACAAAGATTACCGTAACCTTATCTCCATTAGCCTTATGTTTACAGATAATGCCACCGCAACCAATTACCTCATCGTCCATATGCGGGGCAACGACTAAAACTTTATTTCTTTTCATTTTCTACTCTCACTTTTTTAATATTACGTCAATCTTGTTCCATCCTTCTTTACGTTTTTCTTCTCTTTCTTTATACCACTCTATGTACCGGCGCACGCCTTCTTCGAAGCTTATTTTAGGTTCCCATCCTAGCTCATTCTTAGCCAAATCACTGGAAACCTCTTTCCCTGAAAAATCTCCCGGCCTAGCGGGGGTGTATTCAATCTTCACATCGCCCAGTATCTTTTTGATGGTCTCTGCGATCTGCTTAATAGTCACTTTTTCTCTTCCGTCTAAATTATATATTTTGTTCCTGGCAATATTTTTTAAACCCAAGACATTCCCCTCAGCTAAATCTTCCACATAAACGAACTTTCTGAACTGTGAACCATCTCCCGCAATAGTAAGCGGTTCCCCGTTTATTGCCTTCCTTACGAAAATAGGGATAACTGCTCCGTCTCTGGCTCTTGGACCATAAGGTATGCCGTATCTCAAAATAGTGACTTCTAATCCGTATAAATTGCTGTAAGATTGACAGTAATATTCGCCGGTTAACTTTGTTGCAGTATAAAGATGTGAAGGTGCATGGAGTGGAGTTTTTTCATCAACTTCATTTGTCACTGTTTCACTATAAACCCAAGTAGTGCTTCCGTAGATTATCCTCTTAATCCCAGCCTTCCTTGCGGCTTCAAGGACATTAATAGTCCCGCGTACATTGATTGATTCCGAATAATAAGGATCATTATAAACATCTTTGACGTCTGCTACAGCAGCTAAATGGAATACCGCATCTATCCCGCTTAGCGCAAACTGAAGTGAGATAATATCTAGAATGCTCCCTTGATAAAATTCTATGTCTTTTCGATACGTAGGCATAACGCCATCGTAAACCCGCACCTCAACTCCCTTATCTCTCAATTTATCCACTACATGAGAACCAATAAAGCCAGAACCACCCGTAATCAATACTTTCATTTTTCACTCCTCTTTTATAAAGTTTTTGTTTTAAATTTCTGTAATATAAATTATGATAATTATAAATCTTTATTTAAAATTTTTAATCCAAATATTTTATCCTAGCAAACTCTTTTTTTAAACTCTGATAAACTTTATCATCTGTTTCTGCGCGTTCAATTTCACCAAATCTTTTATTAGAAAAACGCACATAAAAAGCAAAAGTTCGAAAGAGACCTTTAAGTTCTTTATAAGTCATGCCCTTTGGTATAAATTGCGGCTCAGAGACTGTTGTAATCTCATGATTAAAATCAAGCCCTTGCTCTTCGCACATTTTTCTTATAGGAGTACCCTTATATGGCTCCAATAAGGTTACGGAAAAAGAATCGGGATTGATTTCTCTATTTATCTGGATAGTTTCAAAAATGTGTTCTCTTGTCTCATGAGGAAGTCCTATTATATTGTAAGCAGAAGCCCCTATACCATAAGACCTTATCAGCTTAAATTTTTCTATAATATCCTTATTTGACATTCTTCTATTCATAACCTTCTCCCTTATAAATTTACTACCACTTTCAATGCCCATTGCAAAAGCCGCACAGCCCATTTTTTTGAGAATTCTAACCTTCTCTCCCGTAATGGTATCTATACGTGCATAAATAAGAAATGGCAAGTTGATTTCTTTTAAATAGGACTTCGCATATTCCTTAAGATAAGTATAATTTATTGATGTGAAATCTTCATCCCAAAAACGGATAAAATTAAAATTGAATTTATTAATCAAAAAAATAAGCTCTCTTATACTTTGTCCTATTAACTTAATCCTATGATACTTCCCAAACCCCTTATATTTATCTTTAAGAATACCATTAACACAATACGTACAATTAAAAGGACAACCTCTACTTAATTCATAGTTAAGCATTTTATATCTTTTCCCATTAAAAGGACGGAAAAAATGGATAGGATCAAATAGTTCAAAATCTGGGGGAGGTAAAGTGGATATGTCTGTTAATTCCCTCAACGGATTTTTTATAATTTTATTATCCTTCTTAAACCAAATCCCACGCATTCTTTCTAAAGGTTTATTTTTTTCAATGGCACTCAGCAATCCTATGAAACTATTCTCTCCTTCTCCGATACAAACAAAATCACAAACTTTTGAATTTAATACATCTTCTGGTAATAATATTGCATGTATGCCTCCAAAAATAACGGGAATTTTATATTTTTCTTTGAATATAGATAAAAAAACGCAAACAAACTTAAAATCAATTGACAAACAACTTACCGCAATAATATCTGGCTTAAAATCTTTTAATTTTCTTTCAAAATCTAATCGGTAATCTGATTTTTTAAAATTACAACTATGAACCGAAACGTTAAATTTATTTCCATAAAAGACTTTTCTATCCCTAATAACCTG
>CAYHAI010000160.1:0-12274 GCA_964354585.1 uncultured Planctomycetales bacterium
CTTGATGATTTAATGGGACTTACCACAGAGGATAATCCTTTATTTACGGACGACGCTCAGTACAAGGGAATCCGCCCAATATCTGAGTATCTACACCATCTTCCCCCGGATCTACAAAAGAATCTTGCAAATCTCAGGGCTATGGCCACAAGAAAAACACAAGAGCTTGCAAAGTTGAGAGCAGAACTAGAGGAAGAGAGAGCTACAGTTGGAAGAGAACGCGATCTTATTGTTAACTCCCCAGTTTTCCAAAAACTAAAAGAATCATCTGGGGATGAGTCATTTGATATTTGGTCCGAAGAAGGCCTGAAGCGTGCAGCACAGGTAGAAGCTGCAAAGTTGCTGCATGAAACCTTTGCTCCATTGAAAGCACAACTTGAAGAAGCATCTCAAGGTGCAAAAGCTGATGCATTTGTACTGGCACACCCTGATGCAAAGGCTGACACTGAACTACGCGGAATGATTGTATCAGAACTTACAGCAAGAGAAGACCTTTCACTTGAAGATGCTTACTGGCTTTGCAAGGGTCGTCTTGGAGAAGCTCGTGCTCAGTCACATCAGCGCGCTCAGAAAGAAGATAGAGTTACTGCAAGAGAAGGTCTATCCAAAACATCAACAGGCTCCGCAACTGGTGCTGCTTCTAAACCAAAGTTTCGTTCAGCAGAAGAATCTATGATGTATCACATGCAAAGATTGTCCTCAGCACCGGGCAAAAAGTAAACATAACATTGTTTATTAGGAAGAGCACTTTTACGACCCATCTTATTGATGGACACCAAGAAAGTTATTAGCTCAGAATCCTGGACCCAGTGATGGATAATCCCGTGTAAGAGTTCAGAATAACTTTTGATAAGTGTAATATAAAAAATCAATAAGGAGATTTATTATGACGGTTTCATTTAACGCATACTCGCTTCCGGTCAGCAATGATCTGTTAAGCTCCACACTCTACGACATTCGTGACCAGGCCGTAGACAACTTGTTCCAAAAGACTGCATTTCTTGATCATGCAAAACGCAATGGCGGCATCACCAAGAAGAATGGCGGCGAAATCTGGGTTGAACCTCTGGCCGTTACTGAGCATAGCAATATCACTCAGTTAACCACTGGTTTTGAAACAGTGGATCTAAACGTCTCTGACGTTCTACAGCCCGCTGCTTACCAATGGTGCAAGTTTACAGCGCCTATTTCCATCTCACGCGATGAAGAACTATCTAACCGTGGTCCTCTGGCTATGGCAAGCATTCTTCAAAGCAGAATGGATTCGGTAATGGGTCTTCTGAAGCGCGAAATCGAAAGCAAGATTCTTGCTGGTGTCGGCGCTGACGGCGGAACTTCTGTTCTTTCGAATCTTAACTCACTCTATGGTGGCGTTTCCACCAGCGGTGTTAACAACGGTTTCATCTACGCTGATGCTACCGCTACCAATGGTGGAACTGTTGGTGGTCTTTCCAGATCGATCTCAACCGGTCTACAAAATCAGTACGTTGACGACAATGCTTCTTCCAGCATCATTGATTCACTCACTGATGCCTACATGAAAGCAGGTCACTACGCTCTGAATGGTCAGATTGATACACTGTTTGCAGGCGGTGCTGCATTCAAGAAATATAAGTCTGAGCTTTTTGCAAATGAGCGTTACATCGACGTAACCAAACTTGATGGTGGCCGCATGGTTCTTGAATGGAACGGCGTTCCTATAGAATGGTCCAAGTGGATGCCTTCAACCGTATCAACTGGTTCAAGCTCAACGCTGGACAAAGCGATCTATGGAATCAACTTCGCAGGCATCAAAGTTGCAATCGACTCTGACGCTGACTTTAAGGTTCTCCCTTTCCGCGATATGGACAGCCAGCTCGCTCGTACTGCTTTCATCCACTTACGCATGCAGCTCTACGCCAATCACTTGGCTTCTCAGTTCATCGTCGTTGATGCAGCAGGCTGATAACTAGTTAACCTTAACAAACAAAAATAGGAGTTTCATTATGTCATTGATTTCAAAGAAAGATGTTGCTGTAGGCCCAGGTCTATTCGTAGCTCAAGCCGCTGCTGCAATAACAGCGGGTGATCTTGTAGCTTACGATCTGACAGCAACGGGCGATGCTCGTTACTACACAGTTATAAAAGCAGATACCAACTCTAGCACAAAGCAAATCGCTCTTGCAGGTGTTGCTCGCAATACCGTTACCACAGCAGGCGATGAAGTAACAGTTCAACATTGGGGCTTTTGTACCAGCGTTAACTGTGCATCCTCGGCTGCCGCTGCTGACCCGCTCGTAGCTGGTACAACCGCTGGTCGTGCTGATGTATTTGTTCTTGCCCTCACAGGCAACGCTCAGACTCTTCAAGATCCAGGCCTCGTTATCGGTCATGCTATCGGTGCAGAAGCATCGAATCTCTGCGCTGCATTTCTGAAAATACCAAGACTCGGTTAAAGTTCAATCGTGCAGTCTAGGCCAGAAGCGGAAGGCAATAGTCCCTGCTTCTGGCCTCTTCTTTATGTAAACATTTTAACGTTATATATACGAGGAGTTTAAGATGAACCTATCGGAAATCAAAAGCCAAATCTATGCCATATCGGACTACAAACCTGGTAACCCGAACTATGAAAGAGAGATTGAGGATCTTATAAACTCCAACTACATGGCTATATGGAATGCGCGTCCTTGGACCTTTGCAAATAAGCAAGTTTACATGGATGTTTATTCTGATATTACTCCAGCTAGAGCAGCAGATGAGAATGGTTCAACTTCTCTTCCGCTTTTAGTTCCAGTAAAAGTAACAGCACAGTCACCAGTTACTATGGCACCTACTTCTGGTTCTATTGCTGCTGTTTTTACACAGCCTGTTAACAGACTTACAAATCATGGTTCACTTTATATTGGAAATCCAATCGAAGTTCTAGGTGTAGAGTATACAATCATTCATATTGAGTGGTGGTCTGGCTCTATAACTCTGGATGGAACCTCTACACCAATCTATGCTAGGATATTTGTGGATAAACCTTTTCAGTTTACTGCTACATCCACTTCTGATTGGAAAATAAAGCAACGTTATCTTTTCATGCCTGACGACTTAAGCGAAACTGTAGCTGTTTCGTACCGTCCTTGGCCGTTTGTAGGAGCCTCAGCAGCTTGGCAGTCTCTACGCCCAATCGACCTATTCCGAGACGTTAGAACGAACGTGAACGTACTAGGACAGCAAGAAACTTCTGGTGATGCTTATGCGTATGTACGTGAAACAGATCAAACGATTCCATCTGGTGGAAAGATAAGCTACACTACGACTGTCGCAGTTGGTGATGTAACTGGCGACTTTTCTGCTGGTGATACATTTGAGGTTGCATGGGCATACGTAGGATCATCTGGTGCTATTGGACCAATAGGTGAAGTTAAAACGATTTCTATTCCTTCGTCTACAGCAACGACTACTTGCCACTTCTCTTTAACGCTTCTGCACACTGATGGTTCAACTGCTTCTTCAAAAGCTTATGCAAATCCAGAATCATATCAGTTCCCAGATGACAATCTTAAATATGGAAAGCAAGTTTTCTATAATGCGAACTGGGATTGGACTGCAAAGAAGCGTCTCGGTCCTCCTAAATGGATTCCTATTTCTTATGCAGCAACAGCAACTTCTGGTACTTACGGTCCTGCCGCTTCTCCAACTGTATATCAACGTTGGTTGGGTTCTTCAAACTTTGTAGACTGGCAACTTGTATCTACAATAAAGTCTTCTTCAACTCTTCCTATACGCCTTAAGAGTCAGTTACGTCAGGCTACTTCTGTTAGCCAAGATTATAGATTTGGCCCGAAGTACGAAAGAATAAGATTATTTCCACGTCCAGACTCATATGATAAGGCACTTGAAAAGATTGGAACTCCACAAAATCCTGGTGATACAACTGGAACTATTTCACTTCCACTTGATTATGTTCAACGTTTAACCTTAACTTATCGCTATGTACCAGCGGCTCTTGGATTTCAATCTGATGCACCAGAACTTCCTCAAGAGTTTCATTCTCTAGTTGTATGGGCTACTTTACGTGATGTATATACGAAAAACTCAAATGTAGCTTTAAGCCAGCTATATGATGGAAAATATACAAGAGGATTAAAGGATCTAGCGAAAAGACATGTGACTTATACTGATGCGATTACCACAAAAGGTGGTCAGAATAACTTTCCAAAGTATCCTTCGTATCGAGTCACTTACAATCCTAAATAATCGGAGCAGCATAATATGATTACAAGATCAACAGCAGATATTATTCTTGCAGGAATGGATCAAAGAGCCGTTGCTCCAGCAAAATCTTTTTATAAACTGATGAATGTTTCTTATCGTGGAGACCTTGCAGCAGTTGATACTGCTTGGGGCTGGGAATCTCTACGTCCTTGGACTGCTGCTCGTCAATGGAAAGATAGCGAGTTTTCAGACATCTATTCTGCATTTTCATGGACAACCTCTACCAGCAGAACTGAATATATTATTCAAGAAGGCTCTGCGGTTAGTCCTTATTCAACTTCTAACTGCTTGTACTACCAATACGCAAATGGAGATTCTGTTATTCTTGACAAGAACAGAACAGCGCCTGGATATACTGATGCTGGAACTCAGTATATTCCATATGGTAGATTATTAATCATGATGAATGGTGTTGATAAGATGATCAAGTTCTGGGGAGACTCATTGGTTTCACCGTTTGGATTCACATCACAGCCCCCAACACCACAGATTGCTGGAGTTGATCCAACTAGACTAGTCCCTGATTCTTCTTCTGCCGTTCTATCTGATTCGAACTGGGAACTTACAAATAATGGAGTAGGTATTGCGCTGTTTCCTCATATCTATGCTCAGAATAATGAACAGGAATGGATTGTTGAGGGAACCGTACATTACAAGCTGCCATCAAACGAAGTAATAACAACGGGATATCTACAAGGGCATCCAAAAGATTCATCTTATTGGGGTATTGGTAATACTGAAGCTGGAAAGAGGTCTACTTATTCGTATAAGGTGGCTTGGGTTACAGACACAGGTTCAGAGTCTCCATCCTCAGACTCTGTAACAGTTACTTGGGTTACGCCTGATAAGTATGATCCAACTGGTCCTAATAAGGATCATATAAATCCATTCGCTATAAAACTTGGTGTTGAAATAACACATGTTCCAACTGGACCTGATCACGTTGTTGCCCGTAGGATATACAGAACAAAGAATAAAGAAGATGGTTTAACTGGTGCTGGTGATGAATATTTTTTGGTTGTTGAAATAAGAGATAATCTTTGTACTAGATATGTTGATTTTATTCCAGACTCAGAGCTAGTTACACGCGAACCAGGAATATCTTCTGCTTGGATTATTCCAGGTGCTCTTAGATATGGAACGGTTTGGGATGGTAGATTATGGCTGGGTGGTGGTACAGGATCGGAAACTTCTGTATTATGGTCACAGCAGGGTCGTCCAGAACAGTTTGGAGGTTTTGATTTCTTCGACGTTGGTGTTCGTGAAGGTGGAAGCATAACCGCTCTTCATGTTATTGAGCGTGGATTATATGTTTTTAGAGAACACGCTATTGATGTTATCGTAAAGGGCGCAAATGGCGAATATAAGATTGGAACTATATCCTCTTCGATAGGAACAACTGCTACTTCAACCATATCATCTGTCCCTGGAGTTGGAACTTTCTTTCTATCATATGATGGTGTCTATGTTATAAAGACTGAAGATGGAAGCATTGAAAAGATTTCTCAAGGCATTCAAACTTATTTTGATAGGATGACTCGCTCTGCTCTTCCAAGAGCATCTGCTGCATTCTCGCGTAAATGGGGTGAGTACTGGGTTCATTTTCCATCAGATGGTGAAACGATTGCAAATATTGGTGCAGTCTTTCACGTAGGTCTTGGTGGATGGTCGATCAGAGGTTCTACTTCCAGCACCGATACTGATTATTGGAGATTCAACCGTATCTTTACGGACTTCTATGGCGATATTCTCATTGCACCTTCGCCATATGTAGTTACAGGTGCATCTGCTGGTACTGGAAACGTTGGATTACAAATAGTTTCAAGATGCAATAAGGCAGGAATCTTTCTATCTGATGCTCTGAAAACTGATTATGAAGGTTACGCTAAATGGTCTGGTTATTCTAGTTCCAGCATTTCATCTACGATAAGATCAGGATGGGCTCGCTTTGACAAACAAAAAGGTTCGACTGTTTCAACGCATTTGCAAGTTTATCCAACACAAATCACTCCAACTTCCTTTTCATGGCTATGGGATGGTCGTCAAAGAACTTCTACTGACTGGACTTCTACAGCAGCACTTACTTCTCCAGATGAATGGAACTCTTCTGACGCAGATCCTGTTTGGGATTCAACAACTGGACTATCTTATTCGGTTCTATCTACATATGATGAGTCTATCATGACTAATAATCGCCTAGTGACTGCTAGATTTGATATGCAGACAGCGGCAAAAGATTCTGTTGCTTGGTCATTCTCTGGTGAAGATCGCATTATCCTTCATTCTTGGGATATCAGATTTACTTCTTCTTCCAGAACAGCATTAAGGAGTGACGCATAATGAAACTGACTACTATGCATCCTATTATTGAAGGTGCTCCAGTAATAGCAGATGAGATACAAGGTAATATATCAGATATTACATCAGCACTTTGCGCTATCGACGGAAGACTTTTACCTCCTTCATCTGTAGGCTTAACCGAACTAGGGGACTTTGAAATAACTCATTTTGATTCTGAACCGTACGGTCAGGTAACTACTTCCTCAGGATTAACTACTTGGGCAGTGATGAACTCTCTAACCAGTGTAACTACTCATGTATTAAAGATGGGCGTTCTTCCTGATTCTACATATTCTGCTGGCTGGAATAAGCTATCGGATCTAGATTTCACATATGGTCCATTTTCAACCATCACTATTCCATCAAATCCTGGCAGGATCGTAGGTGGAGCTACTATTGATTCAGAACTACGTTGTTCTGTAGGCTTTCCTTATTCGCCCATCGGTGATTTACCTTATTCGAATCGTGATTTATGGTGGGAGTTTGGAGTATTTGCAGACGGCACCGAAGTAGGACGCTCACCAAGATTAACTGCTGGAAGACACAGTATAACGATTCCATTTGTTCTATTTAGCGGTGCAGAAGAAGTAGTTATTGATATCAGAGTAAGAGTTTACTTTGGAAAACAAATGGCAGAGGAAACAACAGCACGTAACAGAGAACCACTTGCACTATGGAACTTTCAAGTCTGGGCTAATAGCTCTAGCAAATAGGAGAGAGATAAAATGAGCTTACCAAAAGTTATTCAAACTCCAATAGTTGAAGCTGGTGGAATACTTCAAGATACTATGACAACTGATTTCGTATCAGATGCTCAAGCCATTCTTGGTGGTGTGCTAGCACAAAATATTCAACCAAAAACTCTACAACGTTATCATATTTCAGCTACTGACGGTCCAGTAGCAGGATATCATTTTGCTGAGCAGCATGTTTCTACTGGTGGATATAACAATGTTGATTGGGCTGTCCTTAATCATGGCTCTGTAACATCAGAAGTTACTTTTACAACGGCTATTGTTCCTGCTGCTGGTTGGGTTATTCGCGCACACATGTTCGCACACGTTAATGGAATAACTATTTCTGGTACAACAGCAGATATTGGTGAAGACATGTACTACTTTAGACTTGTAGCTGAAACATCTACTGGTTCTACAGTTATTCCAGGCGGATCTTGGGGAACGTCTATAGCAGTTCGTAATGATGCTTCTACACTTACAACTGATACGCCTATTGATACAAAGGTCACAGATGTAAAAAACTTTTATAAGTATCGCCATGTTGATATATCGCAAGTTTGGATTCTAGAATCTGGTTCTGTACCAGCGAATATAAAAAAGCTTCGCTGGGAGTTTAAGATCCCAGGCGGCCACCATACTATCAATATAAAAGAGTTTGAATCAACATTCTACGTTTACAAAGGATAAATCATGGCAACAGAAACCGCACCGATTGTTCAAGCACTTTATGATTCTGTTAAGAATGATCTTATGGCTGGTATTTCTGCTGCTTCTATAGATGGAGCAGCGCCATATAATATATCTAACGGAATAGGAAATGTATTTCAGAAGACTTATTATGGTCCATCCAACTTTGCTTGCTGGGAATATATAAATGGAGACAATCGTAGCGAATGGGCTTGGGCGCATTCACTTTTTAAAACTTCGAATAGTTCTGTAGCGAACGCCGCACCAGTTCCGCATACAGATTATGCACTATTGAATCAAGAACAGCATCAAGAAATCTGGGGCCTAGGAAAAAGATTCTGGGTTCCACAAGCTGCCGTAGTTCACGTTCATATTTCCGCAGATATAAATAGCCCAAGACTAAGTGATTGGGGCGTAGAGTATCGTATGAAAAACTACTCTGGTAATACAGCTTCTCACACTTATCTTTGGATTGATGGTGTTCAAAAGAGCCATACACTTGGATATGAGTTTGAAGAATCTATCGGTGTTGCACCCACTGGAGAAGTAGGTCATGGACTTACGGATACAGCAAATGCTCCACCTGATCTTTGGACCAGAAGGTATTACTCAACCTTTCATACTTTATATCTTTCCGCTGGATGGCATACAGTTCAAGTTAAAACAGACTGTAGAGTAGAAAGAACCTATGCTTCTCGTAGAAGCATTACGATTGATGGATGGTACGTCTAAAACTATTTTCGAACAACTGAAGATTATTTTGGACACTTCGCCAATCTCAGATCCAGTATACTAGGGAGTACGGAGTTAAAGAAAAACAAAATCTTAACAACAACATCGCGTTCTTGATAAGAAGATAAACAAGATGCCGTTTAATATGAGAGGTGCTGAATGCCGAAACCAAAAGGGTTTACGAAGAGCATGGAATCTAAACGCAAGAAGATTGCTGAAGCTGTTCAAAAAACCGGAAAGTCTGAGTCTGCCTCATATGCGATAGCAACTTCGACTGTTAAGAAAATGAAGACTAAGAAGAAAAAATAGGAGTTTAAAATGGCTGATCCTTACTCTGCGATCATAGGAACTGCCGCTGATGCTGTTACTGGAATAGCAAGCGGTATACCGTATTTAATACCGACCGCTTCCGATAAAGAAAATAAGAAGAGACTGAAGGAGCTTAAGCGCCTACGCGATCTTAATGCTTTAGGTCTTACAGAAGCTGAGAAACAAGATTATTTCTCTGCATTAAATCAAGCTGCCCAGGCTTCAAGAGAAGATATAACTTCTAAGATGGAATCTGGAACTCAAGCATTTAATACTGGAGCATCTGGTAGAGAACTAGCACTAGCAAAGGCTGGTGAAGAAGCAATGGGTAGAATAGGAACTACAATAGGTCAGGCTGTAAAGCAGGAAGATATAGCTAGAGCAGATGCTCAACGTCAAGAACTTGAAGATAGACTTGCTGCAAAAGCAGCCCGTGATCAACAAATGGCTTCAGCAGCTATCTCAATGTTCATGCCTATACTTGGTTCTATGACTGAGAAAGGAGCTTTGAATCAAACTACTTCTCAGAAGTCTTCTGGAGCAGCCACTGCTGCCAGAAAGCTTAAGACACCAGAGGAACAAGATATTGAAGATGCAGAGTTATCTGATTGGTCTTGGGGTTCTGGCTCAGGCGTAACCGGTTAATCTAAAAAAATGGAGTTTTAATCATGGCAAAACCCGTAACAGTCAGACCTACAGTTGAAGCTGGTGGAGGTTTACCCTCTAATCCTTTGCAGTTTCTAGAAGGATTAAATCGCGCTCGTTCATACCAGAACGCTTATATAAAAGCTGGATGGAGAAACTGGGAAGCTTCACTTGCTGCTGCTGAGAAATCAATGATGGAAGAAGGTCTTGATTATAGAGCAAAGCTTGGTTACTTAAAAGTGTTGCAAGATGGTCTAAGTCATGCAACTACAGACTTATCTGATTTATCTACTGCTCGTCAGAAAACTTTGGCTGAGCTTGAAACTGAAGGATTTAAAGCTGTAGAAGCTCGTGATCTAGCTCAGGCTAAACTTGATGCAGAGGCTGGTAAGGCAAATGCAGATCAAAGAACAAAGCTTACTATCGCTGATCTTAAAGAAAAGGGCGATACATCTAGAGCAAACGCAAAGAATGAAACTGATGTTGCGATAGCAAATGCAAGAGGTGCTGGTGCTGCTTCTGCTGCAAATGCTAGAGGGACTACTGGTACTGGTGCAAAGAAGCCAGATCCTCTGAAAGAGTTTCCTTTAAA
This sequence comes from uncultured Planctomycetales bacterium, assembly GCA_964354585.1. Taxonomy (GTDB): domain Bacteria; phylum Omnitrophota; class Gorgyraeia; order Gygaellales; family Profunditerraquicolaceae; genus CAYHAI01. The sequence continues at coordinate 10,288 of CAYHAI010000160.1, forward strand.
TGAAGAACTTATAAATGCAAAAGTTGTAGAGTTTTCTAGAAGTGGCGCATCTAATCCAGCCCTTATAAGGTCTGCAATCGATTCATTAAGCACACAGATATCTTCAACACCAGGAGCCTCAACAAATCAGTCACAGATTGATTATACATTATTTAGAGCTTTTGATGGTCTGGTTGATGCGTATGCTAGGCAAAAAGGAGTTACGAAGGACTCTGTTCTTGGAGAAGTAGGAGCACAGTTTTCAGATCCTGCCGGTACAACTGTAGCAGGTAGAATCCAGTCTGGTCAGAAAATCTCAGACATTTATACTTCTGGAAGCGCAGGTACTTCTGGAAGCCCAGGTTCTTCTACTCCTTCTGCAACTTATACACCTGCTAAAGCAGCAACTGCTACTGCTTCAAATCTTGGACCAATGGGTGGAACCGAATATAATGCACCGGACCTAGGGCCCGTTTCAGCTTTTGATAAGAATGTTGGAGAAGTACCTTATAATCAAGCGGTTGGTGGATTAGCTGGACGTATCTCTGGGCTAAACCAAACTCTAAAAGAAGCAACTCCGATTCTCTATCAGAATCCTTCGACCGATATTATCGGAAGAGCACAAGATATTTATGGTGCAAAGTTTGTGCCTCCTCCCGCTGCTGTTCAAGAGCGTAAAAATAGGATCGCTATACAACGCCTAGGTGGTGCTTTACCGGCTCCTGGTGGAGTAGCCACTAGCGGTACTAGTCCTGATCCTTTAAAGTCTCCAGCAGATCCACTAGCAAGCGTGAAGGCTAAGGCAATCGCTGCTGCTAGAACTGCTGTTGATGCGTATGGAAAGTCTGTAGATGATTCTGCGTCTAGAGTAGCGTGGCAAGACTTTGAATCGGATGACATTGCACAGACGGTAAAACAAATGTTTGCTGATCCCTCAGCAAATCCAAAAGCTATTCAAGCGCAACTCCAAAGGCAGTATGCTGGTAATGATCCTATCTCATTGAAAGACACGGAAAGAGCTATGACTGCATGGGTTGTATATAACTCTATCAACAAAGGAACGGGCGGCCAATAAAGAGAGACTATTATAAACAAATCGCTTAATAGTATGAGAGGTCTTTCTAATGGCTGATAAAAATCCCTTTGCCGGCATGTACGGAACACCATCAGATGATGAAGAATCCGCCAGGGCAAAAAAACCACCGGAGCCACCTCGGGCAAAAAGCCCACAGGCTCCTGCTGGCCCTTTTGAAGGGATGTATTCCGCAAAGAGTGCTCCAGAAGTAGAGGCAGAGGGCGCTGCTGAACCTGCTGCTGCTACTGCTTCTTCTCCGTTCGCAGGAATGTACAGTTCTGCCGCTTCTCCAACACCTTCTCCACCCGCTCCTCCCCCAGGTATGCCCAGCATAGAACGATATTCTGAAAAAGAAACAGTTAGAGTACCTCCTGCATCTTTTGATTTCGATAAAGGTGCAGTTTCAAAATATTATGGCCTTGCAGAAACTCCGGATGTTGGCAGGCAACTTGTAAAATCTATAAAAGATCGGCCCTTGCAGCCCGGTGGCATGATCTCATCGGGATACACACCCAGTTTTTTCACTGATTATGTTGCATCACCATCTGTATTCGTTCCACAAACTGAATATAAATCAGTTCTGGATACACCTTCATTTGCAGAGCTACGTGCTTCTGATGCAGAAAGAGCACGCATTATGTCTGAACAGGGTGCTGGTATTCTAGATGCACTAAGACCACGCACAGTTGCTTCAGATTATGGTAAGCAAATCCAAGACTTCCATGATTTTAAATCTTCACTCGGTCCACAGCTTAATGAGCTAATCATAGCTGGTTCTGCTTTGAGCCCAGAAGATGCAGCAACTGCTCAAAAATATTACTTATCAAAGTTTTCTGATCTACCAGAAGTCGGTGCATATTTTGCAGCAGCCGCAACTGGAAAGATTACCAAAGAAGATATTCCGAAAATCGTTGATACACTGAATATTTCATT
>CAYHAI010000161.1:0-3988 GCA_964354585.1 uncultured Planctomycetales bacterium
CACAATACACAAATTACAAACAATACCAAATTCCAAAATCCAAATACCAAAACCAACCTGTTAGTTTGTGATTTTGATCATTGGAATTTGTTTGTAATTTGGAATTTGTGATTTGGGATTTGATTTCCATTTTTAAATTAATAAAAAATTATCCTTGTCTTTGTTTATGTTTCGGGTTAGAGCATATTACCCGGAGAATTCCTTTTCTTTTAATAATTTTACAGCGGTCACAAATTTTTCTAATTGATGATTTTACTTTCACCCCGCACCTTCTTTTTTTTATTCTTTTTATTTTATTATTACCCCGTACCATAAAAATATTGAATTTTTAGAAGGTGCGGGGTTCATGCCTATTTAACTCTAAAGGTAATCCTGCCGCGGCTTAAATCGTAAGGAGACAATTCCAACTTTACCTTATCGCCCGGAAGTATCCTGATAAAATTCATGCGCATCTTCCCAGAAACATGCGCTAACACCACGTGCCCGTTCTCTAGCTCTACTCTAAACATCGCATTAGGTAACGCTTCAATTATCTTGCCTTCGGTTTCAATAAGTTCTTCTTTAGCCATTTTAAATGAGCGCATAACTTACAAACACTGAAAGTGTGAGTAAGTTATTGCGCGAATTCAGTTAGAATTTCCGGGCCGCTTTCCGTAACCGCTACCGTATGTTCAAAATGCGCGGAAGGCAACCTATCCTTGGTAACTGCGGTCCAGCCATTATCCAGAATTTCTGCCTCCCAAGTTCCCATGTTTACCATTGGCTCAATAGCCAAGACCATACCTTCCTTTAATAATGAACCTTGACCTGGCCTGCCAAAGTTAGGAATTTCGGGTTCTTCATGCAAATTCTTGCCTATGCCATGGCCCACAAACTGCCTGACCACAGAAAATCCGTGTTTCTCCACATAATTTTGAATAGCATAAGATATATTGGATAGATGGTTATCTATACGCGTCTGGTTTATCCCTAAGGATAAGGCCTTCTTGGTAACTTCGACTAATTTTTTTGTCCGCGCATCTATGCCTCCGACGCTTAATGTAACTGCCGCATCCGCAAAATAACCTTGGTAATTTATGCCGAGGTCCAGGCTGATAATATCGCCTTCTTTAAGCATCCTCTCGTCGGGTATGCCATGGACAATCTCTTCATTGACCGAAGTGCAGGTAGCTGCCGGAAAACCTTTATAGCCCTTAAAGGCAGGTATGCTATTTTCTCTACGCACTAATTCTTCCGCTAACCGGTTAATCGCAATTGTAGAGACCCCTACGCTGACAAAATTTTGTAATTCTTGCATTATTCTGGCTAAAATTTTTCCTGCCTTTCTCATCATTTCTAAATCTTCTTTAGTCTTTAAGGGAATCATTATATACTTCCCGCAAGTTTAACAATGTTATTTAAAACTATATCTGCCTCTTCATCGGCGCTGAGGCGATGAAGCTTATGGCTCACCTCGTAATACTGGATTAATGCCGAAACTTCATTCTTATAAACTTCTAAGCGCACTTTAATAGTCTCTTCTTTATCGTCGGTCCTTTGATAAAGGTTGCCGCCGCATGTATCGCAGAGCATATCGTTTTTGGGCGGCATATTTTTGCGATGAAAAATGGCGCCGCAGTTTCTGCAGACTAACCTGCCGCTTAAGCGCTGTATAATCACCGACTCAGAAGTATCCAGATAAATGACCAAGTCTATGTTTGTATTTCTTTCTTCCAACATTTCATCCAGAGCCTTGACCTGACTTATATTTCGCGGATAGCCATCTAAGATAAACCCCCCCTTAGCATCCGGCTCGCCGATTCGTCTTTCCAGCATCTGGGTAACTAAATCATCCGGCACTAGGCCGCCGCTATCCATATAACTTTTTGCCTGTTTACCCAGCTCTGTGCCACCAGAGACATTCTGCCTTAAGATATCTCCGGTAGATATATGCGTTAAGTTCAATCTTTTAGCCAGATTAGTTGCCTGTGTGCCTTTTCCTGCGCCCGGCGGACCCAGCAGTATAATTTTCATTATCGCCTTCCCCTAATCCGGCCGGCTTTAATAAAACCTTCGTAATGATGCATCAGAAGATGGGATTCAATCTGTTTTATGGTATCTAACATTACCCCTACCACAATCAATATCCCTGTGCCGCCAAAGAATGATGCCACCAGATACGGAATCTTAAGCCAGGCCATAATAAAATCGGGAAATATCGCAATAAAGGCAATAAATAAGGCGCCGGCTAAAGTAATCCTGGTCATTACAAATTCTAAAAATTCAGCCGTAGAAGTTCCCGGCCGAATACCGGGAATAAAACCGCCGTATTTTTTCATATTGTCAGCCAAGTCATTAGGATTAAAGACAATGGCAGTATAAAAATAACAAAAGAATATTATCAGTAACGAATATACAACCGTATAGAGCAGGTGACCCCTAACCAATCCTTGCGCCCAACTTTGAAAGGTGGGATTAGGAATAAATGATGCCAGAGTGGCGGGAAATAAAATTATAGATTGGGCAAAGATAATGGCGATAACTCCTGCGGTGTCTACCTTTAAAGGTATATAAGTACTCTGACCGCCAAAGATTTTCCTTCCTACGATTCTACGCGCATATTGCACGGGAATTTTCCTTTGTCCCTGAGTAACCAAAATTACCGCAAAAACCACGCCTACCAAAAACCCTGCCATAATTAAAAGCGTAAATGGCTGAATTTGTCGATGGGACGGCGAAAACGGCGAAAGTAAAATAAACAATTGGTGCATTGCCGCGGGCATCCTGGAGATAATGCCCGCGGTAATTACTAATGATATGCCATTACCAATGCCTCTTTCCTGAATCTGCTCGCCTAACCACATAATAAATATGGTACCCGTACTTAAGGTAAGTACGGTCAAAATTCTAAAACTCCACCCCGGATTCATCACTATTTTCAGTCCCTCAAAACGGGCAGGATTCTCCAGCCAAAGGGCGATAAAGAACGATTGGATTATTGAAAGTAGCACGGTTGAATAACGGGTATATTGATTAATTTTTTCATACCCGCTCTTACCTTCTTTGGCTAATTTTTCTAAGGCAGGAATAACCGCAGTTAAAAGTTGCAGGATAATAGAGGCGGATATATAAGGCATAATGCCAAGCGCAAAAATGGTTAGCCGCTCCATTGCCCCGCCTGAAAACATATTAATTATTCCAAAGAGGGTGCCACCTTGGGTCTTGGCCAGCCGATTAAAAAATTCAGTCAAGGCTGCTCCGTCGATACCCGGGGTGGGCACATAACAACCAACGCGATATATTGCCAATAACGCAATAGTAACCAGTAATCGCTTTTTTAAATCCGGGATCCTGAATGAATTGGTCAGCGCGCTAAGCATTCACTACCTCTAACTTACCGCCGGCGTTGGCAATTTTATCCGCGGCCTTCTTAGAAAAGGCATGCGCCTGAATGGTAATCGGATTTTTGATTTCTCCGTCGCCTAGAATTTTAACTAATTTATTTTTATCTTTAATCAGGCCTCTATTTTCTAATAACTCAAGCGTTATATTTGTTTCTTCTATTCTACTGAGACTATCTAAATTCAGAATCTGGTATTCATTCTTGAATTTACTGGTAAAACCCCGCTTAGGAACTTTGCGGATTAAGGGCATTTGCCCGCCTTCGAATCCTAAGTATCGGCTCTTGCCTGAACGCGAAGTTTGGCCCTTGCTGCCGCGCGTCGAGGTTTTGCCATGGCCTGAACTGGAACCCCGTCCTAATAGTTTCTTTTTTTTATGGCTGCCTTTGGGGCTTTTCAGGTTATGAATGCCAATTTGCGCAACTTCTTGAGTTGCTTTTTTAGCAGTTACCTTATGTTTTGTTGGGCCTGCTTTTTTAACTGCTGGTTTTTTCTTGCTGTGAATTATTTTGCGTCTCATTCTTAATAAGCGCATAACTTACGGAAGTCCGCCAAAGTTCTATGGCGGACGACGTAAGTTATTTGCGCGAATTACTTAAGGTTGTTTA
>CAYHAI010000162.1:0-14637 GCA_964354585.1 uncultured Planctomycetales bacterium
TTGAATCTATTTCTTTACTACGGCATAACTGATGGTCCCGGAAATAAGCGGTTTCTTCCAGTAGTATTTTTAAATCTCCGGTTTGCTGGATATATAGGTGCGTGGTCAATAAAGGCCAGATACCATGGTCCATCCAGACGCGGCTGATATTATTGGGGTCAGAAATAAACTCGCCTGGGTTTTTGCCGATAATGGTGGCGTTTGAACCATCGATTCTTACCCCGGAAAAATTATTAACCAAAAGTTCACGCGCCTGTTTAGGATTATTTAAAATCAGGCTTAAGGCATCCTGCCATAAGTCCCGCCAACCCCGGCCGCCTTTGCCGTAATCAAAATCCGGTAAAAAAGAACAGCCAAAAATTTTCCTTAAAGTTGGCTGGATACTCACCCAGCGAAACCATTGGTCAAAGTTAGGATTACCCGAAGACAAACTGATCTGGCTGCTTTGGGTAACCCAGAAATCCTTGGTCTGCGCAAATGTATCTCTCACTCTCTCTATCTTCTTAAACTTATGAATGATTTTTTCAATCTCTGCCTTATCTTCCACAATACCCAACAATATAATATAGGTATGCGTTTGTCCGGGGGCTAAAATTATCTCACGAAAACGCAAAGCCCCCATCGCCTCTTTGCCTTGAATATTTTCTTTTTTGGGCAACATATTCTCCAGCACGCTCAGAGGCGCTTCTAAGTCTCCCGCCTCGCCACAAAACATTTTTTGCGTAGGATAGAGATATTGGGGTGGTCTAAAATTTTCATCCCACCCTAAAACAAAATAAGCGGTCTGATTTGGCTTATGCCCACATTCATCAAAGACCAAGGTGGGCTTAACTATTACCCCAAATTTATGCAAGATTATACGCTGAAGTAGCGATGTGACATGCCTGTGGTCGCGCAGGTTATTTGCGCTGCGGGCATATATAGGTATAGCAGCCGTAGGAATAAATCTTATCTTTCGGCCGGATATATTGGTAACCTTAACCTGCATTATCTCCACCGGCTCATTTGTTGCCGGAACAAAGGAAAGAATTCCCGCGCTTAAACCTATTTTTTTATTTTCGCGGGTGATTTTATGCCAAAGCAGCCCGGCGTTAAGCGTAAATTTGTCTTCCTGGATTTGTTTTAAATCTTTGGATACGCCGGTTGCTGACCAGATGCGGTTTTTCTTTAGGTAAATCCAAAAATTTCTTGAGGATTTAAGATTAGACAGGTCTATGCGCGAAACCGGCTGCAGTAAAAATGAATTCTGGCTGGTTTTAATATCTCCGTGCAGATCAGGCGAGAGAGAAGACATGATAGTTTCATTGGCAAGCGGAAAATAAAGGCCTTTAATCTGGTGGGCATAATTCGAGGCAAAACTCGCCTCACTATCGCTAAATCCCCAGAGTCCCCTTTCCATAGGGATTTAGGTTAGCATATCGAATGGGATTTTTCAAGGTTATTTTTGTTTAGACTAAACCCTGCTCCAGCATGGCATCCGCCACTTTAACAAAGCCGGCAATATTTGCGCCATTTACATAATTGATATAATTGCCTTCTTTGCCATATTTAACACACTGTTCATGAATAGCAATCATAATCTCGCGCAGTTTTTTATCCACTTCTTCTCGGCTCCAGGATAACCTCATGCTATTCTGGGTCATTTCCAAACCAGACGTAGCCACGCCTCCTGCGTTAGAGGCCTTACCCGGCGCATAAAGAATCTTTGCCTTTTGAAACACCTCCACGCCTTCAGGGGTAGTGGGCATATTTGCCCCTTCGCCTATGGCAATACAACCATTTTTGACTAAGGCCTTGGCATCCGCGTCATCTATTTCATTCTGGGTGGCACTGGGAAAAGCGAGATCACATTTTATTCCCCAAGGTTTTTTGCCTTCAAAATATTCGCACTTAAATTCTTTGGTGCATTCTTTTATCCGGCCGCGCCGCACATTTTTCAGTTCGAATATATAGGCTAATTCTTTTTTATCAATGCCGCCCTTATCGTAGATAAACCCGTCGGAGTCTGACATCGTCACTGCCTTTGCGCCTAATTGAATAAGTTTTTCTACGGTGTATTGCGCAACATTGCCTGAGCCGGATACGGTGCAGGTCTTACCGCTTAAGGACTCTCCTTTTGCCTTAAGCATCTGCTCCACAAAATATACGCAACCATAACCCGTGGCCTCAGACCTAATTAAACTTCCGCCCCAATTCAGCCCTTTGCCGGTTAACACGCCGGTAAATTCATTACGCAATCTTTTATACTGGCCAAACATATAGCCGATTTCGCGGCCGCCTACGCCGATATCGCCGGCAGGGACATCAGTATCCGGGCCAATGTGCCTGGCTAATTCCGTCATAAAACTCTGGCAGAATCTCATTACCTCGTTATCGGACTTTCCTTTGGGGTCAAAATCAGAGCCGCCTTTTCCGCCACCCATAGGAAGCGTAGTAAGGGCATTCTTAAATACCTGCTCAAAAGCCAAAAATTTCAAGATGCTTAAATTCACACTGGGATGAAAACGTAATCCTCCTTTATAAGGGCCGATAGCGCTGCTCATTTCTATGCGATATCCCCGGTTTATCTGCACTTCTCCCTGATCATCTAACCAAGGGACACGGAAACTTATTACCCTTTCCGGCTCTACCAATCTCTCCAGAATCTTGGCCTGCTGATATTTAGGGTTCTTCTCAATAAAGGGCATAACCGATTCTACCACTTCCCGCGCTGCCTGATGAAATTCCACTTCGCCCGGATTCTTCTCCATGACCATTTCCATAAACTCTTCAATTTTCTTTGACATTTTTCCTCCTTCGACTGACTTTGTCTTTTTGCTTCGCTCTTGCACGCTGAGCTTAAGCCTTTTGCCTATTTTTTAGGCACACGCACAAAAAATAAAAGACGTCCTCCTTGTTTTCATTCAGACGTCTCTGTCCGTAACAAAATTGTAAATTAACAATAACATAAATTACTATCTTGTCAAGGAAAACTTTCATTAATGAAAGTTTTCCTTGATTCTTAAGGCAATGTGCCGCAGAATCTAATATAATTTCCTATGCTATCAAGCAAAAAACCCGCCAAAAATCTGGCGGGTTTTTATTTGGTTGCGGGGGCAAGATTTGAACTTGCGACCTTTAGGTTATGAGCCTAACGAGCTACCAGGCTGCTCCACCCCGCGAAAACTATCTCTTCTCCGGAACTATTTTGATGGGGATTTCGCCTTTGCGCACCACGCCCATTTTTTCCCGGACAATTTTTTCCTGATAAAAGGAGTCTGTCTCCAAACGGTGAATTTCTTCTTGTAAAAGAGCGTTTTCCATCTTTAATTTTTTAATTTTAGTTTCTAAATCGCGGCTTCTATCCCTGAATTCCTGCACTTTTGTATAGCCGGGGAGAAATATAATTAATAAAAAAATTGTAATGCCAAAAAGCCAGAATGCCTTTTTTAATGTCGATAGCATTATCTATTTCCAAAGCGCTCCGGCATAAACCGCATTTTTGCCTAATTCTTCTTCAATTCTTAAAAGTTCGTTGTATTTACAAATCCTATCGGTGCGTGACAATGAACCGGTCTTAATCTGGCCGCTCCCTGTGGCTACAGCCAAATGGGCAATCGTGGTATCTTCGGTCTCGCCAGAGCGATGAGAGATAACTGCCTTATATTTATTTTTCTTGGCGATGCCTATCGTCTCAAGGGTCTCGGAAAGCGAACCAATCTGATTTACCTTTATTAGTATAGCATTGCCTAATTTTTTAGCAATGCCTTTTTTGAAAATCTTCGGGTTTGTCACGAATATATCGTCGCCGACTAACTGTAATTTGCTACCCAACCTTTGCGTCATCTCCTGCCAACCTGTCCAGTCATGCTCAGAAAGCCCGTCTTCAATGGATAAAATAGGATATCTATTGCGCCAATTTTCGTATATATTAATTAAATCTGTAGAATTTTTCCGGCTGTTTTCAAATTTATAGGCGCCATCTTGGTAAAAAGAACTGGCGGCGCAGTCCAAGGCCAGATAAACATCGCGACCGGGTTTATATCCCGCTTTCTCTATCGCCTGTAATATTAAACCCAGCGCCTCTTCATTGGAATTAAGATTAGGAGCAAACCCACCCTCATCTCCCACGGATGTAGACAGGCCTTTGGACTTTAAAAGAGATTTAAGATTATGGAATACCTCGGTGGCATATCTTAGGGCTTCATTAAACGCAGGCGCGCCCACCGGCATAATCATAAATTCCTGAATATCCAAATTATTATCCGCGTGCATTCCGCCATTTAAGATATTCATTAAGGGTATAGGTAAAATCTTGGCTTTCTCGCCGCCTAAAAATTTATACAGGGGTTGTTTCTTAGAGGAGGCTGCGGCCTTGGCTACGGCCAAAGATACGCCTAAAATGGCATTCGCGCCCAGATTAGATTTATTCTCTGTCCCATCTAACTTAATCAATAGCGCATCTATTTTTTGGAAATCAGGGGTTAAACCTTTTATTTTTGAGGCAATTAGAGTATTGATATTACTAACCGCCTTTAATACCCCTTTACCTAAATAACGTTTTTTATCGCCATCCCTTAATTCTAAGGCCTCATTCTCGCCCGTGGAGGCGCCAGAAGGCACTGCTGCCCTGCCCAAAATACCGTTGTCTAAAATTATATCCGCCTCTACCGTAGGGTTTCCCCGTGAATCCAGAATCTCGCGCGCCAAAACTTTCTTTATCTTCGCCATAACTCCTCCTAAAAGTGACCCCTAAGATACCACAAACCATCTCCTCGGTCAAGCAAAATAACTATAAATAATTTGACAGGATAGATAAAATATGGTATTTTCTATCTAATGAATACGAAAAAAATTAAACTATTTTTTAAGTTCCACTGGATTGCCATAAGTATCACTGCTTTTGCTGTCCTTATCGGCATCTCCCTCGCCATCTTCCTGCGCAATGCCATCGTTGCCTGGACAAGCTCAGAATCCTATTTTAAAAAAGCCACCTTAGCCCAATCAGTGATAAGTTTTTATATCTGGATAGTGGTCTCCATTATCACGCTGCCTCTGTGGGGACTGATGTGGATTTGGATAATGCGTGGTGGAGCCGCGAGATTTACTCAATTACATAAAAAGGCGGTAGGCGCAGAAGATATCCGCATCCGCTGGGAAGATGTCATCGGTATGGAAGAGGCAAAAATGGAGGCAATGGAAGTTGTCCGGCTGGTTACCGACCGCGCCCAGCTGCAACGCATTGGCGGAAAAATCTTAAGGGGAATTTTAATGATTGGCCCTCCGGGATGCGGCAAGACATATCTGGCCAAGGCCATTGCTACCGAATCAAATCTACCTTTCTTATCTATGTCCGGTTCAGAATTTATTGAGATGTTCGTCGGCGTCGGAGCAAGCCGTGTCCGTAAGCTCTTTAAACAGGCCAGAAATTTGGCCTATGCTGAAAACGGCTGTATTATCTTTATTGATGAGTTAGATGCTGTGGGAGCGCAACGCGCGGTTGACCGCGGCTTTGGCGGCCAGACTGAATCTAATACCACGCTAAATCAGCTCTTGGTAGAGATGGACGGCCTGAAAGAAAAAGATTATAATATCGTGATTATTGGCGCAACCAATGCCCCGGAATCATTCCTTGACCAGGCGCTCTTAAGGCCGGGCCGATTTGACCGCAAGATTTACGTAGACCTGCCAAATTTAGAGGAAAGAGAAAAATTATTTGATTACTACTTAAAAGAAATAAAATATGAGACTGCAATTGATAAGGCGCGCCTGGCCAGGATGACCGTTGGCCACAGTCCGGCGGATATTGCTAATTTAATCCGAGAGTCTGCCTTAATTACGGTGCGTAATAAAAAAGAACAAGTGGGCATGAAAGAAATCGCCGAGGCATTAGACCGGGTGGAGATGGGGATAAAACATAAGGTTATCTTTAGCGAAGAAGAAAGAAAAAAAGTTGCCTATCATGAGGCCGGCCATGCCATCGCCACATATTTTCTGCAACCCTTTAAAGATGTATTTAAAATTTCTATTGCTGCGCGCGGCGGCGCGCTAGGAATGGTTGTGCCGCATCCGCGCGAGGAACTGCATGTTCACACCCGGGAGGAACTTTTAGGAAATATAAAATCTTATCTTGGCTCTTATGCGGCAGAAAAATTAAAGTTTGGCACTACTACCACTGGTGTCTCCGAAGATTTCCGCCAGGCGATGTGGCATGCGCACCAGATGGTCTGGAAATACGGCATGGGAAAGTCGGGAATGGTGGGCGATTATACCCTCTTAGAAACCATGCAATCAGGGTACGGGTTATTTCGCGGCGAAAAAACCTCATTTATCTCAGAAAAAATAAAAGAGCAACTTAATCAGGAAACGCAAGGCATTTTACAAGACTGCCTTAAAGAAGTAGAAGAACTCTTAAGGAGAGAATCTGGCCTTATAGATAGGTTTGCCCAAGAACTACTTGCCAAAGAAGAACTTGATTATGATGAGATTGAAGCTATCTTCAAGGAATTCGGTAAATCCCGCCCTTCTCTTTAGCCTTGCTATTTTTATCTGTATATCTTTATACGGTTGCCAAAACCAAATAGAGCCCACCTATAAAGAAAAAGACATTCCCTATCTGGTAAAAAAAATCTGCAAAGATGAATACAACTTAGATGTTACCACCAAACGCACGCCTACCACGTTATGGATATACGCGCCTTTAACTAAAATCCTGGATAAGGACTACGGCATAAAAGAAAACAAAATCTTTGATGAAGAAATAGGCAATAAATTAAGGAATATCTTAACTACTATTGGCCGGGTATTAATCAGTTCTGATAATGGCCCTGAATTTTTTGCCTTCTTAGCCTCAGATATAAATATCGGCTTAGATTATACTATGATCGGCAGCACCCTGGATATAAAAAAATCTTATGCCGGATTTATCCCTTGGCCAGAAGCCAATAGAAGATATGTAATTAAACTGGAGGTAGCGCCTGGTGCCATACAAGATACAACCGGAACGCATCTTGAAGCCTATGATATTAAATTAGCGGATTTCTTGGCAGAGCAAATAGCCCAGAGAATAAGTGTTCAATTTCGGGAGGAAGAACGAAAAAAGTATTTTAAGGTAGATAAATCCGGGGGCAAATTCAGCAATAATACCTTTATCTTTGAATATTCTATAGAACAGACGCTTAAGCCGACTAAAGCGATAGATATCCAAAAAGAAATACTGGACACCATAACTTATTGCCTAAAGACCTATGAATTTAAAGATTTTACCACGGTAGAGCTCAAAGACCTACTTACCCAGGATAGAATTATTTTAAGTCAGGCAGCGATTTGGGGGAGGCCTTAGTTTCCCTTCGACAAATAATCTTATCGCTTGGGAATAAAGTTTGTGTTCTATTTTGTGAACTTTGGCTTCCAGAGACTCCAATGTATCGCTTTCTTCAATTTTCACCGCCGCCTGCAGGATAATTGGCCCGTGGTCCATCTTCTCATCCACAAAATGCACGGTCACGCCCGTGACTTTGACACCATATTCAAAGGCATCCTTTATACCCTCTGTGCCCTTAAAGCAAGGTAGTAATGCCGGGTGGATATTTAGGATACGGCCGCTATATTTTTGCACCAGTTCGGGCCCAAGGATGCGCATAAATCCTGCTAAGACAATTAAATCTATTTTGTTTTCTTCTAAATGTCCGATAATTTTGGCCTCAAAATCTTTTTTACTGGCGAAATCCTCTCTTTTGACCAAGGCCACTTTTATCCCGGCGCGTTTTGCTCTAGCCACAGCCCCACTTTTAGGATTATCGCAAACCAAAAGCGATAAATCTGCTTTTATTTTTCCCTTCTTTATTGCCCGGATAATCGCGGCAAAATTTGTCCCTCTTCCCGAGGCAAATACAGCAATATTCACTTTAACTCCTAAATAAAATGGTTTTCATCGGACAAACCTTCACACATTCCCCGCAGGAAGTACATTTATTATAATCTATTACTGCCAGATTATCAAGAACATGTATAGCATCTACTGGACAGGCCTTCTCGCAAAGCTTACAAGCAATACAGCCTACTGGACAAACCGCCTTGGTGTCTTTGCCTAAGTCATGGGAACTGCAGGCAACATAAACCGTATGCGTCACTGGCACAAGGCTAAATAATTTCTTCGGGCAAACTGCCACGCATTTATTGCAGGCCTTGCATTTATTAGCAACAATGACAGGAAGCTTTTCTACTGACATCCTGATTGCGCCAAAAGGACAGACCTTTACGCAGGTGTCAAAACCCAAACATCCCCACACGCATTCCTTCTGCCCAGCCAAAACTAAATTTGCCGCCACGCAATCTTCAATACCTTGATATATAAATCTATCTTTTACCTTTGCGCCGCCGTTACAATGTAACACTGCTACTGATTCCGTCCCTTTGATTAATTTCCTGCCCAATACTTCAGCAATCTTTTCTTTTGCTGCATCATTAGCTACCCGGCAGGCATCAATTTTTAGTTTACCACTCAATATAGATTCGGCAAAACCAAAGCAACCGGCGCCGCCACAGGCGCCACAGTTTGAGCCCGGCAGAAGGCCGTGGATTTTTTCTAAGCGGGGGTCGGTCTGGACCATAAATCTCTTGGAGGCAATGGCCAGACCTACGCCGAATACTAAACCCAAAAAACCCAAAGTTAAAATTGGAATTAAAATTTCCATCAGAACCGAAATCCATTAAACCCCAAAAAGCTTAAACTCATAATTGAAGCGATAATAAAGGCAAGGGGGAAATCTTTTACGGCTTTGGGAACATTACACAAATCTAATCTCTCTCTGATGCCGGACATCAAAAGCATGGCTAGGGTATAGCCTAAACCCACACAGATGCCTTGGAATACTGAATAATAGAAACTACCGGCAATAGCCTTACCATTCATAAAAAACATATCTACATTTAATACCGCTACCCCCAGCACCGCGCAATTGACGGTAATTAAAGGCAGGTATATCCCAAAGAACCTATACATTGGCGGGCTAATCTTTCTAATCACCATCTCCACAAATTGCACAAAGGTAGCAATGACTAAAATAAAAGATATGGTGCGCAGGTACGTCAGGCCAAAAGGTATCAGTAAAAAGCGGTAGATAAACCAGGTGATTATTGAAGCCATCGTGGTCACAAACATCACCGATAAACTCATTGCCAACGCAGGCTTAGTTTCTTTAGAAATGGCGACAAAGGAACACAAACCCAAAAAACGGGAGAGAATAACATTGTAGATAAATACCGCGGAAATAAATATAGTTAAAAATTGCGCCACGCTCATAATGCTTTCCTATTTTTTAAAACATTAAAAAATCCCAGCAATAACCCGATAACCAAAAGCGCGCCTGAAGGCATACCTAAGACAAATGCCGGTTGGAATCCTTTAATCATGGTCTGGCCTAAGAGTTTGCCTGCGCCTAAAAACTCTCTTATACCAGAGATTAAAATTAGGGCGAGGGTAAAGCCTACGCCCATGCCTAAGCCGTCAAAAAAGGAATTTACTACGCTATTCTTAGAAGCATATGCCTCGGCACGGCCCAAGACAATGCAATTTACTACAATCAAAGGCACATATATGCCTAAAGCCCGATCCAACGCCGGACTATACGCCTTCATCACCATTTCATTAATGGTCACAAAGGTGGCAATCACCACAATATAACAAGGTATCCGGATGCGGTCAGGTATAATATTCTTTAGCATGGCAATAATAATATTGGAGCCTAAAAGGACAAAAGTAGCGGCAACTCCCATACCAATGCCATTAATCACCGAAACCGAAACCGCCAATGTCGGGCATAACCCCAAGACCAAAACAAAAGTGGGATTTTCCTTGATAATACCTCTTAAAAATTCGTTAAAGAATTTTTTCATCGCGTTCCGTAAATTCTATTTCTCGTATAGCGGTCAATTATCGGTGTAGCCGCATTCATCATCAGTATAGCGTAAGACACACCTTCAGGATAACCGCCGAAGACGCGAATAATTGCGGTAATTAAACCGCAGCCTATTCCAAAAACAATCTGCCCCTTGCGCGTCAGCGGTGAAGTCACATAATCCGTAGCCATAAAGAAAGCGCCTAAGATTAAACCGCCGGATAAAATGTGAAATAACCAGTCGCCACCGAAGAAACCTTTTGAGCCGAATATATAGGTAAATAATCCTACGCTAAATATATAGGTAATGGGGATATGCCAGGAGATATAACCGCGGATAAAAAGAAAGAGCGCTCCCAAAAGAAGCGCGAGTATACAAACTTCACCAATACAGCCGCCGCGTTTACCTAAAAATAAGTCTAAATAGGAAATATGCTCGATGAGTTTTCCTTCCTTGAGCAGGGCAAGCGGAGTAGCAGAAGTAACTGCATCGTAATTCAAGGCCTTGGTAAAAGTGGTCATATATTTTGGCCAAGAGGCCATCAAAAAAACCCTGCCTACTAATGCCGGGTTAAAAATATTTTGCCCTAAGCCGCCAAAGATTTGCTTTCCAATAGCAATGGCAAAAACTGAACCGACTATGGGAAGCCAAAAAGGAACCTGCGGCGGTAGATTATAAGCCAGCAATAAACCGGTAAGCACTGCGCTGCCATCCAAGACGGTTAATTTTCTTTTGGTAAATAGTTGTAAAACCACTTCGGCAATTACCGCGGAAATAACTCCTAAAATAATTACCCGCAGCGCTCCTATGCCAAAGATAAATACACCCGCAGCACCGCTGGGGATTAAACTTAAGACTACCATCCACATAATCTTGCTTATTGACTCATCTTTATGTAGATGGGGCGATGTGCTGACTATAAATTTATTTTTCATCTTGGATCGCTTTTTTTATCTCTTCGGCCCTCTTTTTTACCGAATCTATAACCGCCTTTGAGGATATGGTTGCGCCGGTAATTGCCTGCACCTCATCTAAATCCTTCTTATTTTTAAACTGACTGCTAAAAGAAGACTCTGCTACATTGGCCCCTAAGCCCGGGGTCTCATTCTGGCTTAATATTTTTATCGTAGTAATTGTGCCGTCTTTGAGCATACCCGCCATAGTTTCAATGGTGCTGGAATAACCTTTGCCTGATGCCTTAAAGGCTACGCCAATTAACTTTCCTTCTTTGTCATATGCTTTATAATAAACAATCTCTTCGCCGGATTTTACTGCTTCAAAACGTATGGCTTGCGGGAGCACTTCTTTTAAACTGGCCTCCTCTTCGGCTTGAGCTTGGGCAATAATTCTCGTTTTAGTTAAACTATTCACGCCCGCCAAAAGTCCGGCCGCGACAATGCAGATTAAACCCAAAATAAAACCATAGCGCACCATTTCTTTCATTTCGCCACCTCTAACTTTGCCCTTTTTATGGATTGGACCAAGTTTCTATTTGCCGGGCAAACATAACTGCACAGGCCGCATTCAATACAATCCAAAACGCCATAGCCCTTAGCCTGCATCCACAGTTCCTTTTCCGAGGCCAAGTTTATCAGGCAAGGCATAAGATTAACCGGACACTCCCTCACACAGGCGCCGCAACGAATACAAAAAGCTTCCTCTTGATTTCCTGCTTCTTTTGCATTCAGCAAAATAACGCCGGTAGTAGATTTTATTACCGGCACCAAGGTATTATATTGGGCAATACCCATCATTGGGCCACCGATGATAATCTTAGCCGGCTCTTCTTTTAATGGCCCGCAAAAATCAATTAATTCTTTTAGGGGTGTACCGATACGCACCAGCACATTTTTAGTATTAGTTAGGCAACTGCCTGTAACAGTTACTACCCTTTCATATAAAGGTTTACTTAGATATACGGCTTCATAAATCGCGAATACTGTGGCTACATTATGCACTACTACGCCAATATCAAAAGGAAGCTTGCCGCTGGGGACTTCTTTGCCTAAGATATTTTTTATTAACTGTTTTTCTCCACCCTGCGGGTAGGAGGACTTTAAGACATACACCTGGTGACCTGGTGACCTGGTGACCTGGTGACTAAACGATTTAATCGCCTCAGGTTTATTATCCTCAATGGCTATATAAACATTCTTAACCCCCAAACATCTCGCCACTAATTCCGCGCCGGATAGAATTTCCTTGGTCTTCTCTACCATCAAACGATAATCACTAGTTAAATACGGCTCGCACTCCGCGCCATTGATAATCAGCGTATCCACGGGTTTAGGTGGATTAAGTTTAATATGGGTAGGAAATGCCGCGCCACCCATTCCCACGATGCCTGCCTCAAAGACAATATTGCGTATCTGCTCAGGAGTTAATTTATCTATATCGTATTGCGTATTGCGTATTGCGTATTGCGTATGATCATTACTATCACTTTCGATAATAATAGCCTTGCATCGACCCAAAACCGGATGCGGCCAGTCCTGAATAGCAATAACCTTTCCTGATATAGAGGCATGTATGGCCGCAAAAACCTGGGCATCAATACTGGCGATTTTCTGGCCAGTAAATACAGAATCGCCCACTTTTACCAAAGGATTACATATCTTACCTGAGTGTTGGGATAAAGGAATGTAAACCTTAGCAGGTAAAGGCAACTTCTCTATCGCCTTATTTTCTATTTCGTGCTTGTGTTCTTCTAATTTAACCATGCTATTTTACGGTGGTAGATAAGGTTTATCAGGCCCACGAGACTGAATAAACAACCTACGATAACTAAGATTAAAAGATGGGAAAATCTTTCTGCAAGCATACTGCTGATAAACATAAATAATAAGAATCCTAAATGCATGACTATTTCTAAGGAACTAAAAATCTTGCCCATCATCGCGTTATCGCTGACATTATGGATAATCGTATTTGAGGCAATCATAATCGGTGAAACCAACAACCCTACGGCAAAAGAAAGCGCTGCTGCCGCTATAAAATAAGGATAACGATGTATGGTCAGGGCAAAAACAACCAGCATTATACCGCTTAACACCAAAGAAGCAAATATTGTTTTATAATGCGAGAGCCGCTGCCCAAACTTGCCGTAAATAATTGAGCCTAAAAACAAGCCCATACCTAAAAACATAATCAAAAGCCCTAAGTCCTTAGTGGCCGAATGTAAGGTTTTTTGCACAAAGACGATTAAGACCACATAAACCGCTCCCAATGCCGACCATAAAATAAAAATTACCCCTGCGGTAAACCTGATACTCTTGTTTCTAATAAAATATAAAATCCCCTCTTTGAGCTCCTGAAATACGGATTTTCTAATTACCTCCACGATTTCCCGGCTGACTTTTTTAAAATTCGTGGCTGCCGCAGCAGATCTTTGAACAATCAGAAAAATTAACGTTCCGGAAATTAAAAAACTAAAAGAGTCCAAATAAAAACCGCTTTTTGCGCCCATCCACTCCACCAATACCCCGCTTATGCCAAAGCCTAAGATTGCCGCAATCATTCCGGTAATATTAACCAAGGAATTCGCCATCAATAAATCGTCTTTCTTTACTAAATCGGGAATTATAGATAATTTTGCCGGGACAAAAAAACGGCCCACGGAAAAGGCAATAAAGATAATCAGGTATATAGGAGCGAGACTCTTGGCGTAAAATAAGAAGAACGGTATAGTAAAGACCAAAATAGCGCGCAGGAAATCGCAGATATACATTACACGGCGCCTATCCCATCTGTCTACATATACCCCGGCAAGCGGGCCAATAACAAATACCGGGATGATGGTAAAGGAAAGAATTTTGGCAATTTCAATAGTTGAACCCGGCGCCCTTAAATAAACAAAGGCGATTAAGGCCATTTGGTCCAGCCGGTCGCCCAACTGGGAAATGAGCTGGCCTAACCATAGCAAAAAGAAATTACGGTTTTTTAAGACCTCTCTAAATTTAGACATAACCTAAAATGGAGCCGACGGGGGGGCTTGAACCCTCGACCTAGTGTTTACGAAACACTTGCTCTACCACTGAGCTACGTCGGCACAATAATTATATTATTATATCAACTTTTAAATGATAGTCAACCTATTAGGCGATGCAAAAAAGATTGACAAAATAAAAAAAGGTGTTATACTTTTTTCGAAAGCAAGGAGAAGCAAAGATTTTAATGTTGTTAGCATTAACCAAACCGTAAGGCAAAATGAAAGTTTCATCTGCTTTACGGTTTTTATTTGAGCACATAATTTATGGAGTGCTCGCATGCGCTCGCTACGAACATAAATTATATGTGCGAAAATATACTTGACGTCAAAGACGTCAAGTATCTGCTTATTTGAGGAGGTGAAAAGGTAACAAATGGCAAAAGGTAAAGTAAAATGGTTCAGTAATCAAAAGGGTTTTGGCTTTATCACTTCGGACAGTGGTAAAGATGTGTTTGTGCATTATAGCGCCATCAAGGGAGATGGTTACAAATCCTTAGAGGAAGGCCAAGAGGTAGAATTTGAAGTCACCCAAGGCCCTAAGGGCGAACAGGCAACCGACGTTACCAGAGTATAAATTTAAGTAACCCGATAGAAACAAAAATCCCGCTACTGCATTATGCAGAAGCGGGATTTTTCATATCTATGGTGCCGAGATCCTTCACTTCGTTCAGGATCGGTAGTAACACGTAAAATTAAATGCCGAGGGAGGGAATCGGACCCCCCACGCCGGCCTTTTCAGGGCCGCGCTCTACCACTGAGCTACCTCGGCA
>CAYHAI010000163.1:0-5701 GCA_964354585.1 uncultured Planctomycetales bacterium
TTCATTATAGGCCTCAATGTTCCTTGCGCCTACTTTTGCTAATAGCTGATAACGTTCTTCCATCTCATTCACTACCCAGTTAAGCGCATGCGCTGCCTTTTTGGCATCAGTAACTACAGGACACAAAAGATGCGGCAGCCCATTAAAAGGCGCCAGTTCCACCATCTTAGGGTCAATCATTAAAAATTTTAATTCATTAGGGGTACAGCGGAAAAGCATCGCGAGGATGAGGCAGTTAACGCAGACGGTCTTTCCTGAGCCGGTTGTTCCGGCAATTAAAAGATGGGGCATATCCCCTAAATCCGTAATCACAGCAAACCCGGTGATATCCTTACCCAAGACCAGGCTTAATTTTGATTCTGATTTTTGGAACTCATTAGAGGCTAACACCTCTTTCAAATAAACAAAGCTGCTTTGTGTATTAGGCACTTCTACGCCTACCCTGCCTTTTCCGGGTATAGGAGCGATAATCCTGACTGACTGGGCCTTCATAGAAAGGGCAATATCATCGCTTAAAGCCACAATACGGTTCACCTTCACGCCCGGCGCAGGCTCAAGTTCATAACGGGTAATCACTGGTCCGCGCTCAACATCCGTAACTTTAGCCGAAACACCAAAGTCTTCTAAGGTATCTTCTAAAATCCGCGCATTAGCTGCTAGATCTTCCTTAATCTGCCTGGCCTCAAGGGGCGGTGGCGAATCTAATAAATCCAAAGACGGCAAATGATAGTCGCCTAAATTTAGTTCCGGAAGTTTTGTCTTAGGCTCGGAAACCTGCGTTAGTTTAGTTTCCTTAATTTTAATCTTAGGCGCAGAAGTCAGGCTGGGTTTGGGTATGGCTTCGCTAATTTTGGGTTTTGGCACCGACAGCACCGGTTTAACTATCAGCGGCTTGGTCTTTCTTCCAAAAATAAGCATAGATTTTAAGAAGGAATTCATTTTATCTATGGTCTTTAAGAAAAAGGTGGAGATTAACATTTCGGTAGCCAGCACAAAGGCCAAAAGGCCCAAGGTAATAAAACCGATGTATCCGCCTAAGAGGCCAATGCGCGGCAATAAAAAAGAGGAGACAAGAGAACCGCTTAAGCCGGAATGCAGGAATCGGGTAGTTTCATTTCTAATCGGCATTGCGATAAGAGAACTTAAGGATATCAGCAAAAGGGTGAACCCGATCATTTGCGGGAGCCGTAAATAGGGTATGCGTTGCTGAAATAGCCTTATCCCCAACCAGAAAATAAACAATGGGATAATGAAACTAGTGGCGCGGCCAAACAAAAATATCAGTATTCCTGCCAGGTATGCCCCAAAGGTGCGGATAAAATTCTTGGCCGGGATATTCGGGTGGGATGTATAGAAGGGTAAGTCTAGATAATTAAATGAAATCAGGCTGGCAAAGATAATCAGCGCTACTGCTACCAAAACTACGCCTTTAATTTCATTTAATCTTCTTTCTTTCACTTCTGGGTATTCTCTTCCGCTTGTTTCTTACTTAAGTTAATCCTGCCTAACTCATCTATGCCAACTACCTTAACTTTAATTTCATCTCCTACTTTAACTACTTCATCAATATTTTTCACAAAATGGTCAGCCAATTCGGAAATATGCACCAGTCCTTCTTTACCGGGAGCAATTTCGCAAAAGGCGCCAAAGGCCATAATACGCTTTACCTTACCTATATATATCCGGCCTACCTCCACATCTTCGGTGATGGCCTTGATCAGATCAATGGCTTCTTTTGCTTTCACCGGATCGCTTGAACCTACAAAAACACTGCCATCTTCCTGGATATCAATGCTTGCGCCGGTTTGGGCAATAATCTTTTTTATGTTCTTGCCGCCCGGGCCAATAAGTTCGCCGATTTTCTCGGTATTTACTTTGATTATCTCTATGCGCGGGGCATAAGAAGATAGCTCTTGACGCGGCTCGCTCAGCGCGGCGTTCATCTTATCTAAAATAATGTATCTGGCCTCTTTTGCCTGTGCCAGGCACTTCTGTAATAAATCCAAATCAATGCCGTCTATTTTTAAATCTAATTGAACTGCGGTAATACCTGTTTTTGTGCCGGCAACTTTAAAATCCATATCGCCAAAGTGGTCTTCCAGGCCGGCGATATCAGTCAGGATAGCCATTTTTTTATCTTCTTTAATTAAGCCTAAGGCAATGCCGGCTACCGCATCCTTTAAGGGGACGCCCGCATCCATTAAGGATAGGGTTGCGGCGCAGACCGTAGCCATACTCGATGAACCATTGGACTCTAAAATCTCGGAAACTACCCTAATGGTATAAGGGAATTTTTCCTTGGAAGGCATCACTGCCAGAAGCGCTTTTTCTGCCAAAGCACCGTGGCCAATCTCCCGACGGCCCGGGCCGCGCACCGGCGTAGTCTCTCCTACGCTAAAAGGCGGAAAACTGTAATGCAACATAAAGGACTTGTATTTCTCGCCCTCTAACGCTTCGATAAGCTGTTCGTCTTCGCCTGTGCCCAAAGTAGTAACTGCCAGACTCTGGGTTTGGCCGCGGGTAAACAGACTTGAGCCATGCGTACGCGGTAATACTGCCACCTCACAACTCACCGGCCGGATATCCTTAAATCCCCGGCCATCTATACGCACATTTTCCTCTAATATTTTATTTCTTACCTGCCCTTGCTCTATCTCTACCAAGGCCATCTTAATATCGGTGGGTAAATAACCTTGCGAAGCCAGTTTAGTTTCCAAATCCTTAAATAATAAATCTACTTCTTCTTCGCGTTCTTCTTTTTTATTTAATTTATAAACCTCTTTTAATCTTTCCAAGGATAATTCTTTGACTTTATTTTTTAATGCCGGATCTATTTTTTTTAGCTCAACCTCTGCCTTGGGTTTGCCATGCTGGCGGATAAATTCTTCTTGCAAACGAATTACCTCTTTAAGATTTGCAAAGCCAAATTTCACGGCCTCTAAATATATCTCTTCAGATACTTCTTTGGCCTTGGCCTCCAGCATTACAATACCTTTGGTATTGGCGACCACTACCACATCTAAATCCGACTTCTCTAATTCTGCGTAGGTAGGGTTAAGAATAAATTGGTTATCTAATCTTCCCACGCGGCAACAAGCCAGTGGGCCGTTAAAGGGTATGTCTGATAAAGATAAAGCCGCGGATGCGCCAATGACCGCTAAAATATCCGGGTCATTTTCTCCATCGCTGGATAAAACAATCGCCATAACCTGAATTTCATTCAATAATCCTTTAGGAAATAATGGCCGGATGGGCCGATCAATTAGCCGCGCAGTTAAAACTTCGCTTTCAGAAGGCCGGCCTTCCCTTTTAAAGAAACCGCCGGGAATTCTTCCCGCAGCATAGGTCTTTTCCTGGCATTCTACGGTTAAGGGAAAAAAATCCTGGCCTTCTCTGGCCTGGCGCGACATACAAGCAGTAACCAAGACCACTGTCCCGCCGTAGCAAACAGTAACCGAACCATTTGCCTGCTTGGCAATCTTGCCCATTTCTAAAATTAAATCATTCCTGCCAAATTTTACTTTTTGAATAATATCTTGCATAATACCTTTCCCTAAAAGGATAAAATTTATTTACGCAGCTTTAGTTTCTCTAAAACCTCTTCGTATTTCTTGGCGTCTTTTTTCTTGAGATAATTTAGGAGCCGGCGGCGCCTTCCTACCATCATGAGCAGCCCGCGCCGAGAATGGAAATCCTTCTTATGCTCTTTAAAGTGTTCTCCTAAGCTATTAATCCTTTCAGTGAGAAGCGCGATTTGGACCTCTGCCGAACCGGTATCCCGGGAATGGATTTTAAAACCCTCAATAATCTGTTGCTTTTTATCTTTAACCAAAACCAATTTCTTTCACCTCCTTTAACTTTATAAAATATTATACGTTACTTTAGCGCATAAGTCAATATATTCATATATTTATTTCAATATATTATTTAGCGATTGCGAAAGGACAGATTTGGTTGTAGGCGCAGTAAGTGCAGGCCATATAGGTAGGGTTGGCGTGGTAAATTTGCTGGCGTAACCTAGCGGCAACCTCCTTTATCTTTTCCTTAACCTCTTCTAAATCCTCTTCTTCTACTTCTCTTAGACCCACAATCCCTGACTCTAAAAAATACAAAGCCACTCTCTTGGGAATTCTACCGAAGATGTTCTGGTACGCTAGGGCATAAAGCGAAAGCTGCATACTCTCCTTTACCCGCTTATCCGCCATTTCTTGCGTTTTAATCTGGGAGGTTTTAAAATCCATAATCACTGCGCCCTCTTCTTCCATATCCACGCGGTCAAAGCGGCCGGTGATTTTATTTTCCTCTAACATAAAGGAGAATTCCTTTTCAATGTATAAAGGCTGGGAATTACGTTTTTCTTCATCATTAAAGAATTTAATTAATGCCTCTTGTCCTACGCGCAGCCGTTCCTGTTGATGCCTTTCATCTAAAAAACCCTGGGGGTCAAAACTCTTTCGGAATGTTTCTAATAAATCCGCCAGTTCCATATTTTTGCCGGCTAATTTATACTGAAAATATTTGCTTACAGCCATATGCATTGCACGGCCATAGATAACCGTATGATGCTCCATAATGGGAACGCGTAAGATATGCACATATTTATATTTTAAAGGGCAGGTCAGGTAATCGTCGAGATGATAGTAACTTAAGCTGATAATTTTCCCCACGGGAATTCCTGTTGGTTTTGCTTTCGGTGATTCTTTAATTGAGGCAAAACGCTCAATTGCCTCCATGGCGCTGGCCTTCTTTTTTTCTTTTTCCGATGAATCTTTACCCAGGGCCTCAAAAACAAATTGGCTGATACGCCTTAGCCGCCTTCCGCCATAATCTTCGGCGCTAGTCAGATAAAGTTCTTCTTTAGCGCGGGTCATCCCCACGTAAAAAAGACGGCGCTCCTCCTGGAGATGAAAATCACCTGTAGGCAATACTTCCTTAATTAAGACATCGGGAAGTTCAATGGGTTGGCTGCGCCTTGGCCAAGGGAATCGCCCCTGCACTAAACCGACCATAAAAACTACGCGAAATTCCAAACCCTTTGCCTTATGGATGGTCAAGACATTTACCGCATCAGTATCCAAGTCTGCCTCTGCGGTCGGCGGGTCATCGCGGGCATCAATAAGAAGATTTAAGTAATTCACAAAATGGATCACGCGGTCTTCTTTTGCCACTAATTCAAAGTCCCGTACATTATTGAAGAATTTGGCTAAGTTTTGAATTTTGGTCTCGTTTTCCAAGTTCTGATTTTTGGTAAGCATCTTCAGATAGCCGGTCTGCGTAAGGAAACTATAAAGCAATTTTCCCGTGGTTTCTTCATGGGCTACCTGCATAAACTTTTCTAAATC
Source organism: uncultured Planctomycetales bacterium (assembly GCA_964354585.1). Lineage (GTDB taxonomy): Bacteria > Omnitrophota > Gorgyraeia > Gygaellales > Profunditerraquicolaceae > CAYHAI01. The sequence continues at coordinate 5,343 of CAYHAI010000163.1, forward strand.
TGTTAAGATATTTTTTATCTTCTCGCGGGAATCAGAACTTATCTCTTTTGACTCCTCTATATTATCCAAATCCTTAAACACCAAATACAAGGCCTTATTCCTGCGCCTGGCATAGTGGTTAAACAGGCTTAAGTCAGCAAGGTTTAGTTTATAGACCTCGGAACTGACCAGATAATACAAACTTAAGGAATCTGAGGGATTGGCCACTACCCGCAGGAAATTAATGCAAAGTTTCACCTCCTCGCGGGAATAGAGCCCCTGGTTTCGGCTAACCTGCCAAGGGATATCCTGCACATTTAAGGCCTGCAAGATTGCGCCGGCATCAGAATTTGAACGCACCAGAATAGCAACATCGCGTA
>CAYHAI010000164.1:0-2963 GCA_964354585.1 uncultured Planctomycetales bacterium
TTGAAATGGAAGCTGTTCCGCCAGCGTCAAATCTGAAAACCTTTGACAAACAATACCCGCCAAAATCACCCGATCCAACTGTCCGCAGCGTGTTTTGATTCGAAAGATTCAACATGAAATCCGCCACAAGGTCGGCGGTAATCTGCACCTTAATTTCAAAATATCCTTGCGCCCGCGCAACCCCTGCCGTTAGCGCCAGACCGTTGGTTGTCCACGCGCCTGCGCCATCCATCGTTACAATTCCACCCGCAATATTTACTTTGCCGCCTGAATCCGTCTCCGTCCACCCGGACGTAAACGCCGTAGTTCCAGCAGGAGAAGCATCGAGGAAAAGTAATTCCGCAAGCTGTGAATTGATGTTACTAAATTTTAATTTTGTGGCATCCGAAAGAGAACCAGCCACACGAGGAAGAGGACAAGCCATTAGTCATATTCTCCTATGAAATCCATGAGAGCGCAAGCTCGCGCACGCGATCCCGCTCCGCAATCATTATCGCCGCAGCCGCAGCAGTCATCCCAAGCGATTGAAGGTTAGCAGCCGTTACGGTTGGTAGGGTCGTTATCGTTCCGAAAAAAGCCGCCTTGTCAGTGCTCCCTGCGATAATCTGATTTCGGCACATCGTTTTGATTTCATCCACATTAACAGGTTCCGGTTGTTTTATTGCAGCAACAGTGTCAATAACGCCCTTCGATGCGTTCATTGCCTCAATGTAGTTTTCAAGCGTCCGCGTTTTCGAATAATCAAAATCAGCCATAAAACCTCCTTATACCTCTACCCATCGACCAACGTTGCTATCCATCATCATCAAGCGTGCCGATGATATTTCATAAGTCAAGCAATACTGCATAAACTCGTCGATACTATCAAACGGACTATCAATACTACCCTCATTAGGCTCATCCGTCCGCGGGCGCTTATGATAATAAAAGGTTTCCTGTTCCATGTTATCCCGCAAGCAAAATCGTTCCCGTCCGGGGGCCCACCCTCTCACGCGATTCGTCTACGTCACCCGTCAAAACCTCATAGGTAATCTGGTTGGCGTATTCCGTCACCTGCTGTTTGTAAATCTTGTATTTCTGGTTGTAAATGTCAGCGTCTAATCCGCCGTCATTTTTATTTTTCCCCGCAAGGTCTGCACACAACGACATACACACCCAGGCCACGGCATATTTTTTTATGAGATAATGCACAGGTGACGTTTCAATATCCGTAGTGTCCACGCCTTTTCTTTCCGCCAAATCTTCAACTTCCGCATCGGACGCGGTGACTTTCGCCGCTAACAATGGCGCTAAACCAGTTTCCAAAAGTAAAGAGTCCGTTATATCGCTTCCAGAAATATATGTAGCCATTATTTCACCTTGAACCCTATTTTAATTATTGCCCGGCCAATGCCTTTTGTGATCCTATTCACAAGGCTTTTTTCACCCCTGGCCGCAGCCTCGTACAAAAACTGGTCAGGTTTTGGGCCGTGAAAACGCCTTCCAATTTTATCTGTTTTCCCCTCATACCCCTCATGGATACGATTTGCATAAGGAGCTAAACCCGATTCAAGACGTATTCCCTTGCCCGGTTCCGAAAAGGATTTGAAATCAACAACAACCGACCGCTGCAGATTACCAGATTTACGATGAAATTTATGATGTGATCTTGCGTCCCTCTGTATGTCTGTCAAGCCTTCTTTGGCGCCCCTTGACATCTCGGACAGAAATACAGAGGGAGCAGATTTAAACGCCGCATTGACACCGCGCAAATCAATCGTCACGCTCACAGTAACCCCCAGGCAAAAGTACCCCTCCCCTTTCAGGGAGGGGATTGTTTTTAGCCAACAAGGATCGCCATGTGTTCCGGATTGCCGAGGCCGACACCGTAAAGCACTGAGAGTTCCCAGTTGCTGGTATGATGTCCGGCATACCGCGCAAGACGGAAACGAATCCCCGTCACCGGGTCGTCAATGTACATCTCTTCGACGGCCGCGTCCCCACCTTGCGGGGCGCGCGATCCGAGAACAAGCGCATCAGAAGAAAGCGCAAGGTTCGCCCGATACGTGGCCTCCAAACCGTTACCGGAATTCACGCGGACGATCTCGGTAGTATCGGCATACGCTGTCAGGAGTCCGGGCGAATTAATGGTCAGACTACCGCTCGCCTCGTCATGTGCAATCGTCGCGTTCTGGACGTATTTTGCAGGCGCACCGGCGGGATCGTCTGTTGCAGCCGTAAAATAAATCAAATCACCTACCAGCGCCGTTCCGCTGTTTCCACCATGGTAGATGATCGTTGTGTTGCCAACTTCCAGCGTATCGTTGACATCTTCACCGGTCTGCGCGCCGGAGGTATGGGAGGCCACATTGTCATCGACGCGCGGCGTAAAGCCGAACAGGGTAGGATAAATTCCAGCGGCAAGCAGATTGGACGTACCGGCTTGGTTGACATTGGTCAACTGGGTCAGCTTGCCGAGATTATAAGCCGCCTTATAATCAAGAATCAAGCTGCGGTTCCCGGCAGGCGCGCCATTCTGATCAAGAATAACCTTGATGGCGGAAAGCGCGGCCAGGTCAGACGCAAAGGGCGCCGTTCCAGCGGTTCCATAGGCGCGGGAGGCGTTGTAATACAGAGCGGTCAGAGCAGCGGAAATTCGAGTCGTCAGCGCCCTATAACCCTGCATGATGTTCTGTTGCCACAACGTCCCGAAAGACCCTGAAGCCTTCAGCCCCATCTGCTCCTCAGAATCAAAATTGAATTTGTACCCTTCCAGTGTGCCAAGAGAAATCGTCCGATTGGTATAAACCATGGACGCGTTTGCAAGCGGGGTCATGCTCGGTGAAATTGCATAATAGGTATTGACAGGTGCAACAGGAGAGCGCACGGTCGTGTCCTTCGCCTGCTGTTCCGCCGTAATATTCCGCTCGACCGCCTGAATGATTCCCAGCGGCTCCCGTGAGACTACCTCCATAGCCGCGTAT
>CAYHAI010000165.1:0-4757 GCA_964354585.1 uncultured Planctomycetales bacterium
GAGCACGAGCAGCGGCGGCTTCACTTCGCCACCTCGGGCGCCATGCTGTCGCGCACGAGGCGGAAGCCGATGAAGGTGGCGCAGGAGTCGGGGTCGACCCTGCTGCGGTCCGCAACCCGCGCGTAGTCGGCGGAAACGCTCCAGGGGCTGCCGCGGTAGCTGCGGCTCGGCGTCACGAGGAGGTTGTACTTCGGGTCCCGCTCCACCTGCCAGGTGGGGGTGTTGAACTTGAGGTCAGGGTGCGTGCTCATCGAGATTCCTCAGCTTGTTTCCAGGTTTGTCCAACGTTCATCGTCACTCCGATCTTCGGGTAGCCGAGCTTCTTCGCGGCGAATGCAGCCGCGGCCTCGACTGCGAGAAAGGCGGCCGGCACGGAGTCCGCCTGATCCATGTCCAGCAGGGCCCCGTCGTACATCGTGGCCAGCAGACGCAGCTGCGGTGCCGTCTTCTTCAACTCCGTCAACGTGTACTCGCACAGCAGGCGCTCGACCCGCTGCAGTTCGAAGGAGCCCCGCTGCCGAGCCGACGTCGGGCCCTTCTTCGTCCGCAACGGATCTCCGAGGTTCAGCGCTTCGCAGTACTTCTCCCACGGCTGGAGCAGAACACCCAACTCCTTGAGGAAGCTCGCGTACCGAGTCCCGTCCCAGTCGAGGGGGCAGTGCTCCCGCACGTCCCGCCCGCCGTTCAACACCTTCAGCAGGATGAGCTTGGCGTCGGCCCGCGTGACGGACAGAGGGGTGGCCAGCGCCTGGTACGGGTCGGCCGCCTCGGACACCGACCGGAGCTGCTTGCGCTGGTCGTAGTTCACGGCCAGCTTCCCGGCGAACCGGATGTGCGCCGCGCTGAAGTCGAAGTTCAACAGCTTGCGCCCCGGCAGCGCCTCGAGAAGGGAGCGATGCGTCTTCGAGATGGCCTGCACCATGGCCTTCGTGCCGGGCCACCACCCGTACATCCGCCCCTCCTTGTCGGAGGCGGCGCGACGCTTCGCGGGGTCCGGGATGTAGAGGACGCCGTCCTTCACGAACTGCGGCACGACCCCGTAGGTAGTCGCTCGATCGAACCCGTCGGAGGAGGCAGGGGGGGCCCCGAGTGCCCGCCACGCATCCACGTCCAGGCTGAAGCCCCCGATGGTCCCGGCTACCTGGGGTACCCCCTCCCATTCAACGCCAGCTTTCGCGCAGTTTTGAGGGCGGCTGTCTCCCGCTATATATACGGGGGCGCCCTCTAATATAGCGGGAGGCAGCACGTCGCGAAACTCGACGAAAGAGGAGGTAGACCCTTGGGGGGTACCCCCCTCCGGCGCGGGCTTCGGCACGATGGGCTCGTACCGCGCCGACGCCTCCTGAACGCCGGAGCGGCGAACGCGCCGCTGCATCCTCTGGGCGAGGGTGTACCCCACCATCCGCAGGAGCTTCCCGATGAAACGCGTTGACTCCTTGGCCGTGGACTTGTCCTCCATGCGCTTCGCGATGGAGCCCCAGCTCTTGGTCAGCAGGTCGACGACGCGCCGCCCGCCAGTCGTGCGGGCCGCGCTGCACCGGCGGGACGCTCGGACGGAGTCCGCCCGGGTCACGGTCACCGACTCCCCCTTCTTCACCGCGGCGGAGATGGTGGGGCCCAGCAGGTTGTGCAGGACCTTCAACGCACTGGCCGGGTTGCGCCGGTCGTCGGCGTAGCGGTCGGAGCCGGCCATGCGGAGGTCGGTCTCGTCCGGGTCGTGGAGGTCGGACCACTGCTGCTTCGCGATCCACGTAGGGTCGTACGTCCCGCGCAGGCGGGTGAGCCCCTGCTCGTCCAGCTCCTGCAGAATCTCCGGGTCCGTGAACTGGCGGCCAGCCCACGCCTCGAGCTCCTCGATGAAGGGGGCATGCCGTACCTCCTCCACCCGGATGGCATCGTACGCGGCCTTCATCCGCGAGTAGTCGCCCTTCAGGGCCGCGACGTCTGCCGTTGCGTCCTCCTGCTCCAGGCCGTTCCAGAACTCGACGGGATCCCACCCGTCCCGGTTGTTGGCGCGGGCGTAGTGAAGGGCCTTGTCGTCCGGGCCGATCGCGTGGGCGCTCTTCCGATTCACCTCTGCCGCAGCCGCGACCGCATCCTTCCGCACCGTCGAGAAGTAGCGAACGAACTTCTTGAGGCCGTTCGCGTTGTACGCGATGTACACCAGCGCCACGCGCGGCAGCTGCTCCTCGATGAACTTGGTCCACCAGCTCCGCCTGGAGTATTCGGTAGCGACGACGTCGAGAACGACGACCTCGTAGTCCAGGTACTTCGGCTTCTCTCGCAGCTCCGCCACCGTAATCTTGGTGGCCCCCGTGGTCTGGCTCATCCGGGCCGCGAGGACGGGCTCAGCGCCCAGCATCATCCGAGCCTGTTTGGTCGTCGATGCCACGTAGAGGATGCTGCGCCCGAGGGCTGCCTGCGTCCGCGTAAACGCCAGTCCTGTCCAGCATTCTCCCGGGGGCGTTGCCATCGGCAGCAGTTGCTTGCAGCGCGCGACTGCGGTAAAGTACATTTGCTCTCCTGGTCCGAGGGCTTCGTGGTGTGTGAGGGGAAGAGGGGGGAAGGGCTGGAACCCTTCCCCCCTCGCTTCTATACGCTATCTGGATACGCCCCGTTCTCATCCGGGAAGACGTACAGGCGGTCGGACGCGCGGGTAACCGCCACGTACAACAAGCGGTCGGCATCCTCCCGTTCGTGCTGCTCCGGCTTGTTCCACTTCGCGGTGGTTACGAGGATCACCGTGTGGAGCGTGAGCCCCTTCGAGGAGTGCGCGGTTCCGAGGTAGACCGTGGGCTGGACCCTGTCGTCCTCGCCTGCCTGGGCTGCGCCGAGGTAGTGGCGGCACCACTTGGCGTAGGCCTCCTCCGTGTCGAACCCCCGGGCAACCGTCGCGAGGTCGTAGTAGCTCGGGTTCTTGGACAGGAAGTGATCGACGGACTGAAGCCAGGTCTTGCCCTTGATCTCCTTGAACTTCCGCAGCTTGTACTCGTTGAGCCACCGCTGCTTGCACGTGTACAAGATGCCGGCCTTGAAGCACGCCGCTTCGAAGCGCCGGAGCGCGGCCCAGGTGCGGGTGAGCACTGCGACCTGCTGGCCCGCCTTCATCCCCGCGGCCAGCCGCGCCATGAGGACGATGGCGGACGGAGGCCCCGCCCTGAACTCGCCGGCGATGGCGGGCTCTCCTCCCTTCCTGGACGTGGCGGCCGGCTTGCCGTACTCGTAGGGCTCCATGATCTGGTTGCCGAGGTCAACGATGTTCTGCGGGGACCGGCGGTTCTCGTTGAGGTAGACCGTCGTGGTGGATGGGCGGTTCGAGAACCCCAGGAAGACGGACGGGTCCGCTCCCTTCCAGACGTGCACGGTCTGGCGCGCGTCGGCCACCACGATGAGTCGGCCCGTGGCGGCGATCTGCATAGCGGCCTTCAGAAGGATCGGGTCCATGTCCTGGGCTTCGTCCACGATGAGGACCCCCTGCGCGCGGGGGCCCTTAGCGCACCAGTCGATGATGGTGTCCGCATACGTCCACAGCCCGTTCTTGCTGACCTGACGGCTGTAGTCCTCGAGCCAGGCGGCTGCGTTGACGTCGAGCCCTGCGGTGGTGAGCCACGACTCTACCCGCGCCCGCTCGGAGATCTTGATCCCTTCGGCCGTCAGCCGGGACGCGATCGTCGTCAAGCGCTGGACAGTCTTGCGGTGCTCCGGGTCCTTGATGTCGAACAACCCCTGGAGGTCGTCCGCCTCCCCGTCCTCGTCGACTTCGCGCAGCTCGATCTTCTCCGCCGCCTGCGTGTTGAGCACGTCGAGCCAGATCCGCTGGCGCTCCTCGTGGTTGCGGTCCACGCACAGCGCCCGCTCAACGATCTTCCGATTCCCCTGGGCGTCGAACTTTACGATCTTCTGCACGTACGGCACGCGCATCTCTTCGCACGCCACCGAGTGGAAGGTCCGCGCAATCATCTTGCGGTTGTTCTCCCCATCGGGGTGCGGCTGCAGGTGCAGGTCGGCGAGCCTGCTGTTCATCTCGTAGACCGCCTCCGTGCTGAACGACATCAGCCTGACCGCCTGGCCGAGGGCGAGCAGGGCCACTGCCGCGTGGACCACCGTGCTGGTCTTGCCCGACCCTGCGGCTGCGATGAGGGCGACGTCGCCGGTGCCGTTCACGATGGCGTCGACGGCGAGCTGCTGCTCCGCCGACGGGACGAAGTCAGAGGGCTTCTCGCCCATCTGCAGGTCGACGTTGAAGTCCCAGGTTTCGTTGCGGTCAGAGCTCATCGTCTGCAGTCCCCCCATCCATAGCGATCCAGTGCAGGGCACCGTCGGTCCAGTAGAACTTCTTCAGCATCCCCGGCTCCTCGTCCTTGTACACTTTCCATGCTGCCTCGTACTTCACGTCCCAGTCATCGCCGTGCTCGTAGTAGTCCGACTCATCGGGTGCGGGGTTGATGTCGTCGTAGCTCAAACCCGGAGCGGTGCGGAACAAGGTGCACAAAGCGGTTGGGTACCAGCAGTCCTTCTCAATATCCTCTGGCTCCCGCGCGAGGTAGAAGGTGCGGTTTTCCTGTTTTGCCTGCTCCTTCAGCTTTGTGATCGTCTTGTTGCCCGGGTGTTTGGAAAAGGTCCAGACCTTCCAGTCACCCCATACTGACACCCCGTCGTTGACGTAGGTGTTCGCGAAGAACCGGTCTTCCCTCAGAAGGTACTTCATCGCAGGCCCATCGTGCGGAGGATGGACTGGCGGAGGGCGGTCTCGACGT
>CAYHAI010000166.1:0-9523 GCA_964354585.1 uncultured Planctomycetales bacterium
TTTAGGCTCAGAATACGAGTTTTTTGATTGGTTGGCTTTAGACGGGATATGGGAATACACCAATGATATTACGTTGGGTTACGATAATTTCCCGCGCGGAATATTGGAAAGCGGAAATCGTTCCTTAATGAGTTATGAATACGATAAAATATATCGCGATACCCTTAACTGGCTTACTTACACAGCGCATTTCCCCCGGCCGCCGTATCCTTATTATAATATTTTTAAAACCGGCTTGCGGTTAGACCCTTTAGCGAATTTAGAGATTTATCTGGATTATACCCGTAACCCTTATGAAAAAGCCGGGCAAGTAGATGACAATATGAACCACCTTGGTTTTGAACTGGCGTATGCGCCGATGAAAAAATTGGGTATTTTCTTTAAATACACCTATTCCCGCTGGCAGGACCTGGATAGTTTAGTCCTTAATGACAACAAGGTCTATGGGCATCACAACTTATTTACTGAACTCATCTATCGTTTTTCCGAAAACGAGGACTTTGCCTTCCAGTATGGCGAGGCCAGCCGCAATCCTTATATGGGTGGGGTTTTGGATATCGGTTGGGACCCTTATGGTGGCAGCCTCAGGACTATCGACACCCAGCATATATTCCGCCTCTATTACCGCCGCAAGTTCTAAGTGAGTGCACAATTTACGGAACGAAGTGAACGTAAATTGTATGCACGAACTTACCCTTGACATTTTTCTTAAGCCATTTTCTTATTGAAAAATGTCAAGGGTCAAATTCGCACACATAAGTTACGTCGCTTCTCTCCGTAACTTATGTGCTCATTGAAAATATGCGTCGATTTGCTTAACTTGGCGAGACCGGATTTGTTCTGCGTAAGGCGATGGGATTATATCTTGAGGGATTTCTACGGAATTTCCATCCTTATCGTTAAAAATCATCTTTTTTATTTTAGCCGCATTCCTGCCAAAGGTGTCTTTTCTTTTCGGGTTGTGATAGGTCACCCGAATTTTACTTAAGAAATTAAAACTATAATTACCTTTTCGGTCAAAGAGCCAACTGGCTAAGATAGGAGAGAATTTAAGATTTAATTCCTTTTGCGCATTTAAAAACAAGGGGCGTGTACCCAAATTCATGATTAACCAGATCTGTAAAAATTCTGCAGTTGAGCCGGAAAGCCGCGCCACAAAACCATTACCATGCAATTTCTCATCAGGGAAGGCGCTACCTACCAAAAACGATGAGTTTTCCAAAATACTGCGGCCATACCTTTGGGCTTCCTGAAAGGGAATAAGCGCGTTTTTGAAGTCGCGGTAAAATTCTTCATAAAGGCCTTGCCTTAAGGTTTCCAGGAGATATTTATATTCCATATGCAGCCAGATTGACTCATTTTCCAACCAGCCCGGAGTAAACACGCGGCATCTGCCGATTTCTTCCGGCATATTAGCCAGCGGTGCGGTTACTTTGTACATCTTAAGCTTTTTATCATAAAGCTGGCTATTCTTTGTCGCCTGATATAATTTTTCCGCTTTGTTTATATTCTCACTTTCGCGCAGTCCATGCATCTGCCCGGCTAAAAAGAAGGGGAGTTTGCGCCGGATGAATTTAGTAGGTTTGACAAAGGGCGGTTTTAGAGTTTGGTATTGCGTTACCTCGTTTATAAAATAGGCAGAATAAATATTTTCTTTTTTATCCAGGGCTTTCTCAATGCCCTGGTTGATTTTTTCTAAAGCCAGATTTATAATAGAGATTAGGCTCTCGGTTTCTATTTCTAATTCCTTGCCGCTGAAGCCAAGCCTGGTTTTATGCCGGTAATCTTCTTTCAGAGAATAGCTCTTATCCCAGTAGGTGAAGTTCTTTTCTAATGAAACATCAGCGAGGCACTCTTTAAGCAAAGTATTAAGGCCAAACAAAAAGTTATAGATTTCTTCCGTAAGATTAACCTTGTTTACCTGAGTTTTATCTAAGGCATTCTTTATAAAAATAACTAATCTTTTTAGTTCAAAGGTCTCGCATATTGAAGAACCAAATAATGCCGGTAAGCCGTTTAGGGCATCAAACCAATTGGGTTTATCTGCCTCCATTTCAATGCCAACTCCATTTGGATCCAGCGATGCCAGTTTATTGACCAGAAGGCACAACAATTTATTCATCAAGGTAGTCTGATAAACTTCGCCTTTGCCGTATTCTGTCCTTACCAGATGAGGATGTATTGGCCTTTTTCTGATCATTTCTCTTTTGGCATTGTCAGCTATGACGCAATGTAGTTGTCTTACTATGCCATCTTTAAGCAAATATTTCTCGCTTCTGGGCTTGACGACTTCGGTATTGTCGTAAAAAGTAAAGGCCTTTTTATCAAAGACGATTTCCTGCAATTTTTCCGGATAAACCCTCAGATAACTTTCTAACAAGTCAAGATTATAAGTCCAGTGGTCAGTCCAAAAGCCTTCGCCGTGTTCGGCTTCTTGGTTTTTTAGGCAGTGCGGCAGCAACATATTCAGGAATTCATCATCAGAGGCCTTTAATTTGATTTTATTTTCTTTGAGAAAAATGATTACTTCGCCGGGTGTAAATGGCTTATTTAAGAATGAGATAATCTTGGCAAAATCATCTTCTGGCGTAATTTCGCCTAATAATTTTTTAAATTCTGCGCTATCCCCAAGCACAAAACTTACACCTTTAAACACCAAGGGATTAAAGCCGTCTGCCTGCAGGAGATTAAAGAAGTTAATGACATTTTCATCATTTATCTGCGGGTTAAACCAGATGTCGCACCTGCGATTTTGATTCATATCGCGGTAATTGCCGTTCCCTTGAGAAAAATAGGTGGCGGCAAGTTGAAATTTATTATAATCCCTTTCTAAATCTCCGTGTTTGCGGGAATACAGGTAAAATACAGTTTGTTTATGGCTGGTTTTTTCTGGGCAGGAAAAGATTATCGGATATCCGCCGCGCATAATATTATCTAAATATGTTTGCTGGGTATAAAGGTCAAATTCCTTTGAACTGCTTTCGGTGTTGATATCGGCTTGCAGCTCGGCGATAATTCTTTGGTTTTCTTCTTTTTTCCGGGTAAGATAACCGGCAGCAGTAATCTTAGCAATAGAAGAGTTTAACGCCTGGCGGTTTCTCATATAGCCAATTACCGCGTAAAAGGTTTTTTCTTCTAAGGCAGGTAATTCAAGATTAAGCAGCAAGAATGCGGACGGGGTCTTGCTTTTAGCTATTTCTTTTTTGGGATAGGAAAAATTTTTATGCGCTAAAAATTGACGCGGACAAGAGAAATCTGTAATTGGGCCAAACACAGATTGGGGGTCAACAATAGGTTTAATAATCCGGGTTTTTCCTTTTTCATAATGGAACCCCAGATAAAAATTGCCTTCGTTGACGCGGATTACCTCGGGCCTATCCGTGGGGTCAACGGTTAATTTATAAAAAGGCACGCCCATTTCTAAATTTTCTATGTTCATCCAGGCTTCGATAGTCCGGCCCAATTTTTTTAAGAATAGGTTGCTGGTGCCGTAAGGTATAATCTGCGGTAGCCCGTCCAATAACTGGATTTTCTTAGTGGCCCTGGCGGTATTTTTTATAGTGACAATTCTGGCTAAGGCCGCATAGGAATCATTGGGAATAGTAAAATATTCTACTTTTACCTTCAGTCCTAAAGACAGGTTGTTTTCTTCTATTTTTAACTCAGAAGAAGTAATAGACATATTGTTAGTTAGGTTAAATCCTAGATTTACGAAGCCATTATGAAAAGGTTCGTAGAAGACGGTTTTTTTAGCGCTAAAGACCTTGATAAAGGTGCGGAATCCTTGCGAGGATACTAATTGCCAGGCCTTGTTTGCCGGAAAGAACTCTAAAATGGCGTGGTCTTTATCTTTGGTGCCTAAACTGGCTATCCCTTGCGAGCGGTTAACATAGAAGACCCACATCGGTATGCCATATTTACCGGCAATACCGGGAAAGAAATTGGCAAAGGGCTTGGCAAAGTTGTAGTTTTCAATGACAAATTCGCCATTAGCATTAAGGTAATATTTTGGCTTTTTATCTCTCATATTATGCCTATTAAATATATTGAGTTGATTACAGATATTCTACACAATTTAGCAACTTTGTCCATACTTTTTTGCGTCTGCTTAATAAATAAATCTGTCGGTTTTCTCTGCTTTAGTCGATTTTTTAACGCAAAAGGTCTTTCGCAGCTCGGCGGCTGCAGAACTCGGCCGTCCCGCTCTAGCGGAGACGGCCTCAAACAGCTTCGCCGTCCCCGTTTTGTCGTCCGCCTACGGCGGACTCCACGGGGATTCCCTCACTGCTCAAGCTGCTTTTGCTAAAATCGACCATCCGCTCGAAACCCGCCAGATTCATTTATCAATCCAACATTTCTCTTTTGCGGGTGACGAGATGTGTTTCGGGTAGAGCCGCATGGCGAGGGGTGACGCGAATGATTGCGAGGAGCGTGATGCGACGAGAAACATTCGCGGCAGGACCCCGAGCCTGCGCAGAATCCGCTAAAGCTAGGCGCTCGGATTTGGTTGACTTTTTAGATAAAGGGTGATATGATTAAAAGTTAATTGTGAAGGAGGCAGGGTTATGGCTATAGATAAAGAAACCGTTAAATATGTAGCGCATTTGGCGCGTATCGAACTCCAACCCAAAGAGTTAGAGAAATTATCTGGCCAACTTCAGGACATCTTAGGTCTTATTGATAAATTAAAAAAAATAGAGATAAAAGATATCAACCCCACAAGCCATATTCTACCGATTAATAACGTCTTAAGAGAAGATAAGCCTAAAGAGTCTTTAGCCATTGAGCAGGTTCTTAAAGATGCGCCCCAGAGAAAAGGAAATTTCTTTGTAGTCCCCAAAGTAATTGAGTAATGATGGAACTTTATAAATTAACTGCATATGAACTAAATGAGAAGTCGCATAAAAAAGAAACTACTTCCCAAGAGATAGTAGATTCTTTAGAAAAAAGAATAAAGGATTTAGATTCTAAGGTTAAAGCTTACGTGCGTGTTAATACTTTAAACAGGCAAACAGGTTACCTGCCTGCCGGCAGGCAGGTACAGGCAAACAGGCAGACGAATTTATTAGAAGGCATTCCCGTCTCCATCAAAGACAATATCTGCATTGAGGGCCATAGCACTGAATGTTGCTCTAAGATTTTACAAGGGTTTAAGCCGCCTTACGACGCCACAGTAATTAGAAAATTGAAAGAGGCAGGGGCCTTGGTTTTAGGCCTAAAGACCAATATGGATGAGTTTGCCTTTGGTTCATCTACGGAAAATTCTTGTTTTGGCCCGACGCATAATCCCTGGAATTTAGAGTGTGTGCCCGGAGGTTCATCTGGCGGTTCGGCTGCGGCAACAGCGGCGGATGAAGCGATTTTAGCCTTGGGTTCGGATACCGGTGGTTCCATACGTCAGCCTGCTTCCTTTTGTGGAGTAGTTGGATTAAAGCCTACTTATGGCCGGGTTTCCCGTTACGGTTTAATTGCCTTTGCCTCAAGCCTCGACCAGATCGGCCCCCTGACTAAAGATGTGCGAGATTGCGCCATCTTAATGCAGGTGATTTCTGGCTATGACCCTAATGATTCTACTTCGGTTAATATAGAAGTGCCAGATTATGCCAAGGCATTAGTTAATGATATCCAGGGCATAAAAATAGGTGTGCCGAAAGAATATTTGATTAAAGGTATGGATGCCGAAGTAAAGGATATTATTGAAGAAGCGATAAATAAATTGAAAGATTTAGGGGCCGAGAATAAACCAGTTTCCCTGCCGCACACCGAATATGCCGTGCCGGTTTATTATATTATTGCTACGGCAGAGGCCAGTTCCAATTTAGCCAGATTCGATGGTGTCCAATATGGCTATCGTAGTCGTCCATCGTCCATCGTCCATCGTCCGTCATTAATAGATATGTATAAGCAAACAAGAGGTGAAGGTTTTGGCGAAGAAGCAAAGAGAAGGATTATCTTAGGAACTTTTGTTTTGTCTCACGGTTATTATGATGCTTATTATCTACGCGCCTTAAAGGTGCGCACGCTTATAAGAGAGGATTTTGATGCGGTATTTAAGGACTTTGATTGTATAGTTACGCCCACTTCGCCTACCCCGGCTTTTAAAATCGGAGAAAAAATAGCTGACCCCTTAAAGATGTATCTTTCGGACATCTATACGATATCCGCAAACTTAGCGGGAATTCCGGCAATATCTATACCTTGCGGCTTTACTAAGAAAGGCCTGCCGGTAGGTTTGCAAATTTTGGCTAAGCCATTTAATGAAGAAATGCTTTTTAGAGTGGCTTATACTTATGAGCAGAATACGCCGTGGCATAAAATGAAACCAAAAATATGAATTACGAAGCAGTTATAGGACTTGAGGTCCATATTCACTTAAAGACAAAAACCAAGGCATTCTGCGGTTGCTCTACCGAATTTGGCCATGAACCGAATTCGCAAGTCTGTCCGGTGTGCCTGGGATTTCCGGGTTCGCTGCCCGTGCTCAATAAAACTGCTTTGGAATACGCGATAAAAGTTGGCCTGGCCTTGAGCTGTCAGGTTCAAGAATATACCAAATTCGACCGCAAAAATTATTTTTATCCGGATTTACCCAAAAATTACCAAATCTCCCAATATGATTTGCCTATATCTAAGGATGGTTTTTTAGATATAGATTTAGAGGGCAAAACCAAACGCATTAAAATACGCCGTGTGCATCTGGAAGAGGATGCCGGAAAATTAATTCACAAAGATGAAGTTAGCCTCGTCGATTTTAACCGCACCGGGATACCTTTATTGGAAATAGTCAGTGAACCGGATATAAATTCACCGCAAGAGGCCTATGAATATTTGACTTTCTTAAAAAGCATTATTGAGTATTTAGGGGTTTCGGATTGCGATATGGAAAAGGGGTCTTTGCGTTGCGATGCCAATATTTCGCTTAAGAAAAAAGGCGCGCGGAAATTAGGCACGAAAACAGAATTAAAAAATATGAACTCTTTTAAGGCAGTTAGAGAAGCGTTGGCGTTTGAAATAGAGCGGCAAACAGAATTATTAAGCCAGGCAAAGGCTATTACCCAAGAGACCCTGCTCTGGGATGAAAAAAATTCCCAGACACTTTCTATGCGCAGCAAAGAAGAGGCGCAGGATTACCGTTATTTTCCCGAACCAGACCTGCCGCCCTTTATTATTACTCAAGATAAGATTGAAGGAATTAAAAGGACAATTCCAGAACTGCCTAAAGAAAAGATGTTGCGTTTTATAAAGGATTATGGATTGTCGGAATACGATGCCAAGATCCTGGTTTTTTCTAAAAAGGACGCTGATTATGCGCAAAATTGCCTGGAGGTATTTCCTGACAAAAATAAAAAACCTATGGTTAACTGGCTAATTGGCCCTCTGCTTTCTGAGGCAAATCTGCGCAATTGCAATATTTCTGATTTAAAAGTTTCAGCGCAAGAGCTGGCGGGATTGGTTAACTTGGTGCAAAGAAATGAAATCTCTAATCTTAACGCTAAAGTAGTTTTAACCGAAATGATTAATATCGGAAAATCAGCTGTTGCGATAGTTAAAGAGAAAGACTTAATTCAGATTTCTGACTCTAAAGAGTTAGAAAAAATAGTAGAGCAAGTTTTAAAAGATAACCCTAAATCTGTCGATGATTATAAGCAGGGTAACGCTAATGCCCTGATGTTTTTAGTAGGCCAGACGATGAAGAAGAGTGAGGGTAAAGCAAACCCAAAAGTAATTCAGGATATTTTAAGACGGAGGCTATCTGATGCGTAAAAAATTTATTATCGGGATAATTTTGGGCATAGCGGTTTTTATTTCTGTAACTGTCGCAAAGTCAGAGATAGAAAAGAAGAAGAAAGATGAACTTTACCGTCAGGTAGAGCTTTTTTCCGACACATTAGCGATTATCCAGACAGATTATGTTGACGAGGTTAATTTTAAGGATTTAATTTATGGCGCCTTAAAAGGAATGTTGTCTTCTTTAGACCCGCACAGTCAGTTTATGGACCCAGATACATATAATGAATTAAAGGTTGACACTGAAGGAAAGTTTGGCGGGCTGGGTATCGAAATTACCATTAAGGACAGCCTATTAACTGTCGTGACCCCTATAGAAGATACGCCGGCTTGGAAGGCGGGGCTTAAGGCTAATGACCGGATTGTTAAAATTAATAATGAATTGACGCGGGATATGAGCCTTACTGACGCGGTAAAGAAATTACGGGGCAAGCCCGGAGAGCCAGTAAATATTACTGTTTTAAGAGAGTCAGAAAAAAAGGTTTTAGAATTTAAGATGGTGCGCGCCATCATTAAAATTAAGGATATAAAAGAATCCAGGATTTTAGAAGACGGTGTTGGCTATATCCGCTTAGTTGAGTTTAGAGAGAATACTTCCGAAGATTTCAATACTGCCTTAGAAAATTTATCCAAGGCAGGTATGAATGCCTTTATCTTAGACTTGCGTAATAATCCTGGAGGCCTTTTGGATATAGCGGTAAAAGTGGCCGAGAAGTTTATTGAGAAAGACAAAATAATTGTTACTACTAAGGGAAGAAAGAGCACGCAAAATTTGGAATTTATTTCGCGCACCAGCCATCCGCTTTTAGATATACCTATGGTAGCATTGATCAACGAAGGTTCAGCTTCTGGTAGCGAGATAGTGGCCGCAGCCTTACAAGATTATAAACGCGCCATCATCTTAGGCACAAAGTCATTTGGCAAAGGTTCGGTCCAGAGCGTTATTCCTTTAAGTGACGGTTCGGCTTTACGGCTTACCACCAGTAAATATTTTACACCCTCAGGTAAACAGATACATGAGAAAGGGGTTATTCCCGATATTGTGGTAGAGGAAGGTAAAATTGAACTGGCTAGTAAAGAACAGCTGTCGGCAGGAAAACCGCAAGATGTATTTCAGGAATTAGAAAAGAAAGAAACGGTAGTTAAAGAGGAAAAACCCTTTGACTATAAGTCCGATAATCAACTGATGCGCGCAGTGGATGTCCTGAAGGCATTGAAGATATATAGAGAGATTAAAAGATAGTGAAAAAAGAACAAAGATATAAAATAATCATTGGGATTTTAATATTTATTATTATTCTACAGGGGGTGTTTATTATAAAAAGACTCAAGATACCCCATCCACCTGCAGTTATAAAAGGAAAGATTGCTATTGTCGTTGATGATTGGGGTTATAATCTGAATAATTTAAGTTTATTAGACCAGATAAAATATCCTTTGACTATATCGGTGTTACCAAACTTAAGTTATTCCCAGGCAGTGGCTAAAGAGTTACATCAGCGGGGATTCCAGATCATTCTACATCTGCCTTTACAGCCGCATGAGAAATTAAGGCTGGAAAAGAATACCATTATGACCTCTATGGATGAAGCAACTATAAAGAATATTCTTAAACAGGATTTATCCTCTATTGTGAATCCTGCCGGCGTATCTAACCATATGGGCTCTAGGGCCACAGAAGATTCCCGGACAATAGGCATTATTTTTCGGGAATTAAAGAGGAGGAAACTGTATT
>CAYHAI010000167.1:0-7231 GCA_964354585.1 uncultured Planctomycetales bacterium
GGAGGAATCGGCATCGGTACAAATACAAGCACTGAACTTGGTGGTTATGATCATTCTGCGCTAACTTTATTGGAAAGATGTCGTATATTGCGAGGTGTCCCGACAAGTTACTCTTCATTTTTTAAAAATTGTTTAGCTTTACAAGAGATTGAATTGGCAAGTTTAAGTGACGGATCTAACTCAGGAACTTTTGTGTTGATGTTCCAAAATTGCAAAAGTCTAAGAAAAATAAATATGAATTTTACTGGATTATCTTCATATTCTTGTTTAAATATGTTTTCTGGCTGTTCTGCATTGGTTGAAGCTACTCTTAATTTGCCAAATGTTGGTTCATATAACTCTGTATTTACTGGCTGTACTTCATTGCAGAAAGCTAATATAACTGCCAGTATTGGAGCTTCTTCTCCTTTTTTTAATTGCAGTAGTTTAAATAAAGCACCTGAAGGAATATCAATTACTACTAACTTTACTAACTTTTTCTCAGGTTGTACATCTCTGAAAGTAGTGCCTGCTTATAATTTATCTTCAGTAGCCGGAGCCACTACACCTTTTTTAAACTGTAACTCATTAGAACAAGTTAAATGTACTAATATTAATTTCACAGTATCTTTTACCAATTGTTCGTTAGGCGCAGCGGCATTAAATGAGATATTCGGAAACTTATTGGTTACTGCTTTTGCAAGATCAATAACCATTAGTAAAAATCCAGGAGCAGCTACTTGTGATAGAAATATTGCAACTGGCAAAGGCTGGACAATAATAGGATAATAAGATGAATACAGAAGGTTTTTATAAATTAGATACTGATTTGCTATACGCTCCAAACTTTGTTTATGGTGGTTATGATGCTTATCAGTTACTTAAAGAAAATAAAGAAACTTATACTTATCCTGTTGATGGTTGGTATTGGTTTAATACTGAAGAAGAAGCAAAGACTTTCTTTAACTTAAATGAGGTAACTAATGTCTAAAGCTAAAGATATTGCAAAAACAGCTGGAACTAATACAGGCGATCAAACTCCAACATCACTAGGTTTGGTTATTGGTACAAATGTACAAGCATACGATGCTGATTTAACAACTTGGGCAGATGTAACTCCAGGTACGGATGTGGCAACGGCTCTAGCTATAGCAGTTGGAACTTCTGGAGCTTTAGTTACTAATGGTGGGGCATTGGGAACACCGAGTGGTGGTACTTTATCTAATTGCACGTTTCCAACTTTAAATCAAGATACATCTGGTATTGCATCAAAATCAACCAATTTAGTAGGTGGAAATGCTACTACTTTATTAGGTGCTATCCCTTACCAATCCGGCACAGATACCACAACGCAACTTGCACCTAATACCACTACAACTAAAAAGTTTCTGCGAGAAACTGGTAATGGTACTAATGGCGCAGCACCCGTGTGGGACACAGTAGTTCTTGCTGATTTACCAACAATAACACCTTCTAAGGGTGGAACAGGAGTGGATCAAGCAAGTGCCTTAAGTACTCTTACTATTTCTGGTGCATTTGGTACCACACTAACAGTATCTGCTACAACTGCATTAACACTTCCAACCAGCGGAACATTAGCAACGACATCCCAAATAACGGGTATTAATTCAAATACTAATACGGGCGATAATGCTGTCAATAGTAATTACTCTGGATTGGTCACTAATGCAACGCATACTGGCGATGCTACAGGTGCAACAGGTTTAACGGTAAAAGGTATTAATGGGACATTACTCTCATCACTGGGTACTGGCATTTTAAAGAATACCACAACGACAGGTGTGCCTAGTATTGCAATCGCTTCCGATTTCCCAACTTTAAATCAAGATACCAGTGGTACTGCTGCTTTGGCGACAAGTATAGCTGCGCAAACTCCTAATGGTGTTCTATACCAAAGTGCTGCTGGCGTTACTGCAAGTACAGCAGCATCTACAGTAGCTGGTCAAGTTCTTACTACAGTTACGTTAGGTGGAGCACCTACTTGGGTTACACCTTCTGTTGGCGGAGGGGGAGTTACTTCAATCACAGCAGGAACTGGTTTAAGTGGTGGTACTATTACTGGAACAGGAACTATTGCATTAGCTAATACATCTGTTACTGCTGGAAGTTATACCGCTGCTGATATTACTGTGGATGCTCAAGGTAGAGTAACTGCTGCTGCAAATGGCACTGGAGGCGGAGGTGGAACTTCTTTAGGAGTTTCATTTGCGCTATATAACAATATGAATATTTTTTAATTAGGAATCACTATGGCAGCAAATACAAGTCCGATATTTTCGGCAAAAGCACATATACAAGGTTTATCAGGTATTTTAACAACTGGTGCCGCAGATTTTGTGGGAACCAATGTTAATAATCTTGCAGTATTTAAAGCAGATGTAACAAATGGTAGTTATTTACAAAGATTACGATTCAAGGCTAGAGGGACTAATGTAGCAACAACCGCAAGGATTTATATATGTGATGAGCCAACACATTTGGCGTGTTCAATAGGTGTTCCCTCTGGAACTCCAACAGGAACTCCAAGTACAACAGGTGGAACATTATTGGCAGGAACTTACTTTGCCAAGATAGTAGCAGTAGATGGCTATGGTGCTGAATCAGTAGCTGGTACAGAATCAGCAGCAGTCACGGTAACAGGAAGAACAGGTTCTATAACTTGGAGTTGGGCAGCAGTAGCAGGAGCTTTAAAGTATGAAATCTACGTCGGACCTGTAACTGGTGGTCAGATAACAATGTTTTTACAAACTGATGGTTCTTTAACTTCTTATACCCAAACCGCAATGTATGACGGTATCTATAACGATCTTGTTGGTTTTGTTAGTGATAGCCAAAACTACTTCTATGGTGAGCTTCTTTTACCCGCAACAGGAGCTGGAGCAGCTACTGCAACTTCATCACCTGATATAGATTATCCAATGAATATAGCACTGCCACCTGGATATACTGTATTGGTTGGGTTAAGCGCGACTGTTGCAGGAGGTTGGGAAGTTACAGGTATCGGTGGAGATTACTAATGTTGGACTTTAGTCATATTCCGAGTAACACTGACTATATCCAAAGATTTGAAGCTAACTCAATTTCTGCTGGTGCAGGTTGGCACACTTGGGTAAAACCTAGAGGTGCTAAGTTTGTTCAATTCACAGTTATAGCGGGCGGGGGAGGAGGTGCAAGTGGTGTACTGGGTTCTAACAGTGCAGCGGCTGGCGGGGGAGGCGGTGGCTCTAGCGCACATTATAAGGGTTTCTTTTCTACTGATCTTATACCCGATATTTTATATATTTCGGTTGGTTTTGGCGGAGCTGGAGGTGCTGCTGTTCCTATAATTAATGGTAGTGGTCTAATTGGCATAGCAGGGGTTGCCAGCTATATATCAATAGCCCCAAATCTTACTACTACCACACAATATTTATGCACAGTTAATGGCGGTGGCGTTGGAGTAGCCCCAGTTGGAGCTACTGCTGGTGCTACTGGTGGTGGTGGAGCTGTAACTTCAATTTCAAATATGCCGCTTAGTACCTTAGGCATACAAACTGGTGCTACTGGTGGAGGTGCAACTAACGCAACAATGGCAGGACAAATTGGTGCCGCTGGTGGTGCTGCTGTTGGCGGACTTTCTCTACTATTGCCTGGCTCGGGAATAGTTCTTGGTGGCGGTTCGGGTGGAGGTGGATTAGGGCTTAGCTCAACTGTCGGTGCTATAGGTGGATTTCTTAATGTCAGCTCACTCATATTTCCTATTGTATTAGGCGGTGTTGCTGGTGGGACTACAACTGCTAATGGCGGTGATGGCACTAATGGCTTTCAACCAATACAAGGTTTATTTTATTATATGGGAGGTGCCGGTGGTGCATCCGGTGGTGGTGCTGGTGGTAATGGCGGTAGAGGAGGAAATGGAGCTTATGGTTGTGGCGGTGGTGGAGGTGGTGCAGCTTTAACAGGGTTTACTTCTGGTGCTGGTGGTAATGGCGGTAACGGTTTAGTAATTGCAAGTTGTTGGTAAATTAGTATAAATAATGTATTATAAATGAAGCAATTTCATTCAATTGTTTAATATGGATATAAATTAATGTTTGGATTTTCTTCATTCTCAGAAGCGCCAATTGGTTCAGGTACTACAACTACTTTATACACTAAAGTTATAATAGCAACAGCTTCAATAACATCATCTTTATTAAATAAAATATCAAAATCTATAACTGGAGCGACAGCTGGTGCTGCTAGTATTTCTAAAAAAATACTAAAATCTTTATTAAGCACATCTTCAGTAACATCAACTATATTTAAAACCATACTAAAACCTATAACTGGTGTAACTTCCGGTACTGCTAGTGTTTATAAACTTATAGCAAAATCTATAGCAAGTGCTGCTTCTGGTGCTGCTATTATATCTAAAAGAGCGATAAAAACTATAACTGGAACAGCTTCTGTTGCTAGTGTTTTTCTTAAAACTACTCTAAAAACTATAACTGGTTCAATATCTGGAACATCATCTTTTGTTTTATCTTCCCTTCGTTCGCTGTCTTTAATTGTATCTTCAACAATAACAAGTACGCTAAAGAAACGTATAGCTAAACCCATATTAAGCACAGCTTCTGTTATTGCTAGTGTTTATAAACTTATAGCAAAATCTATATTAAGCACAGCTTCTGTTGCTGGTATCTTTCTTAAGTCTATAACAAAATCTATAACAAGCACAGCTTCCAATGCTGCTATTATATCTAAAAGAGTGCTGAAAACTATAACTGGTTCAATAACTGGAACAGCATCTTTTGTTTTATCTTTAGTTCATCTACTCACATTAGCTGCATCTTCTACAGCAACAATCACAATAAATAAGTCTATATCAAAATCTATAACAAGTACAGCTTCTGTTGCTGGTATCTTTCTTAAGTCTATAACAAAAACTATATCAAGTGTAACTTCTGTTGCTGCTAGTGTTTATAAGCGTATAACAAAAACCATATCAAGTACAATAACTGGAACAGCATCTTTTGTTTTATCTTTAGTTCATCTACTCACATTAGCTGCATCTTCCATAACAACAAGTTCTTTAAAGAAAGCTATATTTAAACCTATAGTAAGCACAGCTTCTGTTGCTGCTAGTGTTTATAAACGTATAGCAAAATCTATTTCAAGTGCATCTTCTGGAACAGCATCTTTTGTTTTATCATTAGTTCGTTTACTTACGTTAGCTGTATCTTCAACTGGGAATGTTTCTTTTTTGAAATTGATAAAAATAGTAAGAACTGGAACATCTACAGTAAGTGCTAGTGTTGTAAAATCTGTTTTGAAAAATATAAGTATAGCATCAACAGCAGGTGTGAATTTAACTAAATTTATATCTAAAAAATTATCTGTCGTATCATCTACTATTGCAACATTATTAACCAACTTTGTTTATAATTTATCAATTACTGTTAATGCTACAACTTCTAATGCTTTTGTAAAATCTATAACAAAACCTATATCTACTGGTTCAACTATAACGGCATCTGTTATAAAGAAGATCTACAAAAATCTATTAGCATCTTCTTCAATACTAACAGGGATTATAAAAACTATAAGATATACCATAACATCGGTATCCAGCTCTAGTTCAAGTTTCATTAAAAGAACATCTAAAAATATAATTGGTAATGTGAGCATATTAGTATCATTACAATCCAGATTAACTAGATCTTTAATATTAGTAGCTCAATCTATAAGCTCTACTTCTTTTAGTTTTAGCTTCATTAGATCCTTAGTGATGTCAGTTAGCAGCCTAACTGACACAAGATTTACCAAAGATATTTCCAAATCAATAGTAGCAGCTTCAAATATTATTGTAAATCTTATAAAACTTGCAAATATAATTTCAGACAATTTTTACAATCTCTTTGGAGTTATATTAGATAAGTTAATAAGTTTCTCGGTAGTGATAGATGCTGCAGAAATCTTTGGAGTAACTCTTGACCAAGAAGTGAAATATACCGCAAACATAGATGCAAATATAACTTCTGAATTTTGTGTTGTGTTAGATCCAGAAATAAAATATACCGGAAAATTAGATAGTATAAATATAGTATAACTATAAGGAATCACGATGGCGGCAGTACATAGCAGAGAAGAATTAAAACAATATTGTCTAAGAGCTCTTGGAGCACCTGTCATTGAAATAAATGTAGCAGACGAGCAGCTCGAGGATCGTATTGATGAAGCTCTAGAATACTGGAGACAATATCATTCAGAAGGTATAGAACAAATCTATATGAAGCAAATGATTACTGCTTCATCAATAACTCTTACTACCCCTGTTGCAGGAAACTTCTCAGAAGGCGAAACAGTTACTGGCTCTACTTCTGGCGCAATTGCAACTCTTACTTCTGAACTGACTAGAACTTCAGCAGGATCTACTCTTATTGTTTATAAAATATCAGGAGTCTTTGTTGCAGGTGAAACTATCACAGGTGCCACTTCTGGCATAACAGCAGTATTAGCAGTTTCTCCTGTAATCAAAGGTGTCTATGACAACCAATACATTGATGTGCCAGATCTAGTTTACGGTATCACTAATGTGCTCCCTATAGGCAACAATAATTCAAACTCTCAGGAACTATTCAACAATACCCAATATCAAATGAGGTTGAATTCCTTTCAAGATCTTTCTAGCATTTCTATGATCTATTATACAACTGCAATGAGTTATCTAGATTTAGTTAATTTTGAACTTAGTAGAACTCCAACTATACGATTCAACAGATTGCAAAATAGATTATATCTAGATATTAACTGGGCAACAGAAATACACATAGGTCAATATGTCGTGGCTCAATGTTATAGAGTATTAGATCCAGAACAATATACTAGAGTGTGGGTGGAGTCTTGGTTAAGGAAATATACAACTGCGTTATTTAAAAGGCAATGGGGTATAAATCTTAAAAAGTTTGGTGGTATGTTACTACCAGGTGGTGTTTCTATTGATGGGCAAGGTCTCTATGATGAGGCAGTTGGTGAAGTGAGAGATCTAGAAGATGAAGTGATGAATAAATCCGCTCCACTCGCATGGTTCATGGGTTAGCAGATAGCTAAAAATGTATATTTTACTCAGGGTACTCAAAACGAATAGTTGATGTATGAAGATATCATCATTGAATCCTTAGGGATATCTGGCGTCGAGACGATGTATATTCCAAGAACGCTAATAGCTAAAGATGACATCCTTGGCGAAGATCGCTTATCAGAGTTTAAT
>CAYHAI010000168.1:0-10000 GCA_964354585.1 uncultured Planctomycetales bacterium
GCTCAATATTATCAAAGAAAAAACACCGCAGAACTCAGTGCTTAATTCATGGTGGGATTTTGGGGACTGGTTTAAGGTAATTGCCAGGCGCAGGGTAATTTTTGATGGGCAAAGCCAGGTTTATCCACAGGCCTATTGGATGGCAAAAACCATACTGACTGACAATGAAGACCAGGCAATCGCAATTCTAAGGATGCTGAATAACGGTGGCAATAGAGCATTTGAGATTATGAATAAATATATCGAAGATCCCTTAGAGGCCGTTTTGTTGTTAGAGGGTGTAATGGTGCGGAAGCTAAAAGACGCCCAGGAGCTTTTAGCAAAATTTTTACCCGCAAGTGCCACGGAGAAAGTAATCCAGTTCCTCTTTTCCACTCCTTCTACGGCGTACTTTATTGTGGAAGATACAATGGTGCCAAAAATAGGCGCAATCTCTTATTTGGGGAATTGGGATTTTTCCAAAGTCTATATCGCTCAGAACTTTGATGCTAAAGAGAAAGACAAAATTATAGAGCGCCTCGTTGAGTTGGGTAAAGATAGACAATTGATTCAGAAATTTTATCAGGAAGCATTCCTGATTACCCCCAAGAAGTTAGATGACTGGCTTTCAAATAGGCTTCAGTTTTACAGTCCCTTAGCCAACGGCAGGAAAAAAGATGATACGGTCTTTTTTGACAATGGCTATATATATAAACTCAAAGAAAAGACAATTTACTCAAAGGACGGCTATATACCCAGAAGCCTATTTATTTTTGAAGATAATAATGTTAAAGAAATTGTATATGATAACCCAAATGTAATATATTCTGCCCTGGTTTCAGAAGGGGATGAAAAAGACAGCTATAAATGCATCCTTCTGGATCGGGAATTGGGCAAGAGCCTGTTTTCGCGCCTTTATTTTTTTAAAGGTAAAGGACTTAAATATTTTAATTCTTCTATAGAAGTTGAGGAAGGTAATCAATTTATACGGATATATAATATAACCTGGTAGGTGAGAGCTATGGAAAAGATGGGTAAAGAGATAGAAGTTTCTTGTGTTTTACCGTGTCTTAACGAAGAAGAGACAATAGGCACTTGCATAAAGAAGATTCAAGACGTATTTGAGAAAGAAAAGATTGCCGGTGAAATTATTGTAGTTGACAATGGTTCAGTAGATAAATCAAGAGAGATTGCAGAGAGAGAGGCAACGACGGTCGTCTCTGAAGCGCACAAGGGCTATGGCGCAGCATATTTGCGGGCATTAAGAGAGGTAAAAGGCAAGTACATAATTATGGGCGATGCGGATGATACTTATAATTTTTATGATATTCCAAAATTTTTAAAACCCTTAAGAGAAGGGTATGATTTTGTTATCGGCTCTCGGTTTAAAGGCAAAATCAGAAAAGGCGCAATGAGCTGGTCTCACCGCTATATAGGAAATCCTGTGCTTTCAGGTATTTGCCGCCTATTTTTTCATACCGAACTTTCAGATATCCATTGCGGTATGCGTGCCTTTTCCTATCAGGCTTACAAGAAGATGAAGCTTAAGACCTTGGGCATGGAATTTGCCACAGAGATGGTTGTTAGTGCTTTAATGAATAATTTTAAGATATGCGAGGTTCCTATTGACTACCATCCAAGAATTGGTGAATCTAAACTTAAACCTTTGTATGATGCATGGCGTCATACAAGGTTTATGCTGCTTTATTGCCCTGTGTGGCTATATTTTGTCCCCGGGATTTTTGGGTTCTCAGCAGGTATGATTCTTTTATTGTTTTTGGTCAGAGGGCCGGTTTATTTTTTGGGCCGGCCGTGGGGCCTTCATCTAATGGCCTTTGCCAGCGTGATGAGTATTCTCTCATATCAAGTTATGAATTTGGGTATATACGCACATACGTTCGCCTTGAAACAGGAATTTTTAAGGTCTGATAATATAACGCTTTTCTTTCAGCGTCATTTCAATCTGGAAAAAGGGCTCGCTTTGGGAGGTGCCATATTTTTAATAGGATTTGTAATCCTGGTTTTTATTTTTATCGATTGGTTCTCTAAAAACTTCGGCGCCTTATACAGGATAAGAGAGGCAATTTTAGCGATGACTTTATTAGTTATTGGCTTAGAGACGATCTTCTCTTCGTTCTTTATCAGCCTATTATTTTTAGAAAAAGAAATAAGAAGCTAAGGATGCCAGCATGAAAGAAAGAATTTATGGATTCACAAAAGTTTTGGCGTTATGTCTTATCGTCTTATTAGGCATGTGCTTAAGGTCCTACAATCTTAATTTCCCATCAATAGGTTATCACAATATGATAGAGAACGAATATCTAACTACAGCGCAGGAAATGAATACAGCCCATGATTATTCTTTAAATAGAATGTATTGCTATAATATATTTGAAGAACCCGTTCACAGACATTATTCTCAGCCCCCCTTAATTTCATATCAGATATTATTGGCATGGAGACTTTTTGATGAGAATTTGTGGGGTCCGCGCTTGTTTAATGTATTATTCGGGGCTTTTAGCATACTGGGCATTTATTTCATAGCCACCGTTCTTTTTAGAAACATATTCCTTTCGCTCTTCGCGAGCTTTTCATTAGCTATTATGCCTCTGGCTGTATTTTTTTCCCGGAATATTCAACCAGAAAGCCCTGCTTTTTTCTTTATGATTTTAGCAAATTTGTTTTATCTGCGTTTTGTATCTTCATTTAAAAAATACAATCTTTTTTTTAGCGGCTTGTCATTGTCGGCTGCCTGCCTATATAAATTCAATTTTTTTATAACTGTAATTCCTTTTATCTTCTGTTTTCCCTTTAAAATATTTTTTAATAACAGGAAAGAGTTTTTTAAAATCCTATTTGTGTTTTGCTTGTCTATTTTGCCAATCGTGACCGCAATAATATGGTTAAGATTTCTGAATAGGTGGGATTTCCAAGAGTTGCATAAGATAAGTTCGTTTAGTATATTTACCTCCTCCTACTGGGCAGAACATGGCAGGGTGATATGGTGGTATACAAAGCAGGAAAATTTAAGCATAATCTACGTAGCGTTAACCTTATTAGGAATAATTGCTGCATTTTTAAAAAGAAGGGGCTTATTAAATCGATATATCATCGGCTGGGGTTTAGCAGTTATTTGTTATGGGATAATGTATTCTGAATATATATATCAAAATAATTTTTCCCAAATGCCATTTCTATTATTAGCCTCGGTTTCCAGTGGTTATGCAGTTTTGTATATATCTCTTGTACTAAAAAAGATCTTTACGAAAGATTTATTTTTGCCGCTTATATTAATGACTGTGGCCATTTCGATACCTTTTGCTTATAACTCAATTTTAAGGATGTATGCAACGGCCTTTTTAGGAGTAGACGTTGCCGGAGAGTCTTTACATGAATTTACCCGGCCCAATGAATGCATATTTTTATCCACACATGCCCAGGGATATGGGATAGTCCGGTATAGTCGAAGACTTGGGGGTTGGGTAGATGATGTCGAGAAGTTTAAGAAAAAGGAAGAAGAATTCCGGATTAGGTATATCTGTTTTTACCCTCCGGAAAATCTGTTTCAGTTGAAATTTAGTAACCCGCAGACCTTTGAACACATAAAAAAAAATTATCACATTAAAGAAGTTGGCTTAACGGATGAACCCTTCAAATTATATTACATCATACTTGAAAAAGGCGAAGGTGCAGATATCGAGAAATCCCTCGGGTCCCTTTCGGGCATAAAACGGATACAGGCTATTTATAAGTCATTTGATATGTACGTCATTTTCTATTCGCTCAGACCCTTGATAGGCAAGCCCGAAGACACTAGATAGTCATGCCAGTCTATGTTTCAGTCATAATACCTACAAAAAATGCCGGCAATAGGCTCAATTCGGTCCTAAAAGGCATATTCAAAAGCAGAGTCGATTTCGAATATGAGGTCATTGTTGTTGATTCCGGTTCAACGGATAACACGAAGGAAATTATAGCTATGTATCCAATACGGCTTATTGAGATAGAGCCATTATCTTTTAGCCATGGCGGGTCGAGAAATATAGGAGCCGAAACAGCGAAAGGGGAAATCCTTGTTTATTTGAGCCAAGACGCAATTCCCAAAGATGAAAATTGGCTTGTTAACCTGATTAGGGATTTTGACGACGGTGAAGTGGCAGGCATATTCGGTCGGCAAATTCCAGATAGAGATGCGTCAATCATCGAAAAGTTTTTTTTACAGTATGTATATCCCGATTACAAAATAATTAAGGATTATATAAATCCGGCTGATTGCACCTTACAAGATATATTATTTTCAGATGTCAATTCTGCCATACGCAAATCCGAATGGGAAGATAATAAATTCAGGGAAGATTTAATAATGAGCGAGGACCAGGCCTGGGCCAAGGATATGTTAATGAAAAAGAAAAAAATAGTTTATGAACCGCAGGCCGGTGTATATCATAGCCACAATTATACTATAAGAAGAGTTATAATGAGGAACTTCGATAGCGGCCTTTCTTTACAGGGTATTGTCACTGCGCCGTTTAAAAGGAGTTTTCTATATGAAGCAAAATACATAAAAAGTGCCATGTTATATTTTTTTTGCAGCAAGTCGTATAGATATTTATTCATATTCCCTTTCTATGAGACATTTAGACTGCTGGGCTTTTTGTTAGGTAAGTGCAGTCAATTTTTGCCAATATGGATTAAAAGGTTGTTATCAGAGAACAAGGCCTATTGGGAGCAGATAAACAGAGTTGATGTCACATCTTAAAAATTTTACAAGATATTCCACTCAATTTTTAAAAAATACATTCATAAGAAATAGACTGGAATTTTTTATTTTCTTTGTAACCTCTAACTGTAATTGCCGCTGCAATATATGTTTTTATTGGCAGGAGCTTAATAAACTAAAGGATTTATCAATTGATGAGATAAGCAAAATCTCTAAGTCTATAGGGAGATTTAGGACATTATTACTTTCAGGCGGTGAGCCCTTTTTAAGAGATGACCTTTTGGAAGTATGTCAACAATTCATAAAAAATAGCGAGATCTCGGCGCTGACTATACCGACAAACGGAATCCTGACCAAAAAGATTGTCGATTTCTGCACAAGAATCTTAAGGGAATATCCTGAACTTATCCTCTCGATTTCTATTTCAGTGGATGGATTTAGAGATTTACATGATTCTACAAGGGGTGTTAACGGCGTTTTTGATAAAGCGATAGAGACATTGAGAGGACTTTTAAAACTTAAAAGGCATTATAAGAATCTTGAATTAATAGTGAATACCGTGATGACAAATAGAAATATCGGCCAATTGGAATCCTTCATGAACTTTATATTTGATAATTTTGATATTGATTATCATGATTTCGAGCTTCTTCGGGGAGACTATAAAGATAGAAATCTGTATCTCTCGCCTCTTGGCGATATAAAGAAAGCCCATAACTCAATAGTCAAAAATCGAAAACGATACCTAAAAAGAAAAGAGGCAAACTTTTTAGAATATTTTGCCGCCATAAGTCTTCTTAAATTGTCTCAGAAGTTAAAAGAGCGATGCTTGGCCAAGAAAAAACCACTCTTCGTTTGCTCTGCCGGTAGAAACATAGCAGTTATAGATGCCAACAGCGATGTTAAACTATGCGAACTTTTGCCGGCAGTGGGAAGTTTGAAAGATACAAATTATGATTTTTCCGCCGTCTTGAATTTGAAAAAGGCCAACGAGCTAAGAAGAACCATAAAAGAGACTAATTGTAGTTGCACCCATGTCTGTTTTATTAAGTTGACGGTGTCAAGCTATTTTAGAACTTTTTTTTATTTAGTTTATAATTATTTATTTTCGCAATAATCAAAGTGTTATGTACGATATAAGCATAATTATCCCGTCACATAATAGAAGTAAACTTCTTAAGAATACGCTCCAACTTCTAAATGAGCAGACATATCCACGCCACAAGTTTGAGACTATAGTAGTGGATGATGGAAGTACCGATGATACTGAAAAGACGATAAGGCAATTTCAAGATATGCTAGATTATAAGTTAAAATATATAAGCCAGGCGCAAAGAGGACCGGCCTCAGCGCGCAATAGGGGGATAAAAGAATCAGAGTCAGATTTCGTATTGTTTATAGGCGATGATATTTTCCCGGCAAAAAATTTGATAGAGCAGCATATAACATCGCTTAGACAGCGTCCAGAGGCGGCAGTATTGGGCCTTGTTGATTGGAGTAAGGAGTGTGAAGTCACCGATTTTATGCATTACGTGGCGCCGAACGGTTTCCAATTTAGGTATAACACAATTAAAAATCCAGAGAATTGTGATTTCAGGCATTTCTATACCAGCAATATCTCACTCGCAAAAAAATGGCTGATGGAAGAATCGTTCGATGAAGGTTTTCCCTATGGCGCACTGGAGGACTCCGAGCTTTCCTACCGTTTAAAAAAGAAAGGGCTTCGGATTATGTTTAATGACAAAGCAATAGGTTATCATTTCCATCCGATGACACTCGAATCTTTCTGTCATAGAATGAGGCTTACAGGCATTTCCGCTGTGATAATGCTTAAGAAATACCCTGAATTAAAACAGATACTCCTGCCGGTAAATGGAACAGCCGCCGGTATAATTTTTTCCATTCTGGTAAAGATGGTATTAATCGAAAAAATAAATAGAGAATTCTACTGGTATTGTAGGATACTAAGTTCATATCTGGAAGGGATTAAACAAGGGCTCGCCAAAAATACCCCGATGGCTTAGAGAAAATTCCGTAGAAGAAAGATATATCTCATATTAGTTTAGTCAAAAAAACGATACCATAAGAGTACGAAAATAGCGTTAACTCCCTGGCGCCATGTTATTTTTTTACCTTCCTTGTAGCTCCTGCCGAAATAGGAAATAGGAATCTCACAAACTATTAACTTCTTTTTAAATATTTTTGCTGTTACTTCGGCTTCTATTGAAAATCCGTTAGATCTTAATTTTAAATTTTTAATCACTTTTTTACGAAAAACTTTATAGCCCGTTTCCATATCCGAAAGAGTAGTATTATAAAGGACATTTGTCATAAGAGTTAATAATTTATTTCCAAGCAAATGCCAGAATAGATATACCCGGTGAGGGCATCCGCCAATCAATCGAGAGCCATAAACCACATCGGCATAACCATCAATAATTGGTTTAGTTAATTTTTTGTACTCATTTGGGTCATATTCTAAATCAGCGTCCTGGAAGATAACTATATCTTTATCATCACTACCATAATCCTTAGGGATACATCCTATGCCAGTTCGAATAGCAGCTCCCTTCCCTTTGTTTATTGAATGATATATAATCTTGATATTGTTGTCTTTCACGTTTTTTAATATTTGAGCCGTTCCATCGTTAGAACCATCATCTACAATAATAATTTCCTTTTCGATATTAACGTTTAAAACGCGGTGCAAAATTTTAAGAATTGTTTCTCTCTCATTATAAACCGGAATAATTATAAACGTCTTCATCAAGGAATCCCCCATGAAAAATAATAACACAATCTTAAGAAAAAGTAAAGACTGAAATTGAAAGATTGTTGCGCTAGTTTTTTGCGCTAGTTTTTTTTCCTTGACAAATATACGGAATATGATAAATTATATCTAAGTCATTCATGTTCCTTATGATACGAAACAAAATATTCGGGAATAAATATAAAAGCAACACTGCAATAGTTTGTGAGAAAAATAGAGTTCTTTCCTATTTTTTGAGCAATTGGAAAGAACTTGATTACACAGATTCAAGACAAGATTACACAGATTTTCTTGTCGGAGTTTTAATCTGTGTAATTAGCCAATTTAAGAACTACTCTTTAAACGCAGATATTCGCAGATTGTCCCGACGCATCTATTACTTATTAGTGTCGGGATCCCGAAGATGACAAGGAATTGGCTCATCGGGACACGCAGATACACGCAGATTAAAAGATTTTATCTGCGAAAATCCTGTGTTAAAATGGATAGAAAAAGACAAGAGAGTTGTAACTTATTGTAAAACAATGAGTTTTAACTTTAATTTGAATTGTGTAAGAGCAAGATTTGTTAGTTTAGCGCTATTATTAGGTTGTGTTTTTATAACTTATTTATTTTCTTTAGGTTTTGTTTTTGCTGAGGATTTAGCGGATAGTAAATTTAATCTAACGCAGGCAATAGGCAATGAAAATGTATCTCAGCAAATAAATAGCGAACAGCCTGATTTTGCGCAACATAATTCTGCGCCGCAATTTGCCGGCGAATTCTTTGGCATCCAGGTTCCCTTGCAGAATTATTATTTTATTAAAGGGGTAATCTCTGTATTTGGGAATAAATGGGGCCCGTCGCCCCAATCTCAAAAAGAATTGGAAAAGGTCATATGGGACCAGCTTGTTATGTCTTTTGAGGCTTTCCGCCGCGGAGTCAAGGTAGATCAGGAGGAAGTTGATGAAGAAATAAATAAAATTCTGGCTTCGGAAAAAGTGCAATTTGATTGGAAAAAAGACAAAGCATCTTACGAAAAATGGATTAAGGATAAAACGAACGAACCAGCGGAGGTTTTTGAGGGTCAGTTAAAGCATCTTATCCAGCTCCATAAACTTCGCCAACAGATAATGGACAGCATTGACCCGCCCGTATCGGAAAAAGAGGCCTATGAGGAATTTATGAACGAAAATAATAACCTTAGCGTTGAACTGATTCAGTTTGACGAAAAAAAAGATGCAGACAATTTTTGCAAGAAGACCAGAGGCAATTCAAAATTTTGGGAAGAAGAAAGGGAAAAAAGGCCCAAGGATTTCAAGAGGCCCGGCGCTGTGTCGTTTGAATTTCTTATAGATATATGGGGATTTCCGAAGGACGCCTGCTACAGGATGTTAAAGATGGAGGAGGGCCAGATCCACCCGCCAGCCGCTATATATAAAGGTTACGGCGTATTCAAGATACTGAGTATAGGGCTTGCAGATAAGTCGCGATACGCGAAAGGAAAAGCGGGATATTACGAACAGATAAAAAACAGGAAAAGATTAGAAGCGCTGGAGAAGTGGTTTGAAGATTTGAAAAAACAAGCCAATATAAAAATTTATGAGAAACCCCAGGAAAGTTAAAAAAATAGATAAAAAAATTAAGGTCTTTATCCCGCCTTCGCAGAAGACCCCCTATGCTTTCTTGCGAAAGCAAAAATGGGGGGATGAATGCGAAGAAAGACTCACTCGGCGGGATGTCACTAAATGGGCATGCTGTCGGCGGGATAAACCCTTGACATCTTCGATGTCAAGGGTCAATAAAGGTATCACGGGCATGCCAGTGGAGTTGTTTTCCATCAGCCGGAGGACCAAGGTCTTACGGTCTTTTTTTGTTTGCTTATTTTTAGTCCTCCTTTACATACAGCAGTCAACAGCACAGGTTGACCCGAAACTGACAGCGAAGATAAAGACAGCGTTAATAAGCAAGCCGTGGCCCATATATGTTACCTACCAGCAGATGGTAAAAGGGACCGTAAAATCATCGGTTGAAAAAGACCTTTTAACTTTTACGGAAGATGCGGTTCTATCAGAAAATCTTTCAGCACAAGGCTATTCAAAAGACGGCTCCGGCTATAAAGTTAAAATAGGCCCTGCTGGCGACACTTACATATGGGAATCGATCATGCTACACAAAAATCAAAAAGATATTGTTATGTTAAAAGGCGAATTAAAAAATGGGGTAATGACAGGAGTTATAATATATCAACCAGAAGGCGCGCCGGCGAAAACATGTAATTTTACAACGATTCCACATAAAATCTCTGTAATCAATAGGGCGAAACGAATTTTGTGAAGCCCTATAAATCAAAAAAAAGGAGGGAGAAAGATGGGTAGAAAAAAAATTGCAACGCCGGGTTTAAGATTAGTAATTCTATTGTTGATTTTGTTAATAGCAGTTGCCTCCGGCGTAATGGCGCAGACTGAAGAGGCCGAGGCACAGCGCAAGGCTCAAATCGCAAAAGCGCGAAAGGTTCTCGCGGGTACAACATGGACGGTATATACCGCACT
>CAYHAI010000169.1:0-3758 GCA_964354585.1 uncultured Planctomycetales bacterium
TGGATGTGTTAGCGATGGGTAATATTATAATTAGGAGATAATATGGAAAATAAGAAAATCTTGATAACCGGTGCAGGAGGTTTTATCGGGCACCATTTGGCGAAGTATTTAAAACAGCGTGGCTATTGGGTCAGGGGCGTAGATATCAAGCGCCCTGAGTTTGAACCAACAGTAGCAGATGATTTTAAGCTCTTAGATTTGCGTGACCTTGCCGCTTGTATGCAGGCTTGCGTTGGTATGGAGGAGGTATATCAACTTGCCGCGGATATGGGCGGGATAGGTTATATTACCGTTTATCATGCCGTGGTCTTTCGCAATAACGCCTTAATTAATCTGCATATGCTTGAGGCAGCGCGGATGAATAAAGTCAAAAAATATCTTTTCACCAGTTCTGCCTGTATTTATCCTCAGCATTTACAAAATAAGGCCGATGTAAAACCATTGAGAGAAGAGGACGCCTATCCTGCAGACGCTGAGCCGGGTTATGGTTGGGAAAAATTATTTGCGGAACTGGCCTGTCAGTATTATCTAGAAGATTATGGGATGAAAACCTATTCCATTCGCTTTCATAATATCTTTGGGCCGTTGGGCACGTATGAGGGAGGCAGAGAGAAATCGCCGGCAGCTATTTGTCGTAAAGTTGCTCTGGCAAAGCAGGAAGATGAAATTGAAGTTTGGGGAGATGGTAAACAAACAAGGTCCTTTTGCTATATAGATGACTGCGTAGAGGGTATTTATAGGTTAATGCAATCCGATTATCATCAACCCATTAACCTTGGCCAGGACAGGATGATTACTATTGACGAGTTGGTGGCTCTTATTGCCAATATTGCCGGAAAGAAAATTACCCAGCGATATAATTTGTCAAAGCCCCAAGGCGTGCGGGGCAGAAATGCGGATATTACCTTGATGAAAAAAATGTTAGATTGGCAGCCGCAAGTTTCTCTTGAAGAGGGATTAAAAATAACCTATCAGTGGATATCTGAGCAATTAGTAAAGATGGGAAAAATAAGCAAATAAATGGAAGATAAAAATAGGGATATCTTAGTATTCAATCGTTCTTTCTGGCCGGATATGGAAGCCACCGGGCAGTTTCTTACTGAACTTTGTGAACAACTGTCCAAAATTTATAAAGTTACAGTAATCGCCGGCAGTTCCTATTATATCAAAAAGAGGTCCTTTAGGCTATTTAGATTTTATAGTCAGGAGACCTTTCGGGGTATTGAGATTTTAAGAGTTCGTCATACGCAATTCTGGAAGGCAAGCCTTATCGGAAGGCTCGTTAACTGGTGTACCTATAGTATATCGGCTTTTGTCGTGGCCCTAAAGATAAAACCCAAAATTATTATTGCCTGCACCGATCCTCCTTTTTTAGGGATTGTGGCTTTGCTACTTAGCCGCTTCAGGTCCGTTCCTTTTATCTATAATTGCCGGGATTTATTTCCGGACGTAGGATGGGCAGTGGAGAAGTTAAAGCAGGGTAGTTTTTTGAGCCGGGCCTACGATTATTTTAATCAGAAGGCGTTTAATGCGGCAGGCCTGGTGGTTTGTCTTGGCCAGAGTATGAAAAATAAACTTATCGCTAAGGGGATTTCCGAAGCGCGCATCAAGGTTATCCCTGATTGGGTGGATACCTCAACAATAAAACCTATACCTAAAGCGGATAATCTCCTTCTGAAAAAATTTATACCCGCTAATAAATTTATCATTATGTATTCGGGAAATCTGGGGCTTTCCCAGAATTTAAGCTTAATCTTGCAGGCATTAAAGATGGTAAAAAATCCGACCTCATTTTATTTACTTTTCTTAGGAGAAGGCGCGGCTAAAGAGGGCCTTAAAGAACAGGCACGGCTATTGGGAATGGAAAATGTTTTATTTCTTCCTTATCAACCCAAGGAGAGGCTCTCCTTTTCTTTGGGTATGGCTGATCTGCATATAGTTTCCTTAAAAAAAGGGATGGCCGGTGTGGTTGTTCCCAGTAAAGTATATGGAATAATGGCCGCAGGCAGGCCGTATTTAGCCGTCACCGATAGAGAAAGCGAAGCTGCTTGTTTAGCTCAAAGGTACGGTTGCGGATTATGGGTCGGCCCGGATGAT
Source organism: uncultured Planctomycetales bacterium (assembly GCA_964354585.1). GTDB lineage: Bacteria > Omnitrophota > Gorgyraeia > Gygaellales > Profunditerraquicolaceae > CAYHAI01. Next base: position 2,098 of record CAYHAI010000169.1, read on the forward strand.
GCGGCAAGGATTGCCGAGTCTCTTGATTGGGCATTAGATCATCCCAATGAATTAGAGGAAATGGGCCGCAGGGGGAGGCATATCGCCGAAACGCAGTTTGACAAAGACATAGTAATTAAGGAGTGGCTTAGTATCCTAAGCAAATCAATAAATGAGGATGAAACGGGTATTTGATTTTTTACTTGCCTTAGTGGGTTTATTTATAAGTTTACCCCTTTGGTTTATCTTTGGCTTAGCCGTTTGGCTTGGGGACAGGGGTGAAATATTTTACTCCCAGGAGAGAGTGGGCAAAGACGGGAAAATTTTTAAAAGTGTGAAATTTCGCTCTATGGTATCTAAGGCCGAGGAGACCTCAGGCCCTATCCAGTCTGGCGAACATGACCGCCGGGTCACAAAAATAGGAAAGATATTAAGAGCCACGGCGATGGATGAATTGCCGCAGTTGTGGAATATCCTTAAGGGCCAGATGAGTTTTGTGGGGCCGCGGGCGCTTAGGCCGTTTGAAATTGACGGCCCAGATAATCAGCCCAAAAGCATTAAAGAGTTTGAGGGGTTCGAACAGCGTTGCCGGATAAGGCCTGGTTTAACCGGCGTTGCCCAGATATTGGCGCCCCGCGATATCTCGCGCCAAGAAAAGTTTAAATACGACATTTGGTATATAAATAACCGGAATTTATGCTTGGATATCAAGATTATCATTCTTTCATTCTTCATCACCTTTAAGGCTAAGTGGGAAACAAGGCAGCCAAGGTTCAAGTCTCTAAGCCTAAAGAGACAAATAAGGAATTGATTTTATGCTATTTTTATGGCATACTTTAAAGAGAGGCCTGAAAAAGTCTTTATAAAGGCAGATTACACAGATTAAATACTTGTCGGAAAAATCTGAGGCGAAGATGAAACAAAACACTCTATTTATAAAGATAGGAGTTATTTTTTTAATGGTAATTGGCCTCGGAATGTTTTCTTTTGCCGCAGAGGAGATTGAGGTTACCCAACAAGAAGAGGCATCTATTTCTGCTCCCATCCCGCATCCCAAACAACACCCCAGGGAAGAGCTTAAGTTAAAGTTAAGCAAAGCCCAGCCATTCTTTTTCTCCGAAGAAGAGTAAAAATCCTTGACCCTCCACTTTTAATGTTATATAATAAGTTTTCTGATTGAACTTACCCCGCACCTTTGGACATATTCAAAAAATAGTAAAAAATGAATATAACAAAGGTGCGGGGTCAATTCGCACAAACAAAGTAGCGTCTCAAAAGTAGATTGATACTTGACATTTTCAATGTCAAGTATCAAGTGCTCATTGAAAGGAGAAGGTTTGATGAGAAGGGCAATGGGGGTTTTCTTGGGAGTTATTATTGGTTTAACTCTTTTGGTGGGTGTAAGTTGGGCTGCTGACAAATTTGCTTATGTGGACTTAAGCCGTATTTTTAGCGAATATGGCAAAACCAAAGATTATGACAAGACCTTAGGCGATAAAGAATCTAAATATGAAGCAGAAAGAGATAAAAAGGTAAATGAGGTTAAGCAGTTGCAGGATAAAATGAATTTACTGAGCGATAAAGAGAAAGAAACCAAGAAGCCGGAATTAGAAACCAAGGTTAAAACACTTCAGGACCTTGATCGGCAGAATCAGACGGACCTGCGCAAAGAGCAAGATGAA
>CAYHAI010000170.1:0-2580 GCA_964354585.1 uncultured Planctomycetales bacterium
TTTAATCTATCGGTAGTAAGGTGAGTATATATTTGCGTTGTAGAGAGATTGGCATGGCCTAAGAGCTCCTGCACGCTCCTTAAATCTGCCCCGCGGTTTAAAAGGTGTGTGGCAAAAGAATGTCTTAATGTGTGCGGCGATACACCTTGTTTTATACCAGCGATGCGGATATATTTTTCCATGATATTTCTTACGCCTCTGGTCGTAATACGCTTTCCGCTCTTATTTAAAAATAGCGCATCTTGCTGTTTCTTTCTCTTTTCTAAATAATCTCTTATCGCGGCAATTGCCCGCTCTCCGATCGGTACCAGGCGTTCTTTTTTACCTTTGCCCATCACCTTGGCGATGCCGCCGATAAAATCCACATCCTCACTGCTTAATCCTACCAGTTCTGAAATACGTATTCCGGTAGAGTAAAATGTCTCTAGGATTGCCCTATCGCGTAAACCCCGCTCATCTTTCGGCAGGGCCGCTTCAATCAATTTTGTCACTTCATCTTCAGTCAAAAACAAAGGCAAATGCTTTTCTTGCTTGGGACTAGAAAGGCTAAGGATAGGATTAGTCTTTAAGAGTCCTTCGCGGGTGAGAAACCTAAAAAAAGAACGCAAAGACGAAAGGTGACGATTAACCGAACGGCTGCCTAAGCTCTTTTCTTTTAAGGTGGCTAAATATTTCCTTAGAGTAAGATAATCCACTTTTTCAATATCGGTCTCGCCCAAAAACTTGCTAAAACCCTCCAAGTCTAACTTATAATTTAATATGGTATGCTTAGAGTAATTTTTTTCAATCTCTAAATATCGCATAAATTTCTCAATATATCTTTGCATTTTTTCTCTTTTAGCGGGTCCTGTCTTGGGTATTTTCTCGCCGCATCACGCGGCTACGAAAACACCCAAGCCACCCGCTAATATAACTATTTAAACTGCTCCTTTACTTTGGTGCGGGCGAAACTGAATAAAATTGCTAACTTAACCTTAAGTCTGCATCTTCTTATATTTTCTGTCTCTCAAAGTATAAAATAAGAAACTACCTATGATTAACGGTGGCAAAACCATCTTAATGATTGTGGGAAAAATAGCTTCAAAGGCATAACGTAAAAATCTGGGGTTAGTTATACTACTAATATACTTAAAAACAAGGACAAAGACATATAGATAGAAAATTGATAGGCCTGTTGTCCAAATTGTAATAAATCGCTTATTATCTGTTTCAAAAAAACTCCTTTGTTTTTTACTAAAAAGAGTAAAAATTAAAATTAAATAGATTGCAATATAGAATGCAGGATACCAATACAAATAAGTGGGAAATTTAACTTTTGCTAAAAGAGGGCTGTTTATCGCTATATATATAGATTGCAAAAGCAAGAGTGACTTTATTGCGAATAATAATATACATAACTTTCTTGCCCAATCTTTATACATTAACAAACCTACGCCAGCAATTAAAAATAATATTCCAATCCAATCATCAATAACTACTCCTGGAAAACCTCTATGAAAATCCCACTTAATAAAGTAGTATGAAATTCCATGAATAAATGAATAGGAATATGTTATTACCAAGAATAAACCAAGAAAAATAATTGCAACCGACCTTTTCTTCTCCATCATTCCTCCATTTTGCACTTTTTTGCGGGTGACGAGGCGTTTTTTAGCCGGAACCGTATGGCGAGGGGTGACGCGAATGATTTCGAGGAGCGTGATGCGACGAGAAACATTCGCGGCAGGACCCCGAGCCTGCGCAGGACCCGCAAAAAATCATACTCTATGGGGACACCTTTCCGATTGATTTCAGAAACGTCCCTATCCTTCTTTCTCTTGCGGTAATGTCTTAGAGGTAAATTTACATTTCGGGAAATTGGAGCAGCCGTAGAAGAAGCCGCGGTGAGAGCGGCGCTCAATCAATTCTCCGCCACAATTCGGCTCCGGACATTTCACCCCTGAGGTAATCGATTTTGAACTCTTGCATTTCGGATAATCCGAACAACTCAGGAATTTTCCTTTTCTGCCCCACTTAATTATCATCGGCTTACCGCATTGCTGACAAATTTCTTCTGTGGTTACCACTTCTTTTTTGATATGCTTTTGAGCAAAATCAAGGCTAATCTTAAAAGGCGCATAAAAATCTTCTAACACCTTAATTTTATCTAATCTTCCTTCCTCAATTTCATCCAGTTCTTCTTCCATCAAAGCGGTAAATTTGACATCCATAATTTTGGGAAAATATTCCACCAGCATATCGCAAACCATAAACCCTAATTCCGTGGAATAAAAATAACCTTTGATGCGGCGCGCATAGTCGCGCAGGATAATGGTCTGGATTATGGGCGCGTAGGTAGAAGGCCGGCCAATACCATTCTCTTCTAAGGCCTTGACCAAAGAACTGTCGGAAAATCTGGGAGGCGGCTTGGTAAAATGCTGCGAGGGAATTAATTTCACTAAATCCAAAATTTCATCTTTTTCTAATGGCGGTAGATTATTTTTCCCTTTATCTTCATTATTTTTATTATACACCGCCGTAAAACCATCAAAGATAAGGGTTGAGCCTGAAACCAGAAATAAATATTTGTCTGCCTGAATA
>CAYHAI010000171.1:0-21089 GCA_964354585.1 uncultured Planctomycetales bacterium
TGTTGTGATTTTGGAGCATGGGTAGATTTAGAAGTTGCTAAAAAAATATTATCTCTTGGATTAAAAGGGGATTTTTATCATCTTGAGAAGGATAAAGATTTTCCTTCCGGATATAGAGTTGGGACGAGTTATGTAGATAACCGCTGTTCTTTCCTTACTCCTGATGGGCTATGTTCTATCCATAAAGTTGATTATAATTTAAAGCCGGCTCACTGTAGAGAATTTCCGTATGAAAACGGGAAATTGTCGCCGTTTGCAGGCCTATTATGCTCGCGGGTTAAATCAAAAAGAAAAACAAAGAAAAAACCGGATAGATTAACATGAACCCCGCACCTTCTTGGAATTCAAAGCATTTTAAAATTTGCAGGGCATATAGTCAATTAAAGCTTAGAATGAAAAATAGTTTAAATAAAGCAAAAGCCTTGAATAAAAGAGAAGGTGCGGGGTGAATATTTTTGTGGGCAATTTGTCATTTGACGCCATTGAGGCGGATATAAAGAAACTCTTTGAAGGTTTTGGGAATGTCGCTTCCGTAGTGATCTTGAGGCGCAAGGAAAAAAAGACGCCTAAGTCAAGAGGGTTTGGTTTTGTGGAAATGCCTGATGAACAGCAAGCGCTGGCTGCGATGGCTGCTCTTAACGGCAAGGAATTTATGGGCCGGGTTCTTAATGTTGAGCCCGCGCGTCCCAAAAAAGAAACTCCAGCGGCAAGTGGGCTAAAGGATAAAAGGCAGCACCTTGCCTTAAAGGATAGGCAAGTGCGCCCTTTTGGGCAGCCGGGGACATACAAGGGGGGCAGGCGCACGCATAGCTATATGAAGCAGCGAGGGTTAGCTGGAATACAGGAAGAGGCGAAGCCGCGGCAAAGGAGCCAAGACAATCCGATGCGCTGGCGTAAAAGGCAAGATCAGCCAAAGCCTTGGCAGAAAAGCCCGGGTGAGCGTAAACCTTGGCAGAGAAGTTCTGATGAGCACAAGCCCTGGAGGAAGGTTGAGGGACAAGCTCGGCCCTGGAAGAAAACCGACGGAGAATCTAAGCCCTGGAAGAAGTCTTCAGGTGAGTCTAAGCCGTGGAAGAAAGCCGAAGGAGAGTTTAAGCCTTGGCGCAAATCTGATGGCGGTTTTAAGCCTTGGAAGAAACCCGCAGGAGATGCTAAGCCTTGGAGCAAAAGCAGTGGGCGTCCGCAAAAATCTAGGTTTAAAGGCAGGAGGAAACCGAGCGGCTATAACCACTAAGACCGTTTCTACCTAGTTCTATGATACACAAGCGGTTCTGTAAGAACTGTCACTACAGTAAAACAGAAGCGGTCTTGAGAATCGAGATAAAGTTTGATATTCCCAACTGGAGGCGGCTTAAATGGATATAATGGAAGCAATAAAGCAGCGCAGGAGTATTAGAGAATATCAGGCCAAGCCTATACCTAAAGATATTTTGGAGAAAATTATTGATGCTGCTCGGTTTGCGCCTACCGCCCGAAATGTTCAGCCCTGGGAATTCATTGTTATAACCAAGCCCGAGACTTTAAAGAAGATCGCAGGGTTGGCGGATAATGGAAGATTTGTGGCTGAGGCAGCCGCCTGCATTGCTGTATTTTGTTCTGACACCAAATACTATCTTGAAGATGGCTGCGCAGCCACGCAAAACATACTCCTTGCGGCAACCGCCTTAGGTATTGGCTCTTGTTGGGTAGCCGGCGATAAAAAACCATATTGCAGCCAGGTTAATAATTTATTAAATGTCTCCCAGACACTTAAATTGGTTAGTCTCGTTGCCTTAGGTTATCCCGAAGCAAAAGATAATTTTCGGATTGCCGAGAAAAGGAATCTCAAGGATATAATTCATTGGGATAAATTTTAATTAGGGCTCGCATATGATTATATTGATGTTAGCGCTTATTTTGGCAGCTATTATCTTAATTATTTTTGCTTTTAGTTCTCCCGCAGAGCCACCGGCAAAAACAAAGAAACTTAAGGCGTTTAAACCTCAGCCGGAATCCAGAGATTCCCTGGGCCAACAGATACATTTCTTAGGAAGCCAGTTAGAGCAGGCAAAGATAGATTATCAAAATATACAGAGCGAATTAGAGTTCATCAAAAAGAAAGAATCTGATTTGCGGCAAGAATTAGAGAGATTTAAAACCTGGGACAATCGGGAAAATGCAGAGTTAGAAAAGGCCAAACGGGAAAGCGCGCAACTTAAAGAGGAATTGTTAAATAAGGCAAATGAGGCAGAGAAAGAATTCGCCCTAAATTTAAATCTGAATAAAGAACTAAAGGAAAATAAGGAAAAGCTTGTGCTTCTTGAAAAAGAAAAGAAAGAAATGACCGATGAGGTAAGAACGCTCAATGCGCAAATCACAGGGTTACAAAAAGAATTAGAAAAACAGAATATAATTATCTCAGAGATTAAAAAGAAGGAAGAAGAAAGCGGGTGGATTTCCAAGCAGGAGTACAATGAATTAAGAAAACAGTTGGAGATGAAAGAGGAAGAGCTCAAGAAATTACAAGGAGGATAATATGCGCGTGGAAGATTTGGAAGGTAAATTAGTGCTTTTTAAGTTTGCTGAAGAAATAAGAGTAGACCTGCCTCTTTTCCAGATTTACAAGGATGAAGTATGGGCGATGGTGGCCGGGATTGATAATGAAGGGGTCTGGATGCAAAACCCGGCATATGAATTGGGAATTTGGTGGGATGAGAAAGGCAATTTAATCCCCCAAGATAAGCAGGTAAAAGAGGAAGTCAAGGCCAATATCTTAATTCCCTGGCGCTATATCAAGGCGCTGATGAGCGTTGAGGATGAACGTTTCCAGAAGGTCAAAAGCGACCGCCTTCCCGGATTTCAGGTTTATAGATAAGCATCCATAATGATTTGTAACTGTGTATAAGAATAATCCTATAAAATCTTTTGTTTTCTTCAGCCGTAGCGGTTGCTTATTGCCTTTACTGATAATCTTTAATCTAGTATTCGGCTGGATTTTTTTAAAGCCGCTTCAGTGGCTATCAGTGGAGGCAATATTGATATTGTTTTTTATAGTGAATGCCTATATTATAACGCGAAAAATTCTTTCGTTTTCAAAACGCGACGATGTAATAGATACTGAAGGAAAAGTTGTAGAAGATAGGCATAAGTTGCAATAAATGGAATTATATTGACTTTCTTAGATTTCGTGTTAGCATACCCTCTATTATAAAAATATAGTTTAGCTTAATTTTAAGAGGAGGAGTTTTAAAATGGCAGGTTTTGATTTATTATTACTGGCGCCCGTAGGTTCCATAACCGCGCTTTTATTTGCGGCATACTTGGCATTTTCTATCCTCAAAAAAGACGAAGGCAATGACAAGATGAAAGAGATTGCCCAGGCAGTCAGGATTGGCGCGCGGGCATATCTAAAAAGACAATACTTAGGCGTATCTATATTCTTTTTGGCCGTATTTTTTATTCTCTTAGTTTTGGCCTTTAAAAAATATCTGGTTATCTTTGTGCCCTTTGCCTTTTTGACCGGTGGTTTATTTTCCGGCTTATCTGGATTTATTGGGATGAGCATTGCTACTCAATCTTCTAATCGCACCGCAGCCGCGGCAATGAAAAGTTTAAATTCCGGATTACGCGTGGCTTTTTCTAGTGGCGCAGTGATGGGCCTAGTGGTTGTAGGTTTGGGCTTATTGGATTTAAGTATTTGGTATTATTTTTTGAATTGGTATTATTCTGCGCATCCTTTACCAATAGGCGCGGATAAAATTACGGCCATTACTTCGACCATGCTTTGTTTTGGGATGGGCGCAAGTTCTCAAGCGCTTTTTGCACGCGTGGGGGGTGGAATTTTTACTAAAGCAGCAGATGTGGGTGCGGATTTAGTAGGAAAAGTTGAAGCAGGGATTCCTGAAGATGATCCGCGTAATCCGGCAGTGATTGCAGATAATGTCGGTGATAATGTGGGTGATGTGGCTGGTATGGGCGCTGATTTATATGAATCTTATGTAGGTTCGATTGTGGCCACTTCTGCTTTAGGTGTGGCTGCAGGTTTGGGTGTAGCGGGTGTAACTGTGCCGATGGTGATGGCAGCAGTGGGAGTGGTGGCATCCATTATTGGAACATTTTTTGTCAGAAGCAAAGAGGAGGCCAGCCAAAAAGTTTTATTAGCAGCATTAAGAAAAGGTGTATTTGCTAGTTCCATATTAGTGGCGATAATATCTTATTTTTTAGTAAAAGCCTCTCTTGGCCAAGAACATTTAGGGGTTTATTGGTCGGTTTTGGCAGGTTTGCTTGCCGGCGTATTAATCGGGTTATGCACCGAGTATTATACCTCCAGTGGTTTTAAACCCACACGCTCTATTGCCGATGCGACCTTGACAGGCCCTGCCACGGTTATTATTGCCGGAATGTCCGTCGGTATGATGTCTACGGCAATACCGGTGATTGTGGTAGGTGCTGCCATATTAGCGAGCTATTTCTTATCCGGCGGCGCAACTAACTTTAATGCCGGTCTTTATGGCGTAGGAATTTCTGCAGTGGGCATGCTCTCAACTTTGGGTATAACCTTAGCAACAGATGCTTATGGCCCGGTTGCCGATAATGCCGGCGGAAATGCCCAGATGTCAAATTTGGACCCTGAGGTAAGAAAAAGAACCGATGCCTTGGATGCTTTGGGTAATACTACTGCAGCCACGGGCAAAGGATTTGCTATTGGTTCAGCTGCCTTAACTGCTTTAGCTCTGATAGCAGCTTATCGAGAACAGGTTGTTTTATATGGTAAAGAATTAAATTTGAGCTTAATGAACCCTAATGTTCTGGTAGGCTTATTTGTCGGCGGGATGTTGCCGTTTCTGTTCTGCTCTATGACTATGCGGGCAGTGGGCCGGGCAGCAGGAAAGATTGTTATGGAAGTCCGCCGCCAATTTAAAGAAATAGCAGGTCTTATGGAAGGTCGTGCCAAGCCGGATTATGCGCGTTGCGTTAGCATTGCTACTGTTGCAGCGCAAAAAGAAATGGTTTTGCCTTCACTTATGGCCATAATAGCACCAATTGCTGTAGGGCTTTTAGTAGGTGTGGAAGCCCAAGCAGGTCTCCTGACCGGCGCCACCGTCTCGGGATTTGTTTTAGCGGTAATGATGGCTAATTCCGGCGGTGCCTGGGATAATGCCAAAAAGTTCATCGAAGAAGGCCATCTTGGCGGAAAAGGCTCGCCTGCGCATAAGGCAGCGGTGGTCGGCGATACTGTAGGCGACCCCTTTAAAGATACCTCTGGCCCCAGTCTAAATATCCTCATCAAACTTATGTCCATGGTTTCTATCGTTTTTGCCTCTTTTGTTATCTCCAACACCCTCTTCAAATAAATCAGGGACGTCTTTAGAATCAATCGGAAGGGTGTCCCCTCAAGGGGACACCCTTTGCTTTAGTTTTAAAGACGTCCCTAAATAATTATTAAGTAATATTACTTATTTTAATCTTTTAGCTTCGGTGGTATAATGCCTTCATTATGAGCGATCTGGAATTTGTCCGAAGGTGTGTCAAAGGGGACAAACAATCCTGGGACGAATTCGTAAACAAATATTCCCGCCTCATCTACAACTATATTTATAGCGCCTTAAAGATAAAAGGTTTTCTGAGTACAGAAGAGACAGTTAACGACCTCTTTCAAGAAATCTTCCTAACGCTCGTCAAAGATAATTTTAAAAAATTAAAAAGTTTTAAAGCCAAAAACGGCTGTAGCCTGGCCAGCTGGCTAAGGCAGATTACTGTTAATTTCAGTATCGATTATCTGCGTAAAGCAAGACCCACAGTTTCTTTAGATGAAGAAAATGATGAGGAGAGCCCGAGTTTAAAAGAAATATTACCGGATAGTTCTGCCCGCATTACCGATACGCTTAGCCATCAGGAAAGGCTCCTGCACTTAAAAGACTGCATCAAGGTTTTAGAAAAAGACGATAAATATTTTTTAGAATTACATATCCATAGAGGGCTGGGCTTAGAGGATTTAAAAGCGCATTTTCGGATTTCCCGCGGCGCGATAGATATGCGAAAGTCCAGATTAATTGAGCGCTTAAGAGATTGTTTTAGAAACAAAGGTTTTGCGTTAGATTTCTAAAGGTTATACGTCTATTGTATTAGAGGGAGAGTAGCCATATGCTAGATAATCTTGAGAAGTTAATCAGGGCAGTCTACAAAATTTGGAAAACCAATCAGCCTGCAGCGAAAGAACCGCATCCGGACGAGGAAACCATAGCCTGTTTTCTCGAGAATAAATTATCCGCTCAGGAGAGCGACCACATCAAGGCGCATTTAATCAGTTGCGATACTTGCGCTGAAGTTATCGCGGTTCAGTTGAAACTGAAAGCAATTGAAACAAAAGAAATACCCGAGGCAGTGCTAATACGGGTGAAAAACTTAGTCGTCACCGAAGATAAGGCTTCTATTTTAGAGATATTCCTGAGACTTAAAGAAAAGGCCTTAGAATTATTGCATACCAGCGGCGATGTTTTGGTAGGCCAGGAATTAGTGCCAGCGCCTATCTTGCGCAGCCGCCAGATAAAAGACTTCCGGGACGAAGTTACTATACTAAAAGATTTCCAAAATATCAGGGTAGAGGTAAAGATAGAAAACAAACTTGGCCGCTCTTTTAGTTTAACCGTTGTGGTAAAAGAAAAAGCCACCCAGAGAGTAATGAAGGATTTAAGAGTTACTCTCATTAAAGATGACCTGGAGTTTGAATCTTACCTTAGCGATTCGGGAAAAGTTACTTTCGAACACGTCTTGTTGGGCAAATACACCGTAGAGATATCTACAGTGGAAAATAAACTCGCCTCCATATTATTAGACATAAAAGTTTAAACAGATTTCAGCATGCAGGATAATAACGCCCTAGTTTTAGAAGTATTAAGGCAGGACAATCATCTGGCGATGAGTATTTTCCAGCAAAGGGAAGTTGCTTCCACCTTGCGGCATTATAGCCAGGTATCTGTATCATTTAAGGAAATAAATAAATTATGTCAGGAAGTGCTCGCTATATTAAATAAGGCCCCCAAGGGCGCCTTAGAAATAGACCTCTTAAATAGTTTAAAAAAGTCCGGCCAACTGCTTTGGGATAATCTGCTTACCCGGCAAGCTAAAGAGAAGCTGAAGGCCTCGCCAATTTTAGATTTAATCCTCTCTTTAGATGAGGAATTAATCGATATCCCGTGGGAACTTTTATATACGGGCGAAGATTTTTTAGCGCTTAAGTTTAATTTAGGCAGGGTAGTAAAGACCAAGACAGAGACGAGCCTATATCAATACCGTAGTTTCTCAAGGACGCCGAAGATGTTAATTCTGGCCAACCCTACCGGTGATTTGAGAGCCGCTTACCTTGAAGGCCTGTATATTAAAAACCAGTTTGATAAAAAAAGAAACCAGATTAATATTAATTTTAAAAGTACGCAGATTGATACGCTTTATGTAAAAAAGAACCTGCGTGATTACGATATCGTGCATTTTGCCGGCCACTGCGAGTATGATTTAGAGAATCCTAAAAATAGCGGTTGGGTTTTAAGCGATGGGAAATTCAGCGCCCAGGATATTTATACGCTGGGCGAAACTTTATCTTTGCCTACTTTAGTTTTTTCTAATGCCTGCCACTCGGTGAAATTTAGCGGTGATTCTTTGGATACCGATTATCAGGGGGAAGCCTATAGCCTGGCCTGCGCATTTTTGTTTTCCGGGGTCAGGCACTATATCGGCACCATCCGTAAAATAGAAGACCCCATCAGCCTTTCTTTTGCCAAGGAATTCTATAACCAGTTAATTTCTGGTAAGTCGGTAGGTGAATGCCTGCGCTTTGGCCGGCTAAGGTTGGTTAAGGAATATGGCATTACGACAATTGCCTGGGCAAGTTATCTTCTTTATGGCGATCCGAATTTTGTCTTATTTAGTGCAAAACCAAAGCCAGCAATACCTAACTTGAAAAGGAAAATCTCGCGCTTCAAAAAGCCGCTCGCCTGGTTGTCTCTGGCCGCAGTGATTATATCTATAGGTATATACTTATATCTGTGGTTACCCACCATAAATCCCAATACCTATATTTTATCCTTAAGGGCTAAAGAATTATTTCTTGCTGGAAATAATCCGGAGGTTATTTCGCTGGCAAAGCGCATCATCACAAAAGACCCTTTGTTTCTGGCGGCGTATCCAATGCTCGCAAATACGTATCAGAGGTTGGGAGAGAAAGAGAATGCCTTAAAATATTATTTTGATTACATCCGCTATAGCGAGAAAAGGCAGGACAAAAAAAATTTGGCTTCGGCGTATGCAGGCATAGGCTGGCTTTATTATTTGCAGGGAGACTATGCCAAGGCATTCGATTTTTATCAGCGGGCATTGAGTTTGAGCCAAGAAAATAAAGATAAATTGAATGAGGCAGATGTATTGGGTAAGTTGGCCGTATGGTATATGGATAAAGATGATAATGATAGGGCATTAGAATTGCTGACAAAAAGCGCGGAGATTAACCGCGAAAGGCAATATATCTATCAGCATAAGTATAATTTAGCCTGCGATTATTTTAATCTGGGGTTAGTTTTTACTAACAAAGATGATTTCGCCAGCGCAAAGGAATTTTATGATAAGAGCTTCAGATTATTTGAAAGGCTTAAACTCACCTATGAATTAAGCGATTATTATTTTAATATCGGAGAGATTTATAGTTTCCGCAAGGAATATCAAAAGGCGATGGATTATTATAATAAAGGTTTAAAGATTGACCTAGCACTGGACAACAAATTTAACCTGGCCAGCGATTATAATATGCTCGGTGAGTTATATATGCAAATGGATAATTGGCTTGAGGCAGAGAAATATTTTAATCAGGCAGTTTCACTTTCCCGGCAGATAGATGCGCGCCCGGAATTAGCCGATGGTTATCATAGCTTAGGCCTTTTGTATAAACAAAAAAATCAGAAAAATAAGGCTAGAGAGTATCTGCGCCAGGCACAGGAGATTTACCGATTAATCGATACGCCGGATTATCAGAGAATTAAACAAGAATTTGTAGAGCTGGACAAGCAATAGGGATACCTTTGGGGGTGAGATAAATATGAGTATAGATATCGGGGCATTAAAGGCAATTTTTTTACCCTACCTTAATAGCTTAGGACATTTTCGTTTTTCTTTTCTTAATCCCTTGTTCTGGATATTTTTGCTGGTGCTGTTTTTAATGTTATTAAGATTTTGGTATGCCAGAAAATCATTCTCTTTCTGTCTAATCGTAGCCATAATTTTATTAGTTACTACTAGATTAGAAGACTTTATGGTAAGTATCTTAGCTAAAAATGGAGAAGGTTTTGACCCTCTAATAATAAGAGTGCTATCCATTGTCGCTATTTTGATTATATCCCTGTATTATTTTTTTATAAGAGAAAATTAGGAGGCGCGATGAAAAAACCATTATTTTTGCCCTTGATATTCTTTTGCATTTATATCAGCGGTTGCTGCTCTATCCCGCGCGCGGCTAATTATAAACAATTATATAGTTTTACTAAGGAAAAGAAAAAGATAAAAGGCAGATTTGGTGCTCAATCCAAGGTTATATCCATTAAGGACTTTCGGGAAAATGAAGCCTATGATGAGAATATAACCGCCCTTAAGGAAAAGGTAGAAAAATATATTTCTAGCCATACGGATTTAAATGAAGCAGCAAAAAATAATTTACGAGAATTAAAAGTGGCCGAAGGCGCTACTAAAGAAGAAGTGAAATTATTATTGGGCGAGCCAGACAAGGTGGCCAAAATAGAAGAGAAAGTTGATACTGCCTCTGAAATATGGATTTACCAGACAAGCAAATCAAGTATCTTTACCATAATTTTTCTTCCTGTTTTCTTTGGGCGCGAAGAGTATTATTTATATTTTAAAGATAATATTCTGACGCTCATAGAAAGGCATTATTTAGAACAGACCTTTTACGCTTCTGATTCAGGCATGGGGCTGCAAGACAAAACCAAATAGCCTACCTTTTTTCTTAAAAAATTCCTGTTAGATTTTGCCACCTCTTACGTCTATTGTAAGTGAGGGCACAAGTTATGGAGCAGTCTACTGCAGAGAGGCGACATAACTTGTATGCCCGAACTTACCCCTCACCCAGATACACAGTAGTTTCTCTACGTAGTAACTGGGTGAGGGGTCAAATTCAGCCAAATAACTTATGTCGGAGAGTATTAAAACCGATACTCCATAAGTTATGGCTTCATTTGAGGAGGTGGGAGAAATGAAAAAGTGCATAGTGGTATTAGCGGTAGCAGGGGTAATTGTGTTGAGCTTGGTGGTAGGTGTTTTTGCTGCGGATCTGGTCTGGCAGGATATAGGTAGGGGCAATATTAATGTAAGGACTGTTTTGGTAGACCCCGATAATTCCAATATCATCTATATCGGCTCAAGAGACGGTATTTTTAAGAGTGAGGATGGCGGTGGGAGCTGGAGGAGTATTTTTTCGGCGAGAGGCACAAACAGAGGGGTAAATTTTTTGTTATTCGCTTTCAGCGATAAGAATTCGCTATATGCTGCAACCGGAAACGGTTTATATTTTAGCTTAAACCGGGGAAGAAACTGGAACAGGATATTCAAAGGGAAAAGTTATCTTGAAAACGAATGCACGGCATTGGCAATTTTACCCTCAAGCCTTTATCTGGGCACAAAGGCAGGGTTGTTTGTCAGTCAAGACAAAGGCCGCTCTTGGCATAAAGAGACAGGTATGCTTGGCAAAACTTCTATATTGGCCATTGCTTATAACCTAAAGGAGCCAAACTCTATTTATGTTGCTGGTATAGACGGGGTATTTAAGTCTAAAGATAGCGGCCAGTCTTGGGAGACGATTTTTATTTCCCATCCCGTAGAAGATGGTTTTGACGAGGAAGAAGTGGCTGAAGACCAAGATGAGGCAGAGAGGTCTTCTAATATAAGATACATAAGTATTGGCCTCAATAATCCAAGTTATCTTTATCTGGCTACTGCAAGAGGCGTATATATTAGCCAAGATAAGGGACAAAATTGGGAGTTACTTTCAAGTTTTGGCCTGCTCAATCGAGATGTAAGATTCTTGTTGGTCTCTTCTGAATCCCGTCTCTATGCTGTTACAAAATCAGGGGTATTTGAGTATAGGGATAATAGATGGCAGGAGTTATCCTTAGGCTTAGTGGCAGAAGAGATAAAATTTTTGGCTTTAGATAGCCAGAATAATTTATATGCTGCTGGCGATAAGGGTTTATTTAAAACGAAGGCATCTTGTGGCAATAATAACGATAAAGACATCATTGTTGAATATTATAACGATGAACCAAGGATTAATGAAGTCCAGCAGGCAGCTATTAAATATGCGCAGGTAATTGACCCTGAAAGGATTGAAAATTTAAGAAGACAGGCGCGGTTAAAGGCGGTATTGCCAGATTTTAGTCTGGATTACGATGAGACCGTCACCAGTTATAGCAATACCAATACTACCCGTTTTGCTGTTGGTCCTGCGGAATGGGGTGTTTCGCTCAAGTGGAGCCTTAGCGACCTTATCTGGAGCGAGCAACAACGGCTAATTGATTCTCAGGCGCGTCTGATGGTTCAGCTGCGCGATGATATCCTAGACGAGGTGACCAAATTATATTTTGAGAGACTACGGGTTAAGATGGAGCTGGATAATTTATCAATTGAAGATAGAAAGAAGCGCTTTGAAAAAGAACTAAGATTACAGGAACTTAGCGCAATGCTCGATGCGCTTACCGGAGGTTATTTTTCTCAGCAAATCAAACTAACCCCCTAAACCTTATCGCACCGCGTAGGTGCGTAGAGGTTAATTATGAGAAAAGACGTACTAGTAGTTGGAGAAATATACCATATTTTTAATAAAAGCATTGCAGAATTTAAGATATTCAATAATACCTCTGAATTTTTAAGAATGCTTAATGTAATTCGTTATTACCAGATGGAAAAACCATTGATTAGGTTTTCTGATTTTCTTAGATCATCAAAGGTCCAATTAGGCGATGTAAATATTTCTTTTCCCGATAGGTCTAATAAGGAAAAACTTGTAGAAATAATTGCTTATTGCCTTATGCCCACACATATACATTTAATTCTTAAACAATTAAAAGAAGACGGTATTTCTATTTTTATGAACCGTATTCTTAATAGCTATACACGTTATTTTAATATTAGACATAAAAGAAAAGGACCTTTATGGGAAGGAAGATTTAAAAATATATTAGTTACTACTGATGAACAATTAATTCATATAACAAGATACATTCATTTGAATCCTGTTACTGCCTATTTGGTTGATAAACCAGAAAAATGGCCGGCTTCTTCTTATCGAGAATATTTATTAAAAGTTAATGAGAGGGACAAAATTTGTAAATATGATGAAATTTTAAATATAGACCAAATTTCTTATAAGGATTTCGTGGAAAATAGAATTTCTTATCAAAGAGAACTAGCAAAAATAAAAAACCTCCTTATCGAAAATCCCTTCCCTACCCCCTATCTTACCTTATCGCACCGCGTAGGTGCGTAACGGTGAGCCTGAAATCACTTGCAATTATTCCCTATTTGTGATAGTTTATAAATTTACCTGCCTATTTTTTGACCCTTTAATCAAAGGAATAATATGAGCTTATCGCATTTTACGGATGCTAATTTCAAGAAGGAAGTTTTAGAATCTAATCTTCCAGTTTTAGTGGATTTTTGGGCCACTTGGTGCGGGCCGTGCAAGATGATTTCGCCTATTATTGAAGATTTAGCCAGGGAATACGCAGGAAAAATCAAGGTTGGTAAAGTCAATGTGGACGAGAACCCTAAAACCGCTACCTTATATGGAATAATGTCTATACCTACCTTGCTATTTTTTAAAAATGGCAAAATTGTTGGCCAGGCCACAGGCGCTTTAAATAAGATTGAGCTGAAGCGAAAAATAGAAGAGAATATTCGATGAACCCCGCACCTTCATTATATTCATGACAATTTTTAGTATCGGATAAGCGGGGTTAAGTAGAAAGTTGTGTAAGAATAATTGAATAAGGAGAAGGTGCGGGGTGAAAAAAATCTTTATCGCTGCCACCAAACAGAATGACGGCAAGACCACGGTTTCCTTAGGCTTAATCCGTAATTTTCAGGATAGATTTAAGAAAGTTGCTTTTATAAAACCCATTGGCCAGCGTTATCTGGAAGAGGAAGGTCTCAAGATTGATGAAGATTCCCTACTTATTGAGAAGGTCTGCGGAATAAGATGTGGGCTCAAGGATATGAGCCCGATTGCCGTAGAAAAAGGTTTTACAGAAAAATATATTGCCCATCCGGATAAAAAATCAATTACCCAACAGATTAAAGATTCCTTCCGCAGGGTCTCTAAGGGGCAACAGTTGGTTGTTATTGAAGGCACTGGCCATGCGGGCGTAGGTTCGGTATTTGATCATTCTAATGCTACGGTAGCGAAACTGCTTGGCTCAAAGGTGATTATCATTTCTTCCGGAGGTATCGGCAGGCCCATAGACGAAATAGTTTTAAATAAGGTGCTCTTTGAGAAAGAGGGAGTTAAGGTATTGGGGGTAATTATTAATAAGGTGCTGCCGGAAAAATTTGAGAAGATAAATCGCCTGGTAAGAAAAGGGTTAGAGAGAAAGGGGGTAGAGGTTTTGGGTGTTCTGCCATATTATCCTATGCTTTCTTATCCTACAGTAGAACAGATTTTAGGGGAGACAGATTTTGAACTTTTGTGCGGGAAAGAATCTTTAGAGACATATATCTCGCGGATTATCGTAGGCGCAATGGAGCCGCGCGATGCTATAAAATATATGGTTGACGATAGCCTTTTGATTACTCCGGGTGACAGGGAAGATATGATTATGACGGCCTTAGGATGTTTTAGGGAGGCAGGTGAAAAAAGGCTTAAGGTTTCGGGAATAGTTTTATCGGGCAACATTGTTCCTGAGCAGCCAATTATGAATTTATTAAACAAGGCAAATATACCGGTATTATTAGCTAAATCGGATACTTATAGCGTGGCATCTTGTATTCATGATTTAACGGTTAAGATCAGGCCGCAAGATACTGCCAAAATTAATGCGGTGATAAAATTAATTAAAGATAATGTAAATTTAGATAGAATATCGGGAGGAATTTGACGTGGATACCATTACAAAAATTCATCAGAAAGCAAAGGCCAAGTTAAAAACTATTGTGCTTCCTGAATACGACGATAGCCGGGTCGTGGAGGCGGCTAGGGTTATCGAGCAGGAAGGGATGGCTCGTGTTTTGCTTTTAACCCCGGATAAGATTAATCCCGCGGATAAAGAAAGATACATTGAGGAATTTTATCAGCTCCGCAAAACCAAAGAATCAGATGTCAATGTGATTAGAAAGATATTTGATAATCCACTTTATTATGCGGCAATGATGACCAGGGATAGTAAGGCCGATGGTTTTGTCGCTGGAGCAAGCCACACCACGCCCGATGTAGCCAGAGCAGCTATCTGGTGTTTGGGTGTGGATGAGCATATTAGTATTGTCACTAGCGCCTTTATTATGGTCGTGCCAAATTGTCCCTTGGGCGAAGAAGGGACATTTCTCTTTGCTGATTGCGGTATAATTCCCGACCCTAATCCACGGCAACTTGCCTGTATTGCTTTGGCATCAGCAGAATTAGCCCGTAAGGTTTTAGATTTAAATCCTCGTGTTGCCCTGTTAAGTTATTCTACCAAGGGCTCAGCCAAAGGTAAATCTGTTGAGAAAATAGGCGAGGCAAAAGAATTACTAAAAGAGATAGCGCCGAATCTATTGGTGGATGGCGAAATGCAGGTAGATGCAGCGATTGTTCCGGAAGTAGCGAAAATAAAATCTCCCGACAGTCCCATCGGCGGCAGGGCAAATGTATTGATATTTCCCAATCTAGAGGCAGGCAATATTAGCTATAAACTTGTCCAGCGCTTAGCCAATGCTCGCGCCTTAGGGCCTTTACTTTTAGGCTTGAATAAACCTTGCAGCGATTTATCCCGCGGCTGTTCAGTAGAAGATATTGTAGATTGCGTGGCAGTTACGGCGATTAGAGCCCAATGAAAATTCTAGTTATAAATAGCGGAAGTTCATCCATCAAATACAAACTTTTTGATATGCCCAGCGAAAAGCTCATTTCTAAAGGGCTAATCGAGCATATCGGCGAAAAAGGTTCTTTAATCCACGACCATTATAGCGGCCTAAAGATAATCTTAAAAAAAATTAATGGTTCGGCTTCGCTCACCATTAATCCTGAGCGTAGTCGAAGGATTAATTCGGTTTATGCCATTGGCCATCGAGTAGTGCATGGTCAAGAGTTATTTAAAAGGCCGGTATTAATTGATAATGCGGTAATCCAAAAAATAAGGCAATGCTGTGCTATCGCGCCTTTACATAATCCGGCAAATTTATCCGGAATTTTGGCTTGTAAAAAATTGTTGCCTAGGTTAAAACAGGTGGCAGTATTTGATACTGCCTTTCACCAGACCTTGCCCGGGTATGCTTATGTCTATGGGCTGCCTTATGAATATTATCAAAGATTGGGGATAAGAAAATATGGTTTTCATGGCACTAGCCACGAATATGTGGCGCAGGAAGCAGCCAGAATGCTTAAAAAACCATTGCATAAATTAAAAATCATTACTTGCCATCTTGGCAACGGATGTAGTATTACCGCAGTAAATAAAGGAAAATCTGTGGATACCAGTATGGGTTTTACGCCCTTGGAGGGCCTGATTATGGGCACGCGTTGCGGCGATATTGACCCCGCCCTGGTTACTTACCTGATGAAAAAGAAAAGGTTTAATCTTAATGAAATTGATGCTATATTAAATAAGGAAAGCGGCTTAAAAGGAATATCCGGCATAAGTAATGATATGCGGGTATTGGAAAGTAAAGCAAGAAGTGGAAATAAGCGGGCAAAATTGGCAATAGATATTTTTATTTACCGGATAAAAAAATATATTGGCGCTTATACGGCAATTATGGGTGGTTGTGATGCCTTAGTTTTTACTGCTGGGATTGGCGAGAATCAGGCAAGAATTAGAGAGAAAATTTGCCAGGGAATATTTGCGGCCTTCAAGAAAAAACCTAAAGTTTTGGTTATCCCTACTGATGAGGAACTGATGATTGCCCGCCAAACTTATAAATTGATAATGAGGCTGACAAAATGAGAAATATTTTAATAGTTGTGTTAGTATTATTTGCGGTTTTAGGTTTTAGGTTTTCGGTTTTCGGCCAAGAAGAGGGGGTGGCGAAGATGAAAAAAGCAGCGATGATTATTGCCGAGGATGGTTTTCGCGATGAGGAACTTTTAGAACCTCAAGAGATTTTTAAAAGAAACGGCATAGAGGTAAAAGTTGCTTCCACTAGTCTTTCTCCTGCAAAGGGGATGTTGGGCGCAAAAGTTGAACCCGATATTTTAGTCAGCGATATAAAAATAAAAGATTTTGATGCCATAGTATTTGTTGGCGGCTCAGGCTCAAGCCAATACTGGGATGACCCAATAGCCCATAAGTTGGCACAGGACGCTCTTACTGCTAATCGGCTCGTGGCAGCAATTTGTATTGCGCCTGTCACTTTGGCTAAAGCAGGTGTTTTAAAAGGTAAGCGCGCTACGATTTGGTCCTCTGAGGCGGGCCAACTTAAATCTGCAGGCGCGAATTATACCGGTCGAGCGGTAGAAAAAGAAGGTAATATTATTACTGCCTCGGGTCCAACCGCAGCCCGAGAATTTGCCGAAGAAATAGTGAAGGCATTGAATAAATAGGAGAATACAAATGTTAAGAACACTTTTAAAATCTAAAATCCACCGCGCGCATATCACCGAGGCAAATCTTTATTATGAAGGTAGTGTTACCATCGATGAGAAATTAATGCAGGCAGCTAATATTATTGAGGGCGAGAAGGTAGAGGTATTTAATCTGAATAACGGACATCGCCTGGAGACCTACGCCATTAAAGGTAAGGCAGGCTCCGGAGTAATCTGTCTGAATGGCCCGGCTAGTCGCGGTGCCTGCGTGGGCGACGAGGTAGTGATTGTTTCTTATGCGCTAGCAGAAGAACAAGAGATAAAAAATATCAAACCCCAGATTATAAAAGTTGATGCCAGAAACCAGATTAAAGATTAGATTATTTGGCGAGCCGGTATTAAGAAAAAAAGCCTGGCCGGTCAAAGAGATAACATCTTTCCAGCGCGATATTTTAAGTAAAATGGCGCAATTAATGTATGAGGCGCAAGGTATTGGCCTGGCTGCGTCCCAAGTGGGGATTAATGAGGCGATGATTGTCGTAGATATCGGCAGTGGTCTTTTGAAATTGATAAATCCTAAAATTATAAAAAAAGAAGGTTCTCAGGTAATGGAAGAGGGTTGTCTTAGTATTCCGGGCGTATGTATAAAAGTTAAACGCGCAAAAAAAGTGAAAATTGCGGCAGAGGATGAATTGGGTAAGCCCGTGGCTATAGAAGCAGAAGGTTTACTGGCTTGTGTTTTGCAGCATGAGATAGACCATTTAAAAGGCAGGCTCATTGTGGATTACGCTTCATTTTTTGAACAACTGAAGATGAGAAGGAAATTAGTCGAACTAAAAGAGAAGGTGAAAACCGATGAAAAATTGTTCGAATCAAAAACAAAATCTTGTAAACTGCAATTGTAGTTATCATCCCTGTTCCCGCAAAGGTATTTGTTGCGAGTGTGTTTTGTATCACAAAAGCCAGGGCCAAATTCCTGCTTGTTTTTTCCCGGCGGATATAGAAAAGACTTACGACCGCTCCATCAGTAATTTTGTAAGAATAAAAAGATGAATAGGCTTCCTTTATGGTTTAGGCAGGAGATTCCCGATAAAATAACTTTAGAGAGAGCGCAGTTATTGTCTGAATCCAATGTGCGCACGGTCTGTCAGGAAGCAAGATGCCCTAATTTAAGTTTTTGTTTCAAGCATCAGAAGTTTACCTTTATCATTTTAGGAGATACTTGCACGAGAAACTGCCGCTTTTGCGCCGTCGGAAAAACCGAGAATAAAAATTTAAAGTTGGATGAAGATGAACCCTGGCGTATCGCAAAAGCAGTAAAAGACCTCGGGCTTAATTATGTGGTAATTACTTCGGTTACGCGTGATGATTTAGCCGATGGTGGCGCAAAAATTTTTAGCCAGACTATAGAGTCAATTCGTGGGATAAATAGCGATATCAAGATAGAGGTATTGATACCCGATTTCAAAGGCAGCATCTTAAGCCTTAAGGTTGTCCTGGCTGCCCAGCCGCATTTAGTCGGCCATAACATTGAGACAATAGAGCGGCTGTATAAAGATTTAAGGCCAAAAGCCAACTACCGGATTTCTTTGGACATCTTGAAAAAAATAAAAGAAATTCAGCCTTTATTTACCACTAAGTCTTCCATAATGTTAGGTTTGGGAGAAACCGAAGAAGAGGTTATCAAGACAATACAAGATTTGTTATATTCAGGCTGCGACATTTTGACCTTAGGGCAATATCTCGCCCCTTCACCAGCCCATTATCCGGTTAAGGAATTTATCGGCATTGAGCAATTCCAAAGATACCGGGATATCGGATTAGGCTTAGGTTTTAAGTCAGTGTTATCCGGGCCGTTAGTGAGAAGTTCTTATCCTGACGTACCATACCATACCAACCGCACCGCGTAGGTGCGAGAAGGTTAAAGAGGGTTAAAGGGTAAATAATATGCATGATTTGATTATTATCGGAGCAGGGCCGGCAGGTTTGACCGCAGCGCTTTATGCCGGAAGATATCGCCTGAATACCTTAATCCTGGAAAAAATAGCAGCCGGCGGCCAGATTATTCTTTCTGCTGATATTGAGAATTTTCCCGGATTTCCGGGCGGCATATCTACGCAGGAATTAGTTGAGAGATTCAAGAAACAGGTAGAGGAATTGGGCATAAGTATTGAAGCAGAGGAAGTTTTAGCCATATCTTCCAGTAGCACTACTTTTAATATTAAAACACCAGGTAACTCTTACCAGACAAAGAGTATGATTATTGCTACGGGCGCCAGCGCGAAGCGATTGGGCGTCAAAGGAGAAGATAAATTTATTGGCCGGGGAGTTTCTTATTGCGCTACCTGCGACGGCCCTTTATTTAGGAATAAAGATGTGGCGGTAATCGGCGGCGGAGACAGGGCTATTGAAGAAGCAATTTTTTTAAGTAGCTATGCCAAGAATGTTTATCTGGTGCATCGCCGGGGAGAGTTACGGGCATCCCAGATTTTAATCGAGAAGGTAAAAGGTATTCCTAAAATCAATTTTATTCTGGATAGTATCATAGAAGAAATTCAAGGGGAAAATAAAGTAGAACAGGTTTTGCTAAAAAATCTAGAAACAAATTCTCAAAACAAGATCTCCTGCCAGGGGGTATTTGTCTTTGTGGGGATAAGCCCGAATACCGGTTTTTTAAAAAATCTCTTGGAGATGGATGAGGCAGAATTTATAATTACTGATCAGGAGATGAAGACTTCTGAAGGCGGTGTATTTGCCTGCGGAGACTGCCGGAAAAAAAGTTTATATCAGGTGATTACTGCCTGTGGCGAGGGTGCTGTGGCAGCCAATTCTGTCCATAAATATTTATTAAACCAATGACTAAATTTCCTACTTCTGACAAAAAATTGATCAATTGGGTCAATAAGATGGCCCGGATGTGCCAGCCGGATGAAATAGTCTGGATAGACGGCTCAGAGGCGCAAAAGGCAAGATTAGAGAAGGAATCTATGGCAAGCGCCGAGATTGTCCAACTGAATCCAGAAAAACTGCCAGGCTGTTTCTTGCATCGCACGGCCCCTGATGATGTTGCCCGCACCGAACACCTTACCTTTATCTGCACCAAAAGAAAGCGCGATGCTGGGCCCACCAATAATTGGATGTCTCCGCGTATTGCCTATAAGAAGGCAAGGGCGTTTTTTAAGGATGCCATGCGCGGTAGGACTATGTATGTTATCCCTTTTTCTATGGGCCCGGTAGGCTCTCCGTTTAGTAAAATCGGTATAGAATTAACCGATTCGCGTTATGTAGTTTTAAATATGCTGATTATGACCCGCGCAGGCGAGGCAGTGTTAAGGCAATTAGAGAAAGAAGACAAATTTACGAAGTGTTTACATTCCAAAGCAGAGCTGGATATCAATAAAAGACTAATACTGCATTTTCCCGAGGATAATACAATTTGGAGCGTAGGTTCAGGTTATGGCGGAAATGTGCTTTTAGGTAAGAAGTGTTTGTCTTTGCGCATTGCCAGTTTTCTCGCCAGACGAGAGCATTGGTTGGCGGAGCATATGTTGATTATGGGCATAGAAGAACCCAACGGCCATATTGAATATATTGCCGCCGCCTTTCCCAGCGCTTGCGGTAAGACAAATTTAGCAATGTTAGTTCCTCCCGAGGGGCTGAAAGTAAAAGGTTATAGAATTTGGACCGTAGGCGATGATATTGCCTGGATGCGCATTGATTCTGACGGTTCGCTTTGGGCGATTAATCCCGAGACAGGATTTTTTGGCGTGGCGCCGGGGACAAATTCTAAGACCAATCCTACTATGGTTGAGACAATTAAGAAGAATACTATTTACACCAATGTCCTACTTAAACCGGATAATACAGTTTGGTGGGAAGGCGCGGATGGAGAAGCACCGAATAGCGGCATTGATTGGCAGGGAAGACCTTGGAAGCCGGGCACGATTGACAGTAACGGAAAACCAATTTTGGGCGCGCATGCGAATAGCCGCTTTACCGCCCCGATTTTAAATTGTCCTTCTGCCTCTTTTCGCTTAGACCAACATCATGGGGTGCCCATTTCTGCAATTATTTTTGGCGGCCGCAGAGCGCACCTTGCCCCTTTGGTTTATGAATCTTTTAATTGGCAACACGGCGTATTTGTAGGCGCGACTATGGCCTCGGAGTTGACCGCAGCGCAGGTAGGTAAAATAGGACAGGTGCGCCGCGACCCTATGGCTATGTTTCCTTTTTGCGGTTACAACATGGCGGAATATTTTAGGCACTGGTTAGAGATGGGCAGGCGGATGGCCAAGCCGCCTAAGATTTTTCACGTAAATTGGTTTAGGGCCGATGAACAAGGTAA
>CAYHAI010000172.1:0-3776 GCA_964354585.1 uncultured Planctomycetales bacterium
TCCCATCTAACCGAATCATCGATTAAGACGTATGCCTCTATTCTCTCCTCTCTCTATCGTAAGATGACCCAAACCGATAAGTTGGAAGAAGAAGATATTCAAGACTATTTCTGTAAAAACGCAAAGAAGACGATTGAGTTCCTCAAAGACTTAGAACCCACAAAACGAAAAACTGTATTATCCGCACTTACCATTCTATGCCTTCATCACCCTCAATGCGAAGTCTATCGAGCCAAGATGAAAGAAGACTCAAACCACGTTCGGGAGAACTACACCGACGAAAAGACCGACAAGCAAGAAGAGAATTGGGTCGAATGGGATGATGTCTTATCGATTCATAATCAAATGGGTAAAGAAGTTGGCCCTCTCTTTACCAAGAAACCGTTATCGCCTACCGATTTTAACCGGATCCAAGACTACGTTTTGCTCTCTCTCTATGTGCTGAACGAGCCACGCCGAAGCGAGGACTACGCAAAAATGTGGATCCGTGATTACGATAAGAAGGATCCAGAAGTCAATTATATCGATAAAGGCAATTTCATCTTTCAAAAGTACAAAACCTCTTCTCTATACGGGACACAGAAAATTGCTATCTCGCCAAAGCTGAAAACTCTGTTAGGTAAGTGGATCCGCTTGAATACGTCGCCTTATCTCCTTGTTTCTCCGGTAAGTAATAAGCCCCTTAACCAAGTTCAAATTAACCAACGTCTCAATAAGATTTTTGGGAAGAAGGTTGGATCCAGTATGCTTCGTCATTCGTATCTTTCGAAGGTATATAACAGGGAAGAAATGCAAAACACCGCAACAAATATGGGGAATTCAATTGTTGAGGGCGTACAAGTATATGCAAAACGGTAATTAAATTTTATTATATGATTATAATAAAACAATGAGCCATTCTAAATTAACGATGATGTTGACACCTTTCGATAAACAACGAGACGATAAACAACATACGTTCCCAGATAAACCGTTTAATATGGTATTCTGTGCGTCCAAAGGACAGGGCAAAACCACTTTACTTCTCAACCTGGTTACCAAGAAGGAATCCCCACTATACAAAAGGTATAACAAGATTTTCTTAATCAGCCCTACTGCTAAAAAAGACGAGAAAATGCTTGAATTAGTTGAAGATATCGGTGATGACCAATACTATCAGGAATTAAATGAAGAAAACTTACAAGATATCGTCGATAAGATTGAATACGATACAGAAATCCGAAAACAAACAAAGAAACCTAAGCCAGAATACCTCTTGATATTAGATGACTGCATTCACATGTTGAAGGGAAAAAACGGGAAGAGATTAGCTGAAATTTATACGACGAATCGGCATAAGTTGCTCAGTAATTTTATTTTGGTCCAGAAATGGAACAACTACCTCCCCACTATCATTCGAAGCAACGTCGACTGCATCGCCTATTGGCACACCCAAAGTAAGAAAGAACTCAAATCGTTTGTCGAGGATATGAACGGGAAAGAAGACGAGTTAATGGATCTATACAATTATGCGACCGATGAGCCGTACAGTTTTCTATATATCAATCAGTATAACCCGTCACGGCCCATGTATTTCAAACGGTTTGATAGAATTCAGTAATTTTTTTTCTTGTAATAATAAAAACAATGCCACGACAACTAAAAAAGGGTGGTAAAGCTCATGCAATGCAAGCACGAGGTATCGGTGGCGATATCTTAGGAGGACTCGGTGGAACATTTTTCGGCGGTCCTGGTGGAGACATCGGCCGTGGCGTCGGTAATTTGCTCGGTTCATTATTTGGACTCAAAAAAGGAGGTAAAGCACACGGTAATAAACTCGTAAAGGGTTCAGCCGAAGCAAAGGCTCACATGGCCAAGCTCCGTTCGATGCGTAAATAAATTAATTTAAAAAATTTTATTTTTATATAAATAAAATGCTTACTCCAATCGTTAACGTTAAATGTTTTAGCGGTGTATCTCCCTCTGTTCTTAAATCTATCCTCGATTATAAGTCGCATCTTATCGCCGATGCAGATATTCGCATTACCGACTTCGACGCTCTGCGAAATAGCCTAACGGACTGCGAAAAGAAAATAGAATACGATGAAAAAGAAGAAAAAGATGATAGTAATAAAGAAGATGAGCAACGAAATTCGACGTTGGACCTTTCAAGTCCAGTCCTCACAGAGGAACTCGGGGACGGTCAGTGATTTGACCATCGATTTACCCCAGATGATTTCTAAAATCGGTAAAAATACTAAATTTCAAATTATATGTCATGAAGCCACTGTTCCTTTCTCATTTTATCAATTATCAAGTGATATCGCTACTGTATCTTGCGATTTTAGAGATATATACGGCACGACAAAGACAGCCAATATCACAATGACTGTTGGAAATTACAACTGCCAAACGGTATTAACTGAACTTGCCACACGGTTATATGCAGTCGCCGATACGTCAGTCGGTGCATACATCAGGTTTCAACCTACCTTTACGTTCACATATTCAAGTATTACCGGTCTTTCAACCCTTACAATGACTGCACCCGCATTGGCCCAAATCACCGTAAAATTCGCTACTAATACCTTATTGGGCAAATTCTTTGGATTTACCGCAAATGCTATTATGTCTACGATATTAACTCCTGTATCGACGCAAACAGCCGTTGCGAACCCTGTTAATTGCTTATTTTTACGGTGTTCCTCGCTACGGCAAGAATATAACCGTGAATGGATAGTCCAACAGGGAGCGTTTAGCGATATCGTCTACAAAATCCCGATTTTCTCACAACAGAACACCTATATCGGCCAAAGCGTCGAAGGGGATTCTATCTATGTTTTGGATAACAATATATCAAAACTCAATTTCTATCTATCAACCAATCTAAGTTATAGTGCAATCGATTTGCGAGGTGTCGATAACTTTAACTTTTCTTTTTCGATACGAGAAGTCGTTATTCCGGATTATATCCCGATTACCGATGCCGTCTTTGCGAGTATTACCGCTCCTACCGAAGGAATCACCGAAGAAGAGAAGGCTCTTTTAGACGAGAAACAACGCCAACTCGATAAGTTAGAGAAATATAAGAAAAAATTAGAAGCAAAAAACAATAAATAAATGTACTACATCAATCGAAACAATAAGCCCGTTCAAATAGCTAATGTTTTACCTCGCAATCTTTCGAGAGGCGGAAGGATCCCGTGGATAAAAGGAATCCGTGATGAAGATAGAGACGAAGACACCATTAATGGTCTTCTCGAAATTGGTAGCGTTGTTGTGCCTCGGCCTGTCATCGAGAGAGGATATATGGACGACTATCCACATAAGATGACCCAACGAAAGATAACCGATAAGAAAAAACTCATAGGATGTGTTGTCATGCCCGATGAATACATTATCCCAAAGCGAGATGCCAACAAACTAACCGCATTTCTCAAAAAAAAGGGTATAACGCTACCGATTCCCGACGATTTTTAATTATATTGATTTGAATATAATTACTTCTTAGATTTCTTAGCTTTCTTTGGATAAATTCCCTCTGCAAGAGATACTGCGATTTGTTGCTTTCGTGCCATCTCTTTTGTAAGAGGTTTAATCGATAGTGGACGTCCGTTCGAGTATACCTTATACATAGGAATGTTGGGTTGTTTGCGAATGGTATAGGGCATTTATTTCTTATTATTTTTTTGTAAATCTTGTAAAATAACGGCAATGGTATTAAACCTATCTTCGGTTGTCTTTTGTAAGTCAAATAGTTGCTTTTTGAGCAACTCATTTTCCTGTTTGAGACCATC
>CAYHAI010000173.1:0-4067 GCA_964354585.1 uncultured Planctomycetales bacterium
GTTCGTCCGGATACGCCCTGACATGGAGTGGAGTTGGTAGCATAGTCTTCATAAATCAACTGGCTATTTTCTAAAGTGGACAAACCTGTCTCGCAGGGCCAGGGGAAGGATATCCGCCAAATCTGAAAGAGCCTTCCGTGCTCGGGGTGCTGGAGGACCATGACAAACAACGTGAAGACAGCAGAGGAATCCACAAGCTGGTCAGCCGAGGAATGGCACCAGTGGCTTGTGGAACGACTGAAAAGGCGGCAAACGGCCTTTCGCATTGAGCCCGAGCAGATGATAGGGGAATTTGAACGTGAACGTCGCAGCATAGTCCAGTACGAAGGTCGAGAGATTCTGGAACTGCTGCAAAACGCTGACGATGCTGGTGTGGGTTACGGTAACAACAAGGCGCTGATCAGAGTATGGCCAGAAGGCGTGTGCGTCGCAAACACGGGCGTGCCCTTCTCCGAAGCGGGTGTGGGCTCACTCATCGTGAGCAATCTGAGCCCAAAAAAGCTCGACCGTTCCAGGTACATTGGGAATCGCGGGCTCGGGTTCCGTTCTGTGCTGGCCTGGACAGACTGCCCGTTCATCTTGAGCGGTAACCTGAAATTGGCGTTCTCGCCTTCCCTGGCTGCAGCCTCGCTCAAGCAGTTGGCACACGACACTGAACGGGTCCGGAGGAAACTGGAAGAATGGAAGAGGAGCGACCATGAGACGCCCATTCCCCTCCTCTCTTGTCCCGCGGTGGTGAGTTCAGACAGGTTCCCGGAGTTCGCAAAGGATGAGCGCTGGCGCCTGATGTGGGAGCGCGCAGCAGAGTTGCGGAGTCGATATGATACCGTCGTTGCTTTGCCCTTCACCCAAGCCGGTGACGCTAAGGCGGCATTCAAGGAGATTGAAGGCCTGAAAGCAGAGCTTGTTCTCTTTCTTCAGTATCTGGAAGAGATAGCTATTGAGACTCCGGACCGGATGACGCTCTGGCGTGCCGACAGACAACGGGACTCAGTCGGCGTGACAGTTGAGCCAGACGGACGTGAGACAGCGCGCTGGAAGATCTTTACAAATAAAGGAGTGATACCACAAGACCTGCTCAGCCCCGGCCAAAGGGAGACTTCCGCCTACGAGATTCGGGTCGCAGTCCGCGAAGGTCTGTCAGAGCATGGCTTCCTTTACAACTACTTCCCAACCAATGTCCGGCTCCCTGTCGCGCTTGTTGCGCACGCGACCATGGAGCTGACAGACAACCGCCAGAACCTTGTCGAGACCGAGCCCAATCGCTACCTGACGGTAAAACTTGCCGACGCCATAGCGCATGTGGCAGAGAAAAGCGTTGACCAGGCTCACCCTTGGAGGGCAGTGGAGATCATTGCTTCCAGAGGTGCGAGTGAGGACCCGGTACTCGAAAAGCTAGGATTCAAAGACGCGCTCCTGAGTGCGGCTCAGAGTAAGAAGATTGTACCCAGGCGCGATGGAGCTTTTGCTGCCCCCACGAGCGTCAAACGGGTGCCAGTTGACACGAAGGGCTGGTTGCCTCTTAAGCGGTTCGAGGATCTCGTCCTGCCGACCGATGACTACTGGCTGGGCAAAACCCTGGAGTGGCTGGAGATCGAGGAGCTGTCTGCGGATGAATTCCGAACCCGCGTAGAAAAAGCTTCTGCATCTCTCACGCTCGACGAACGTGCAGCTTTGCTTGCTGGGATTGTCAGAAATCGGCGATTCGGGTTCGTTGCAAAAGACCCCCCGCCAGCCCTTCTCATAGACGAGTCCGGGACTTCCATCGATCCGGCAAGTACGACGTACTTCCCGCCGCTATCGGAGGACGCCTTCAAATTGCCAGCGTGGATGTCCATGAGGTTCGTGTCGGCGCAGTTGGTTGAAAAGGTCATTGAGCTTCTCGGTTACTCAAGGGAGCGGCTTGCCGAGGAGTTGCGAGAGGCTGGCTATACAAACGTCTATGCATACGACTTCAGGGGCGCGGCAAGAGCTCTGGTCGCACAAACCAATGCCCGTTGCAGCAATGCTCCGGAGCGGACGGATGAGATTCGGCTGGACGGCATCAGGGCACTCAGGAGTCTCTGGGCTGCCGCAGGTGGGCGAGAGGCTCCCCAAAGGGAGCCAACCCTGCAAGTCGACCTGCCCACCCGAAGGAAGGAGTGGAGAAAGGCAGATGAACTCTACTTTGGAACCCCGTACCCGAAAGGTGCCCTCATGGAAGCGCTTTTGGGTACGTTGCACCCCGAGCTATTTGTGGCGCACCCTGAGGCCTTCGGCCTCGACAAAGCCACGGAGAAATCAGAGAACTTGCTTTTGTGGCTCGGTGTGGCAGAGCTTCCTCGGGAAGAGATCGTGACATGCTATCTGTGGAAGGACAGAGAATACCTGGATCACGCCCGTCAGGCAACAAGGTACCCCATAGAGTTCGGGGATTGCACAGCCAGCTCGCCGGATGATCTCAACCTCGTTTCTACACGAGTGACAAATATCCAGCACGTTTGTGAGATCCTCGATCGTGCAGACCCCCATGCGACCCTTGGGTGGGTTGCGGGTGACGACCGCTTCAGGAACTGGAGCCGCCACGGAGACACCAGTGCTGAGCTGACAGCCCGGTTCAAGGCGCGAACAGAGCGGACTTCATCTCATTCTATACCGAGCTACGTTTTGTGGCTGCTACAGAAAAGGGCATGGCTACCGACGACAAACGGCAACAAGCATGCTCCAGCTGAGTGTGTTCTTGTCAGGACCACTGCCGCAGAGCTTCAAAGGATTTTCCCGAGGCCGGCACTGAACCCACGGGCCGGCGTACTGCAGAGCCTGCAGATAGACCAAGGGACACTAAACCATGCTCTTATGATTATAGGGGTGCGCATGGCGTTGGAAGACATCACCTGGGAGCAATGGTACGATTTGATGCTTCAGCTCCCCAAGATCGACCCGGAGGGAAAGTCTGCGACCCAGGTATACAGGATTTTAGCCGAGAAACCCGGGGACGAGGAGCCGAGCTCGGCGGCTCGGGCGCGTGAGCAGGAGTTCAAGGCAGAGGGAAAGCTCTGGGGTTGTACGAATGGCAAGTGGTCGTATGTTCCCGTCTCCGAGGGGGTGTACCTCCCAGGCGACGCTACCATTCCGAAGGCTGTAGTAGACCATTTTCCCGTGATCGATCTGCCCAAGAGGCGCGGCTTGGAGAAGATAAAACGTGTGTTTGGCGCGAAGATCCTTCGGACCCGGGACATGGAAATCGCCGTTGATCAATTCGATGAAGTTCCCCGGAGTGATGTACTGAACGATGAGTTGCAGCGGCTGAAGCCCTATGTCTTGGCCGTGCGACTCGACGCAACTCCAGATGTTGTAGGTCTCGCTCAATTCAAGAGACTGAGGATCATTCCGTGTTTTCGTGTCAGCGGCCGTGCAAGAGTGAACGACCGCGACATAGACATCTCACTTACCCATGAGGGCGAGTCGCTTGTACGCGACAACACGGCCTACCTAATCATGCCACCCAAGGTCTCGCCACCTTTCCTGAAAAACGTGATGGTGGCGCGTTATGTCTCGGGCGTTTTGGCAGAGGTTCTCGATGTAGAGCGCACAAGCGATTTTGCGCAGCTTGCCCCCTCCAAGGATCGCGAGGAGAGGAAACAAGTGCTGTCACACATCCTTGGCCACGATGCGGAAGGAATCCTTGCCCAGGCAAGAGACACCCTGCACATAAACGTGGAGGAGGAACTTCAACCGGCTCCAGCATGGGTAACCCTAACGATAGGGCCGACCGGGGAACAGCTCCCGTCCGTCGGTGAGGACCCTGTGTCTGAAACCAGCAGCATGCCGACAAGAGAGTCAGCAGGAGAAGTTCGCGTGCCCAAGCAAGTCGAAGCAAAGGCCCAAGAACGAGAGCCCACTGAATGTAGACGCATCCTTGAAAAGCGCGAAGTCACCACGAGGCGCTCTTCCCGGGAACGCGTACAGCAGGCCCACAGGGTGACTGACGGGGATCGCTGCGAGGAACTGGCAGAACGCTTTGAGGAAAGCCAGGGACGCTTTCCTTTGCGAGTCAGTGGAATGCAGGGAGCGGAAGGGTTCGGCTG
>CAYHAI010000174.1:0-2873 GCA_964354585.1 uncultured Planctomycetales bacterium
CTGACTTTGCTGATTTTAGGATTTTTAGTGGCTGGCAGGGCAGAAGAGATATTCGCTAGAAAGGATGCAAGATGTATTGTAATAGATGAAGTTGTAGGCATGCTTTTGAGCCTCATATTTGTACCTTATGATATAAAATTAGTGATTATTGCCTTTATCCTATTTCGTATACTTGATGCGCTAAAACCATATCCGGCTGGATCCTTGGAGAATTTAAAAGGAAGCTTAGGGGTGATGAGCGACGATATTATTGCCGGGTTATATACCAATATTATTCTTCAGGTTGTTTTAAGGCTGGCTTCTTTTAAGACTTCGTAGATAGGGCCCTTGGGAGTAAGGGTGCTTTTAAAGAGGGTGATTTTGGTCGCGAGGAATTCCTGAATTTGTTGCCCAAAATTCTGCGTTAAATTAGCCAAATCTTTAACCAAACCTTCCCGGTTTAATCCCGACCTTGTCCTGCCGATAGTGATATGAGAAGAAAAAGGTCTCTCTTCTTTAGGGATACCAAGTTTGGCAATTTTTTCTTCCAATTCTTTAGCGATTTCCTTGGTTTCGGTATCGCCTTTATCAATTCCCACCCAGATTACTTTAGGGAAATCTATCTTCGGAAATGCCCCCAGAGAAGAAATGCGTATCTGAAAAGGATTTTTACCTTGGGCAACTTCTTCTAAAATCTGCATAATTTTTTCTATTTTTTTGTCGTCCCTTTCCCCTAAAAATTTCAAGGTCAAATGGATGTTTTGCGCCTGGACCCATTTCACATCTG
This sequence comes from uncultured Planctomycetales bacterium, assembly GCA_964354585.1. Taxonomy (GTDB): domain Bacteria; phylum Omnitrophota; class Gorgyraeia; order Gygaellales; family Profunditerraquicolaceae; genus CAYHAI01. Next base: position 767 of record CAYHAI010000174.1, read on the forward strand.
CGCCGGATTTTTTTAATTGTTCTTGCAGATTAGATAATGAATCTTTGATTTCTTTAGGTAGTTCAATGGCAATAAATGTTCTCATAAAATTAGATAATTATCCTTAATAATTCTAAGCTTTTTAAGGCTGTTTTTTTGCGGATGGCAGCGCGGTTTCCTTTAAAATGATATTTTTTACAAATATTTTTCTTCCTACTATTTATAGCGATAAAAACTGTGCCAACGGGCTTTTCTTTTGAGCCACCGGTTGGTCCGGCAATGCCGGTTACGCCGATACCAAAATCGGTTTTGGCTAATTTTCTCATGGATTGCGCCATTCTTTGCGCTACTTCTTTTGAGACTGCGCCTTTTTTGGCAATAAGGCCGGTAGGGACCTGCAAAATATTTATCTTTGCCTGATTACTATAGGCGACTACTCCTAAGATGAAGTATTGGGAACTTCCAGAAATTTGGGTAAGCAGGCGAGAAACTAGCCCACCGGTGCAGGATTCGGCTACGGCTACGCTTTTGCCTATTTTTATCAGGAACTTATGCGCTTGATATATTATGTCTTGCATTGCTTTTCTATTATAAATGTTTTCAAGGCTATTGACAAGATAAGATTTTATGTTATACTAACAAAAGATTAGTCTTCGGGAAAGGGCGTAATTCCCAACTGGTAGTAAAGCCTACGAGCTCCGGTTTTCGGAGCAGATCAAGTGCAATCCTTGAGCCAATAGTTAAAGTCTAGAAGGAAGAAGATTATCAATTTCCTACCCGAAGATTATCTTCGGGTTTATTATTATGGGCACATTTAACACCATTCCAGAAATATTAGCAGATTTAAAAAAAGGTAAACTTGTCATTGTTGTTGATGATGAGGACCGCGAGAACGAAGGCGACTTGGTCATCGCCGCGTCTTTTGTCAGGGCAGAAGAGATAAATTTTATGGCAAAGTTTGGCCGCGGCCTTATCTGTGTGCCGATGGAAGAGGAAAGATTAAAGCAATTAGGCCTGCAGCCTATGGCCGGCGATGCGGAAATTTTATCTAATAAAAAAGACCCCCTTTCTACTGCCTGGATGATTTCTGTAGATGCAGCCTATGGCATAACTACCGGTATTTCTGCCTTTGACCGGGCGCGGACTATAGAAGTCCTGATTAATCCCCAGGCGAAATTCGAGGATTTAATTCGCCCTGGCCATACCTTTCCTTTGAAGGCGCAGAAAGGCGGAGTTTTAGTCAGGGCAGGGCACACTGAGGCAACGATAGATTTGATGAAGTTGGCCGGGCTTTATCCTGCTGGTGTAATCTGCGAAATTATGAATGACGATGGTACCATGGCAAGACTGGCGCAATTACTTGAATTTGCCAAACAGCATAGTTTAAAGATTTGCTCTATTGCCGACCTCATTGAATATCGCCGGCGTTCTGAAAAATTAATAGAGAGAATTACTGAGACAATCCTTCCCACAGTGTTCGGTAGATACAGATTAATTTTATATCGGGATATGATTAATAATCAAATTCATGTAGCGCTTACGATGGGTGAGTTTAAAAATGAAGCAGTGCTGGTGCGCGTGCATTCTGAATGTCTCACCGGTGATGTCTTTGAATCTTTGCGTTGCGACTGTGGCAGGCAACTGAAGAAGGCGATGCAGATTATTGACCAAGAAAGAAGAGGCGTCATTCTTTATATGAATCAGGAAGGCCGTGGCATTGGGCTGATTGATAAAATCCGAGCTTATAGCCTGCAGGATAAAGGTCTGGATACGGTGGAGGCAAATGCGGCCTTAGGCCATAAACCGGACCTTAGGGATTATGGGATTGGCGCGCAAATTTTGGTAGATTTAGGTTTAAAGGATATTAAACTCCTGACCAATAATCCGCGTAAGATTGTGGGGTTAGAGGGGTATGGTTTAAGGGTAGTGGAGCGCGTTCCTTTAGAAATTGAGCCTAATCCTTTAAATTATCAATATCTTAAAACCAAAAAAGAAAAACTCGGTCATAATTTGAATATAGATTAGGAGGTCCCTCGTCTAAACGCTTGAAAATTTCTTACGAAATTTTCCGCGCAGACTCGGGATTAATTCGCACAGCAACTTATGTTCACTATCGTTCCATAAGTTG
>CAYHAI010000175.1:0-3527 GCA_964354585.1 uncultured Planctomycetales bacterium
AAGGAATCGCGGCCCGGGAAAAATAAAGGGCAAAATTATTTTTATCTACAACTACCTTCACGGTGTGCGGGTCATCTATTAAAACAGGGTCTTCGATCTTCTTCATAATGGTAGCCATAGAAATTGAGTTATCTTCTAAGAGCGCCCGGGCAACACTATTAATCATCGTAGGATGAATCAGGGGCTCATCACCTTGTATATTTATAATAATCTTAACATCCAACGGATTAACTACTTCGGCGATCCTGTCTGTGCCGCAGGTATGGGCTTTAGAGGTCATCACTACCTTAGCGCCGAAGCCTAAAGCAGTATCTGCAACGAGTTCATTATCGCAGGCAATAATTAAATCATCCAAAAGCAGCGCCTGTTTTGCCCGTTCCCAGACGCGCTGAATCATCGGCTTACCTAATATATCCGCCAGCACCTTACCTTCAAATCGGACAGAAGAATATCGGGCGGGAATGACACCAATAACGTCCATCTTTAACCTATCCTCTCCAATAACTCTTTCCTACTGGTTACCGCGGTGCCTAATTTACCAACGACGATACCGGCAGCAAAATTAGCGATATGCGCGGCCTCAAGTTTTGTCGCCCTGCAGGCAAGAGCTAAAGTAAAACAGGCTATTACCGTATCTCCGGCGCCAGAGACATCAAAGACCTCTTGGGCCACGGTAGGTATATGCGTCATCTGGCCGCCATTTTCAAATAGCCGCATCCCCTGCTCGCCTAAGGTAACCAGCAGCGAATCCAAATCTAAATACTTTATAATCTCCGCAGCCGCCAAGTTTATATCTTTATCCGTAAATAACCTGTCAGTATTCAGCCTGAATCTATTAGTAGTGTCTTTAATCTTTAGGTTTCTCATCGCATTTTCTAATTCACGGCGGTTAGGAGTAATGGAGGTAACTCCTTGATAATATTGAAAGTGCTCTTCCTTGGGGTCAACTGTAATAATCTTTTTGTGGGAGCGCGCCAATAGGATCAGTTTTTTCAATAATTGCTCATTAATTACGCCCTTGCCGTAATCCTCGATAATAACCGCATCGAACTTATGAATATTTTTTTGCATGAAGTTAAAGATTTTTTGGTTTAATTTTTGCGCTAAGGAATGCGTATGCTCCCAGTCCACCCTGACTACCTGTTGATGCCCGGCAAGAATCCGTGTCTTCACGGTAGTATGCCTATGGGGCTCCACAAAGATACCTTCACTAGAAATCTTTTTCTTTTTTAACTCTGACAACAGGATATCTTTATTTCTATCTTTACCTACTACTCCCAACACGCAGACTTTGGCGTTAAAGGAAGAGATATTATTGGCTACATTCGCCGCTCCGCCCGGGGTATAACTTTTTTTGTCTGCCCAGACTACGGGAACCGGCGCCTCAGGTGAAATTCTCTCTACGCTACCCCAGATATATTCATCCAAAATTAAATCGCCGACTACTAAAATATTCGCCTGCGGAAATCTCTGGATTATTTTCTTTAAATTTTTCATATCTTCTCTATTATCGCCTGGGCAAGCATGGGAAGCATTACCTCGTGATGGCCAATAATATAATAGCCTTTCCCACCTCCCTCCACCGGACGACAGACCACATTTTGCATCGGCCGGTAGTGATAGAGCATATCGAAATTCGCCGTGATAAAATCTTTGGCTTGATTACCTAAATTGCGGCTTAAATTCAGCGCCTTCAAAAATACCTCGGGTAATACCACTGCCGAGCCGAAATTTAACACTACTCCGCCCTGATTAAGCTGATTGATTTTCTCAACCAGCAAATAAAAGTCTCTAAGACTCCCCTCACCGGTTAAGGCCGCGTCAAAAGAGGGGTGTTGATGGATAATATCCGTGCCAATAGCCACAAAGACGCAGACCGGAATTTTATGTTTATAGGCCTGAAAAGTGAGGCTTAAATTCTGATAACGTAATTTGGAACTGGCAATTTTGCTGGCTACGGCACCGCCTAAACCTAAACCCTCCCTTACCCCTTCCTTGATGGCGCTATTTAAGAAATTAGCGGTCTCGCGGCCCATGCCAAATTTGCCATTTTTTAAATTTTCTGCTACATCTTCAGAAGTCCTGCCTTGAAAGGCAATTTCAAAATCATGAATTATGCCGGCACCGTTTAAAACAATACAGGTGATTACCTTCTTCTTGATGAGTTCAATGACCACGGGGCTAAGCCCACACTTAATCACATGGGCGCCAGCCATAAAAATAATTGCTTTTTTCTTTTTGCGCGCAGAAACCACGGCATCCACTATTGCGCGTATGTCTTTGGCTTTTAAGATGTTGGGTAAGGAAGCGTAGAACTTAGAAAAACTGGCACCTCTGCCGGGCAACTTGGCAAAATCTCCCATTTCGACCTTGCTAAACCTGGACTTCAGCGAATATGTCTTTACCTTGTTTATATTTAGCATACGAACCGATAATTATAGCATAAATTCTGGCCAAATCAACCGATATTTAATCCTGTTTTAGCGGCTGTCGTGTCTTATTTCTCGCATCACCGCTCCATTTTCCCCAGCGAGGAAAATGTCGCTTCGTGAAAATTCTCGCTCTGCCGGACTATGTATTTAGCGGGGCAACCCTGCCCGCTCGAATTTTCTAGATGCTGCTCGAAATCAAGCCACGCCACCCGCTAAAAATAGATTGAGCGAATGGAGATTTTAGTCAATAAATTTTGCTGAGGGATTTGTGAGCGCGCATTAGAAAACTTTCGGCAAGATTTCTTTGTAGCGGGTGACTTGGGCGTTTTCGAAGCGCGTGAGCGCAAGAAAATGCCCGAGGCAGGACCCGCTACATCACGAGGTGCCGAAAAATTTCAGTGCGCGAACAAACCCGCAGCAAAATTTCAAATTAACTTTTCAAAATTTCATCTGCTGCAGCCACAACATCATCTACAGTAATTGCCTTCAGACAGGCGAAGTCTTTAATGCAGTTATGCGCCAGGCATTCGCTGCAGCCGACTTCTTTATGTAAGACTTTATCTTTTTTGCCCACCGGCCCCCAGCGCTTCGGACTCAGGCCTTTCTGATTCCTGCCGAATATGGAAATTACCGGCGCGCCTACACCAGAGGCAATATGCACTGGCCCAGAATCATTAGAGATAAATAATTGACAACGCTTAAGCACGCTGGCTAACTGACTAACCGAAATTTTACCGGCGAGATTAATTAACGGATGGCGCATATTCTTTACCACGTTTTGCGCTAAGCGGATATCCTTTGGCCCGGCAATTAAAAAAACTTTAAAGCCGTATTTTTGCGCTAATCTATCTGCTACCTGCGCGAATCTCTCGCTTGGCCAAATCTTAGACGGACAACTTGCGCCGGGATGAATGGCTAATAATTTATCAGTTGTTTTTATTCCTTCTTGGCTAAATAATTCTGCTATCCATTTTTCCGATTCAGGCCTTATCGGCATAAATAAACTTTTCTCTTTCGGCTCAATACCCAGATATCTTAACAAATCCAGACTATATTCTAATTCGTGTTTCTCGCCTAATTGTTTAATATGTTTTA
>CAYHAI010000176.1:0-23925 GCA_964354585.1 uncultured Planctomycetales bacterium
ATTTTTTGAATATGTCCAAAGGTGCGGGATAAGTTCGGCCAATCCGCCAAGATTCACGGCGGATGGCCTCACTTACAGCGCCACTATAGATATGCCCTTTTTGTCCGCCAGTTGAATACTTTTCTCTTTATCAATAAAAATGGTCTTCGCTGCTTCAATAGCCAGACACGTCGCCTTTGTGCTTACCAGCGTCTTAACCGTATTCAACCCTACTACCGGCATATCAAAACGCAAATCCTGCTTTGGTTTGCTTACTTTTACCACCGTAAATCCGCCGCGGCTAATTCTACCTGAGCGCCTAATCAGATTATCCGTTCCCTCTAATGCCTCTACTGCTACCACGGCCTTATCTTTGACCGCCACGGTCTGGCCGATATCCAAAAGAGCGATTTCTTTCGCCAAATCAAATCCAAAATATACATCTTCCCACTCTGAAAAATCAGGTTCTCTCTTGGCAAGCGTGCCTTTCTTAGGCAACAATTCTTCCAAAAAGAGAGTGGAGGCTAATAATTCAAAGCCAGACTCTTTCAATTTCTCTGCTACTGCCCCAAATATGGTATCTGCTTTTTTATCTTTTATGCCTGCCAAAAGATTCTTTAGTTGCGCATTTCTGTTTATCTCTTTGCTAAAAAGCCGCTGGGGGCTAATCTGCCCGGCCATCACTACCTTAGTTATGCCCTCCTTTTTAAATATTTCAAAGAGCCGACGGAATTCACTCAACCCTATCCAATAAAATTTATCCACGAAATTTTTTAACGCAGGCGTGGCATCGCCTTTTATAGCCACTGCTACAAGATAACAGTTTTTTTTCTTGGCAGCCTGCGCAAATAGAATAGGTAATCTTCTATTGCCGGCAATTAAACCAATTCGTTCCATAATCGGTCCCTTTATTCGCTTTGGCGGCAGGAATGAGATATGCCTCTTTGCGAATTTTTTATAAAATTAATCAGATTTGAAACTTCCGGGGTCTGCTGAACCTCTTTTTCTATTCTTTCTCTGGCATGTTTTAGCGAAAGGCCCATATTCAATAATATCTTAAATGCCTGATGGAGCGCCTTTATGGAATCTCTTGCGATATCATTGCGCCTTAAACCGATGAGGTTTAACCCATAGATACGCGCCGGATGTCCGTCACAGGTGGAATAAGGCGGGATATCTTGCACCACTTTGGAACAGCCGCCGATAATAGAAAGGGCGCCTACCCTGACAAATTGATGGACGGCTGCTAAGCCTCCCACTACTACCTTATCTTCAATGACCACGTGGCCGGCAAGTGTGCCATTATTGGCGATGATACAATTATCGCCTACTATACAATCATGGGCAATATGCGCATATGCCATAAAGAGATTATTATTGCCCAGTACCGTCCTGCCGCCTTCTCCTGTGCCGGGATTAAAGGTGCAATACTCGCGGATAATATTATTATCTCCTATCTCTAAAAAACTCTTCTCGCCTTTGTATTTTAAATCCTGAGGCCTGCTTCCGATAACTGCGCCGGTGAAAAACTGGCAAGATTCACCGATAGCGGTATTACCTTCAATGAAGCAATGCGCGCCAATCTTGCAACCTTTGCCTATAACTACGTTATCTCCAATAATAGCATAAGGGCCGACCTGGATATCGTCGGCCAAATTGGCTTTATCTGAGATTATGGCGGTGGAATGTATCTGCATCGCTAACCTTCTACCAGGATAAACATTAAATCTGCTTCTGCCACTATTTTATCATTTACCAGGGCCTTGGCGCGCAGTTGCCCGGTCTTGGATTTTATTTTGACGGCTTCTACTTCCAGTATCAAATCGTCGCCTGGCAAAACTGTCTTTCTAAACTTCACATTATCTATGGCCAGAAAATATGCCAGTTTCCCGCGGTTTTCTTCCGGGGCAAGCATCATTACCCCGCCTACCTGGGCCATGGCTTCAATAATCAAAACGCCGGGCATCACCGGCCTGCCGGGAAAATGGCCTTTGAAAAAATAGTCGTCTAACGTCAATCTCTTCAGGCCTACCGCGCGTTTTCCTTTCTCCAAAGAAAGAATCTTATCTATAAATAAGAAAGGGTCGCGATGCGGCAGTATCTTCATAATCTCTTGCCTGTCTAATTCCTTTTGCAACGGGGGAGAATAACTTGCGCCTACCCCGCCCGAAGAATACCTTTGTCTTTGCGCATTTATTTTTTTTACTAATTTCAAATTCAGGGAATGGCCGCTCCTCAAGGCAATAATATGGCCTTTAAAGGGCCGGCCCAGAAGATACAGATCCCCCAGCAAATCGGATACTTTATGACGGACAAATTCATCCTGAAAGCGCAGTTTATTTTTAATTACCCCGGCCTTGCCTACTACTAAGGTATTATCATAATTTGCCCCTCTGCCCAAGCCCTGACGCTGCAAATCATTTGCCTCTTCTTCCAGGCAAAATGTCCGCGCCCCGGCTAATTCTTTTTCAAAGGTAGCGGCATTAACCTCTATTTCCAAAAATTGCGCCAGAAGCATGGGGTGATTATAATTTAAGGTATAAGAAATTTTAAATTCTTGGGACGCTAAGGCCATAATTGCGGCATCGTCTTCTTCGACAAAAATAGGTTCTTTGACTACGAAATATTGGCGATCTTTATCTTGTTCAACAATCCCTGCCTGGCCGAGGACCTTGGAGAAATCTAAACTACTGCCGTCCAGACCCGGCACTTCCGCGTTGTCTATTTCAATACAAAGATTGTCTATGCTTAACCCGGCCAAGGCAGCCATCAGATGCTCAATGGTATGGATTTCTATGTTGTCTTTTCCGATACAGGTGCGCCGGGGGAAATGGTTTGACGAAAGAAGGTAATCAACCGAGGCTTTAATTATCGGCCTCTGCGCTAAATCTGTGCGCATAAAATTAATCCCGCTATCCACCTCAGCAGGCTTAAAGGTAATATTGACCTTGCTTGCCGTATGCAATCCAATGCCTTTTAAACTTACTTCTTTTTTAATGGTCCTTTGCTTATCCATGCCCTATTTATTTTTTAGCTTAGCCTCTAATTCCTCTATTCTCTTTTTTAGTTCTGCGATGGTATTATACAGGCGAGGTAAATTATGCACGCAGGCATTGATGCGTTTGGCAATTTTTTCGGGTTTCGCCGGACAGCCCCAAACTGTGGTTTGCGCGGGGATAGACTTGCTTACTCCTGACTGCGCCATGACCACGGCATTATCTCCGATACTGATATGCCCCACCGTTCCGACTTGGCCGGCTAAAATGACATTTTTACCTAAGGTAGTGCTGCCGGAAATGCCTACCTGCGCCACAATAATAGAGTTCTCGCCGATAACCACATTATGGGCAATTTGCACCAGATTATCTATTTTTGTTCCCTTGCCAATCACTGTTTTTTCAAAACGCGCGCGGTCAATAGTCACATTCGCGCCAATTTCTACATCATCGCCTATCTCTACTGTCCCTATCTGAGGAATCTTATGATGCAGGCCGTCTATGGTGACAAAGCCAAAACCATCTGAGCCAATCACTGTGCCGCTGTGGATGATTACGCGGCTGCCGATAACCACTTGTTCACGGATAGAGACATTAGGATAAATTAAGGTGTCTGTCCCTATTTTAGTATGGTGGCCGATGAAACATCCGGCATAAATTATGGACTTATCCCCTATCGCGACCCCATCTTCTATAACCACATAAGGGCCTACTGCTACATCGCGGCCTAAATTTAGCTCTTTACCTAATATAGCCGTCGGATGAATTCCTTGGGGATGTTTTACTGCGCAGGGCGCAAAAGAAGAAACTATCTTAGCAAAGGCTAGAGAGGGATTTTCGGTGCGAATAATGGGTTTAGCCGTAACTTCTACATCAGGCGAGGTAACAATGGCTGAGGCATGCGTCTTTTCTATGAGGGGAAGGTATTTGGGATTGGCTAAAAAGGTAATCTCGCCTTCACTGGCTTCTTTTATTCCTGAAACACCTGTAATGATTGTATCGCCATTACCTACAACTTCGCCATCAATAAGTTCAGCTATTTCTTTTAGGGTCTTACGCATTACTTCTTATTATAATCCTTATTCAAAATCTCAATGATCTTATCCGAGATATCCATACTTTTGGTCTGATAAACCAAGACGCGGTCATTAAATACTAAAGTGTAACCTTCTTTTTCCGCATACTGTTTTATCGCCTCTTCGATATTTTTCAATAACTCCTTCATCTTTTCATCTTGGTCTTTACGCAAGTCGGTCTGATTCTGCCGATCAAAGTCCTGAAGCGCCTTGGCCTTGGTGTCTAATTCTGTTTTCTTAGTTTGCTTCTCTTTCTCGCTGAGTAAATTCATTTTATCCTGCAGCTGCTTAACCTCATCTACCTTCTTATTCCTCTCTGCTTCATATTTGGCTTCTTTATCACCCAAGACTTTGTCATAATCTTTAGTCTTGCCATATTCGCTAAAAGTACGGCTTAAATCCACATAAGCAAATTTATCTGCCGCCAAAGCTACGCCAACCAAAAGACTTAAACTAAAAATAATCCCCAAAAAAATCCCAGTTGTCCTTCTCATCCAACCTCCTCCTTTCAATGAACACTTGACTTATGGAGTCCGCAGGACGACATAAGTCAATCTACTTTTGAGATGCTACTTTGTTTGTGTGAATTGACCCCGCTTCTTGCTTTCGCAAGAAAGCAAGAAGCGGGGTAAATTCGGACAAATAACTTAGCTTCGCTGTCGCTCGCTAAGTTATGTCCTCATTTAAAACCCATGGCTCATGCTGAAATGAAACCTGCCGCTACCTTTTGTGTCTTCGCCGGGTTCTTTATTCAAGGGTATGCCGTAATCAAGCATAATTGGCCCAATAGGGGTTCTAATCCTCAAGCCAAGACCCACGCCTGATTTTAAACCACCTGAACCCAGTTTATTAAACTTTGCCCAGACATTTCCTACATCATAAAAGGCGGCTATTTTAAGGAAATTAAAGAGCGGATAGGTATATTCCGCGTTACCGACTAACATTGAGTCACCGCCTAAGGGGTCTTTGGAAACAGGGTCTATCGGGCCTATTTTTCTTTCGTGATAGCCTCTAATGGTATAGGCGCCGCCGGCGAAAAATCTCTCATATATCGGTATGCTCTCAGAATTGCCGTAACTATCCGCCAGCCCGACTCTTGCCCTTAATTCCAAAGTTGAACCGCGCCAGAGAGGAAAATAATGGCTCGCCCGGCCAATGAATTTTAAGAAATCTTTGTCTCCTGCGAATGGCCCACCCGCACATTCTAAGGAACCATCCCATATATCTCCGCGCAGGGGGTCAAACACATTATCGCGGCTGTCATAAGTGAGGCCAAGCTGCATACTGCTAATGGTATTGCTGCCGTATTCCTTCTTTAGGTCATCACCAGCGTCTTCGGTAATATTAGTAATATCTATATTATCATAACGATAGGTTAAATTTGCTCTTGTATATTCGGATATCTCTTTGCCTAAACGCAAATCTCCGCCGGTTATATCTTCATCATAACCATAACCTATATCCGATTCCCTCTGACGGCTCTCTTTATAACCATCGAAGCCAAAAGATACCGGATAATCAAAAAGCCAGGGTTCGGTAAAACTTAATGTAAGGTTATCGCTGACCGTTCCAAATGCCGCGCGGAATTTAAGGTTTTGGCCGTCGCCGGTAAAATAAGGAAAATTCCTCCAGTCAAAATTTTTCTGTTCAATCTCGACAAATCCCACAAATTCATCCACCGAACTGTAGCCGCCGCCAAAACTAAAGGCGCCGGTCTTGGTCTCTTTGACCTCTACCACCAAATCTTTCTTATTAGGCACCTGCGTGTCTTCGGTGTCGTAACTTATCTCTTCAAAAAATCCTAAATTCTGCAGCCTTTCCTTGCTGCGCCTTAATTTCTCGCCGTCAAACCTGTCTTGGGGCCTAATCCTTAATTCCCGACGGATTACTATGTCTTTGGTCTTGACATTTCCCCTGACCTTAATTTTGTCCACATAGGCAATTTCATTTTCCACGATGCTATAACTAATATCCGTGCGTCCGGTATGAGGATTTAAAGCCGTGGCCTCCTGCACGTTAACCATAATATAGCCGCGGTCAAAATATAAACTCTGGATATTGGCAATGTCCTGTTTTAAGGCCTCCTGGCTAAAGACCTTACCCGGAGTGCACTCTTTAACTTGCGCTAAAATATCCTTCTCTGGGATATCTTTATTGCCCTGTATGGTAACATTACCCACCAGATATTTCTTACCCTCCTGTAAATTTAGCCTGATATATAACCAAAATGGCCTACGGCTATCAGGCTTGACTTCGTAATCAATCACCGCATCGGCAAAACCCTCTTTATGATAAAATGACTTTAACCGTTCCATATCTTCTTTTAAGACTTCATCTTTTAATACGCCGGCGTTAAAGAACCAGGCCCTTTTGGTCTTCATCAGCCTTAAGATACGCCGGCTGAGGAAAGCGCGGTTTCCCTCTATAAAGATATTTTTAATTCTTACTCTTTTGCCTTCAGCCACATTAAATTGTATCTTTGCCTTATTCGTCTCTTTATTTAAATCTAACTGATAATCTATTTGCACCTGGCTATAACCCATTTTTTCATACATTTTCTTCAGCGTCCTGACATCTTCGGCTAAATTAGGATAATCTAAATATTGGGTTTCCTTTGATTTTAACGACTCCTTGAGTTTTTCATCCTTCATGGTAAGGCGCCTTACGCCTAAGAAGGTAATTTTTTCAATGATTGGCCTTTCCACGACGGTAACGATGACCTTAATCCCGTCTTTATAATCCTGCGTATCAATCTTTATCCCTTCATCAAAAAAACCCAATAGGTAAAGCCGCTTTAGGTCATCGCTAATCACATTTTCCTGATACAGGCTGCCTAAGCGCGTCTTCATCTTAGAGATAATGGTATTGGTGCTTATCGCCTTATTTCCTTTTACCTCTATGGCAGTAACTATTTTTTGGGCTTGGGAAAGGGAAGATTGTTCCTGGCTAGGCTGGTCCTGAGCGGATAAAGATGAACTAAACCCTAAGATTAAAAAAAATAGGACAAATATAAAAAATATTCTACGCATTTTTAATATTATATAGGAAGTAGGTATTTAAATCAATATGTTTATAAATTTATATTGCCTCACATTAAGTCTTACCAACAGGTTAACTCAAAACTAAAAACGCAAAAGGTAAAACCACAATTCAAAAGTTAAAACTTTTTACTTTTAACTTTTGGTTTTGCCTTTTTACTTTTGCCTTTTTACTTACTCTATCCGCGCGATATTCTCAAACCGAGTATATTCCTTAATAAAAGATAATTTAAACGAACCCACCGGGCCATTGCGCTGCTTGGCAATCATAATTTCCGCTATACCCTGATTCTCCGGGCTGGGATTATAATATTCTTCTCTTAATATAAGCACTACTACATCGGCATCCTGTTCTATTGCCCCGGATTCCCTGAGGTCAGAAAGTTGCGGGCGATGGTCGGTGCGCGCCTCCACTGCCCGGGATAACTGGCTGATGGCTACTATCGGAACATGCAATTCCCGCGCCAGCGCTTTTAAAGAAGAGGAAATCTCGGAAATTTCCTGCTGTCTATTTTCGGCCCTGCTTGAACCGCGCATCAACTGCAAGTAGTCCAAGATAATCAATTGTATATCTTGATGCGCCTTTAGCCGACGGGCCTTGGCGCGCAGTTCCATCGCGGAAATAGCCGGGGTATCATCTATAAAAATAGGGGCTTCAGAAAGTTTTCCTGCGGCAGCGGTCAGGCGCGGCCAATCCGAAGTAGCCAGATACCCGGTCCTTACTTTATGCGCATCAACCCTGGCATGGGAACATAACATCCGCTGCACTAACTGCTCCTTGGACATCTCCAGGCTAAAAATCGCCAAGGGAATCTTTTCTACTACGCCCGCGTATTCCGCAATACCTATGGCTAAGGCGCTTTTACCCATTGATGGCCTTCCGGCAATCACCACTAAATCTGAAGATTGTAAGCCCGCGGTCTTAATATCGAAATCTACAAACCCGGTGGGAACTCCCGTGACATGCGCCTTCTTTTGATAAAGCCTGTCTATGGTCTCGATACTATCTTTTATAATTTCTTTGAGCTGTATATAACTCCCGTGGGATCTCCTGTCGCTTACCTCAAAGACAAGTTTCTCTGCCTGATCCACTAATTCATCAACATTGCCTTCGCTTTCATAGCATAAAGAAAGAATACGGGTGGAATTATTTATCAAGGTTCTTAAGATACTTCTTTCTTTTACAATGGTGACGTAGTGGCTGATGTTGGCGGCAGTAGGCACAGAATTTACCAGGCTGATTAAAAAACTTACCCCCCCTATCTCGTTAAGAAGCTCATTTCTTTTTAATTCATCGGTCAGGGTAATCAGGTCTACTGCCTTATTAGCATTGTAGAGATTTAAGATGGTCTCAAATATTTTTCGGTGGCTGTTGTTATAAAAAGATTCACTGCCCAAGGCCTCTACGGCCACGCCAATGGCCTCTTCGTCGATAAGCATTGAACCCAACACCGCCATCTCTGCTTCTAAGTTTTGCGGGGGAACCTTTTCTAAAGATAATTCGGGAGACATTTTTCTTACTTCTTTACCACCCAGACTTTTACTTGCGCGCTAATTTCCGGATGCAATTTGACGGGTATTTCGTATATTCCTAAAGACTTTATCGGTTCATCTAAAATAATGGAATTTTTATCAATATCAAAGCCTTCTTCTTTTAAAGCGGCAGCGATGTCCGTAGCTCCGATGCTGCCATATAACTCTTCTGCTTCTTCTTTGGCTAAGACCGCCAGGGTTAAAGATAAACTTCCCAGTTTCTCTTTAAGGGCTTCTGCCTCTTTCTTAATTTTCTCTAACTGGAAAACTTTTCTTTGTTTTTCCTGCTCTAATCTCTTAAGGTTAGCGGCAGTCAAAGGCAGGGCCAAGCCATTGGGGATAAGAAAATTGCGGCCAAAACCATCCTTTACCTTTATAACTTGGCCGCTCTTACCGAGCTTATCTACATCTTTATTTAGAATAACTTCCATTAAATGAGCCCACAACTTACGCAGCGAAGCGCACGTAAGTTGTTTGGGCGAATTTACCCCGAAGCGTACGCCAAAAATTTCAAAGAAATTTTTGGCAGTGTTTACGCAAGGGGCATATGTTACATCCGCACATAAGGCAGAAGCGAAATAAATCTTGCCTTTTTTATTACCTCGGTTACCACCCTCTGGTGTCTAGCGCAATTACCCGAAAACCGCCTGGAGTTAATCTTTCCTTTTTCCGTGATAAATGCCTCTAATAATTTTATATCTTTGTAATCTATAACCTTAACTTTATTTCTGCAAAACCGACAGGATCTTTTTCTGGTTACTAAAAACTTATCAGATTTTTTGGTGAGCCTCTTGGTCTTGGCCTTAACTCTCATTTGCGGTATCCTCACTTTCCTGCTTACCTGAGCCGGTGAGGTCTTCTAACCAGGTATCTGCCGTAGAGGGCTCAGGAATAGCCGGCTCTTCAACCGGCCCTGCTTCTGCCTTAGCTGCTTGCGTCCTTAAAAATTGGATGCGCTCTGCCCTTACTTCGATAACATTGCGTTTCTGGCCAGAGGCATCTTCAAAACTGCGCGATTGCAGCCTGCCTTCTACAAAAACGGGGCTTCCTTTATGCAAATATTGGTTGCAGGTCTCGGCCTGTTTATCCCAGGCCACTGCCGTGACAAAACAAGTCTCTTCTTTTAACTCCTGATTTTTATTGCGAAATTTCCTGTTTACTGCCAGCCGCAAATTAACCACGGCTACACCCTGCGGGGTATAACGCAGCTCCGGGTCTTTGGTCAAATTACCGATAAGCAATACCTTATTATAATTAGCCATCTGCCTTGCTCCTTTTTATTACAGCCTGCTAATGAGAAACCTTAAGATATTCTCATTAAGTTTGTATGCCTGATTTAGATCTTTTATCGCCTCCGGCATAATTGTAAAATTCATCAGATAATATATTGCCTCACGATACTTTTTAAGGGGAAAAACCAATTTTCTTTTTTCCGACCAGATATTTGCGGATGCGACAACGCCATTATGCTTAATTACCACGTCGTTAATCTGATTAAATAAGTTCTTCCTGTCTTCTTCGGATAAATCCGGCTTGAGCACAAACATTATTTCGTATTTATTCATTCTTGCTCCTTCGATTAAAAATATTCATCGTTTCGTTTATGCCATCGCTAACCCAGGCCTGACAGCAATCACAGGCGCGCTCTACTATATCCGGGATTTGCGCTTTTTCTTTTTTATTAAAAGCCGATAACACATATTCGGCAGCATCTCTTTGCGGCGCCGGTCTTCCTATGCCGATACGTAAACGCGGGAATTTGTCAGCGTTGAGATAGTTTATAATAGACCCCAGGCCGCGATGTCCGGCCGAAGTACCATAGGGCCTTAATTTAAGCCTGCCTAGTCCTAAGTCTAAATCATCGCAAACAATAAGCAAATTATCTAAATCTATTTTATATTTTTTCAGTAATGCGCCTACTGCCATTCCCGATAAATTCATAAAGGTAAGCGGCATGCTCAAAATAATATTCTGATTTTTAAACTTCGTTTTAGCGCTTAAGGAAAAAGTATGAGCGTCTTTTTTGAAAGAGGTTTTGAAAAATTGACTTAAAGCCCTGATTACGGAAAAACCAATATTGTGTCTTGAATTTAGATAAATCTTGCCGGGGTTACCCAGGCCAACAATAAGTTTCATCCGCTAAATTATTATTTCTCTTTTTTTTCTTTTTCCTTTTTCTCTTCTTCTTGCCCCTCGCCGCCCTCAGCCGGCACTTCTTTCTTTTCCTTAATTACCTCCGGCTCTTGTATTTCTTCGCCCTCAACCTCCGGCGCAGCCACTACTTCTTCCTTTAGGGGCTGAACTACCGATAAAACCTTTGCCTCAGGGTTATTTAAAACTTTTACCTTACTAGGTAATGTTATATCTTTTATATGCACGGAGCCGCCCATCTTCAATTGGGTAATATCCACCTCAATCTGCTTAGGTATATCTGTAGGCAGGCACTCCACCTCAATTTCCCAGAGTATATGCTCTAAAGAGCCGCCTTCCTGTTTTACTCCTATCGACTCACCCTTGGTAACTACCGGCACGCTTACCTTAATACTCTTGGTCAGGGAAATCTCGTTAAAATCTAAATGGATTATATCGCCAATTACCGGGTCATGCTGAATTTCTTTAATTAAACAGGCCCTGGCCTTTTGCTTTTTGTCATCTTTAATCTTTAGATTAATCAGCGTATTTTCTAAATGATACTGGTGCAGGAGATGCAAAAATTCTCTTCTTGGCACTTTTATCGCCTGCGAGGCCTTGCCTGCAGCATAAACCACTGCCGGGATAAAACCCTTTGTCCTTAAGTCCTTTACCTTAACCCTACCCAACTCTTCTCTTAGCTCTACCTCTAAAATTATCTCTTCCATGTACCCTCGCTTAGTCAAATAATGAACTTACCGACTCTTCGTTGTGAATTCTTTTTATTGCTTCGCCCAAAAGCTCTGCCACCGACAAAACTTTGATGCGGGGATGTTTTCTCTGATTATCCAAAGGGATGCTATCTGTAATCAACAATTCCTTCAGGTTTTTACATTTATCCAGAGAGGCTAAGGCCGGGCCCGATAAAACGCCGTGTGAAATTGCCGCATAGATAGTCTTGACCTTGGCTTTCTTTAGGGCCTCTATTGCCTCAAGCAGAGAACTGCCGGTAGCGATTAAATCATCAACGATAATCGCATTTTTACCTTCTACCTTACCTAAGATATGCACGGCCTCGGTCTTCTCGGGCGATTCTCGCCTTTTATCAATAATCGCCAGGCCTGCGGCAAGCCTCTTGGCATAGGCCCGCGCCATTTTTATGCCGCCAACGTCAGGGGAAACTACCACTAAATCCTTGATTTTTAATTTGGTAAAATAGTCGATAAAGACACCGACGGAAAAAAGATGGTCTACGGGTATATCAAAGAAGCCCTGGATTTGACCGGCGTGCAAGTCCATAGTTAAAATTCTATTTGCGCCGGCAGTAGTCAAAAGATTAGCCACTAATTTTGCGGTGATGGGCACGCGCGGCTGGTCCTTCCTGTCCTGCCGGGCATAACCAAAATAAGGAATTACTGCGGTTATACGCTGTGCCGACGATCTCTTAAGGGCATCAATCATAATCAAAAGTTCCATCAGATTGTCATTCGGCGGAGGACAAGTAGGCTGGACGACAAACACATCTTTGCCCCGCACATTCTCATTAATCTTCAGCCGTATCTCTCCCTCGCTAAATTTCGTTACCAAGACATCTGACAGCTTAATCTTAAGATACTTACAAATATTCTTGGCTAATTCCGGATGCGCATTTCCGCTAAATACCGCTAATTTGTCCATCTTTTACCTCTTTGTTTTTATGGGTTTTGCCGGAACGCCTACTACTTTTGCGCCGTCAGGGACAAATGTATTTTTCACCACCACTGCGCCTGCCCCGGTAACTGCGCCTTTTCCAACTTTAACCGGCGCCACCAACACCGTATCTGAGCCGATAAAGGCCCTGTCTTTGATTACCGTAATATTTTTCTTGCGGCCATCAAAATTAGCCGTAACCGTACCTGCGCCGATATTAACTTCACGGCCTATACGGCTGTCTCCGAGATAAGCAAAATGTTTGATTAGGGTTTTGGAGGAGATTCGGGAACGGACAATCTCCAGGAAATTACCCGCTACCACATCGTCTTCAATAACCGTGCCTTCTCTTAAATGCGCAAAGGGGCCGACTAAACAGCGTTTTCCAATTTTAACATCACTTTCTATAACTGTAAAGGGATAAATTACGCTATCTTGGCCGATTTTTGCGCCATAACTGATAAAAGTAGAATCCGGATCAACAATACTGACGCCTTCTTGCATTAATTCTTCGTTAATGCGCCTTTGCATAATCTTGTTGGCGCGGGCCAAGTCCTTTAGCGAATTTATGCCTAATGCCTCATCTATATCCGCAATCGCTACGCCATCAATAGCATAACCTTTTTTATAAAAGACGCCGATGATATCGGTAAGATAGTATTCATATTTACGGTTATTGGGCCTGATATATTTTAGGCCGGCGCATAACCTATCCTTATTAAAACAGATGATACCGGTATTAATTTCTTTGATATCCTTTTCGTAATCGTTGGCGTCTTTTTCTTCTCTTATCCCGCAGATACTGGAGTATTTATCCCTTAAAATCCTGCCATAACCTTGCGGTTTTTCTAATTTCGCGGTTAATAGCGTAGCGTCCAAATTATTTTCTCTATGGTGCTGCAATAGTTTCTTGATGGTCTCTTTCTTTAATAAAGGGTTATCCGCATAAAGCACCAATACCGTGCCTTTAAAATTTCCTAATGCCGGCTGCGCTACTTTCACTGCATCCGCAGTGCCTAAGAGTCTTTTTTGTATCACTACTTTTATCCCTGGTTTTATAAATTTTCTTACCGCTTCATGTTGGTGGCCAAGGACAACAATAACTTTCTTAAATTTCAAATCTCTAACTAAATCCAAAATATAGCCCAGTATCGGCCTTCCACAAATAGGATGCAGGACCTTAGGGATATCGGATTTCATCCGCTCGCCACGGCCTGCCGCCAAAATAATTACTGCCAGATTATTATGCATTAGATACTCTCCCTTAGTTTCCAAAAAATATCTCTTCGCTTTTTTGTCGAAGCAAGGCGGATAAACTCATGCATTTGCCAAAGCCACTCTAATTTCCTCTTAGGCGGGATGCGCATAAATTTCAATAATCTCTCTTCTTGGCTTTCCCATTTAGAAATCATTTAACTCTCTTTAATTTCTTGATCTTCCTGAGTTCTTCAATATCTAATTTATCTACACCACGCCCCGTGCCTTGCTTCATCTCAATGAGATTATCTATTGAAATTACGGGTAATATTATATCGTCTATTTTAATGCGCAGAGCGCTCTTTTTTGCCTCTGCAAAAGATACGGGAGATTCTATAATAATATCTACTTCCTTTAATTCATCTTCTTTGTAAAAATTAAAGGCCTTCATATGTTTGTTATGAATCCAATCATAGCGCAACTTTTCATTTGCTATTCCCATCGGGTCAACAGGCTGTTTTACGCGGTAGTTTTTTTTCTTTAGAATGCTGACTACTTTTCTAAGATTATCGTTGCCCATCTCAACAAGGATATCCATATCAGCCGTGCTTCTTAAAGAACCGAGTAGATTAACAGCAATACCGCCGACGAGCACATATTTTACCTTTTGCTTTTGGAATTCGCGTAATATTTCTTCGTAGATAATCATAATTTAACCGCGCCCGCCTTGGCACTTATAGATGGCTGGGACGCATGGATTCTTAATGAGCAGACGATTTACGGAACGAGCAAGGCGAGTGAACGTAAATCGTAGCCTTTATCGTTCTCCTTTTTGAAGCGTCTGCGAATTACCACTGCCCGGCAAGGATTCGAACCTTGACAGTCAGACCCTCCCGCCCAACAACTTAAGCTCTCGGGCGGGATTTCGCCACGACTCGTTAACGCTTGGCTCAAAAATTCTGATGTAAATCACTGGGACGCATGGATTCGAACCATGATAGCGAGACCCAAATTCTCGTGTCCTACCATTGGACGACATCCCAAAAATTATTTTATCTTAACTCCGAATACCCTGAACTGCTCGGGCCCTTGGTCTTCTCCTGTTCGTATGCCTCTAAGATTCTCTTTTGCAGATATTCCCTGAAGGACTGCGTGATGGGATGGGCAATATCTTTATGCTCTAATTGGGCACTACCCATGGCTGTCTGCCCCATAGGTTGAGATGTCAAAGGCAGCTGTCCTCCGCATTGGTTGCAGTATTTAGAACGCAATTCATTCTTAAAGCTACACTTGGGACAGGGTTGTTTTATCTTTCTGGAAGGCATGGCAATAAATAAGCCGCTGGTGCCTTCAATTACTTTTATGTTTCGGACTACGAAGGCATTGTCAAAGGTTACCGTAACATATGCCTTTAATTTTTTATCCGGTGAATCTTTCAAGAATACCCTAACCTCAGTTATCTCCATCGTTTTACCCCCTTGCTGTTTACATTAAATTGTCTTGGTGACAAATACCTGCCAAAGCCTGTTTTTTCTCCTCAGTTGCCTACCTGCCGCTACGGCCTCCTTTCGTGAAGAAACAACCCCAAAAACTGCCGGACCGCTTCCGGACATCAAGATTGATTTTATGGCCATTTGCCTAAGACTCTCTTTAATCTGCGTTATCTGGGGATATAATTTGGCGCTTACCTGTTCCAGGCTATTAAATAAAGCCTCGCCTATTAAACAAAGGTCCTTTTTTCTAATTGCTGAAGTTAATATTTTAGCATCATATTTTGGCTTTGTCAACCCCGCACCTTTTATTTTATTCAAGTACTTTGGTGTTTTTGAATATCTAAAAAGGTGCGGGGTCAACCCCGCTCTTTCTATCCCGCAGCGCCTCTTCGTGCCTATATCCCATTTCCTATATATAAGCGGGGTAGAGACTTTTATCCCTGGTACAATTAAGATATGCCACAGCCGCACTTTATTCAGCGCGGGTATTGGCCTTATCCTGTCTCCGCGGCTGCTGCCTTCGGCAAAAGGGCAGCCATAAAGAAAAAAAGGCACATCGCTGCCTATTTTTTTTCCAAAAGCCACCAGTTTAGCGCGCGAAAGGCCTAATCCCCAGATTTTATTTAAACCTAAAAGCACAGCCGCGGCATTACTGGAGCCGCCGCCTAAACCCGCGCTCACCGGAATACGTTTAATTATCCTGATATCCACGCCCTGATTAACCTTAAGCCCATCTTGTAATAATTTAGCGCTCTCGTAACAAAGATTAGTCTTGTCTTCGGGGACGTGGGGCAGGTTACAGATTATTTTTATTTTTTTGTCGCGGCGGGACTTGAGGATTATTTTATCAGCAAGGCCTATTCTTTCAAAAACGGTCTTAATACTATGGTAGTTATCCTTGCGCTTATTGAGAACTTCTAAATACAGATTTAATTTGGCGTAGGAATTCAGAATCAACTGGTTTCCTCAAGAAATACAGGCTAATGCGGCTTTTTCTATATCATTACTGGTAAGATTATATTCTTTTAAAAGTTCGGCCGGATCTCCGGACTGGCCGAATCTATTTTTTATGCCTAAGCGCACCACCTTGGTGGGATAATTCTCGGCTACCACCTCATCAATGCTGGAGGCTAAACCGCCTATAACTGTATGCTCCTCGCAAACCACCATACCGCGCGTATGCCTGGCTGCCTCTAATATGGCCTGGTTATCCAAAGGCCTAATGGTATGCAGGTTAATTATCTTCGCCCCGATACCTTTTTGCTTAAGATTAACTGCAGCAGTAAGCGCTTCATGCACCATAATCCCGCAGGCGATAATAGCGACGTCTTTGCCTTCGGTTAATACCTGGGCCTTGCCTAATTTAAACGCGCCTTTATTTTCTATAGTAGGCACCTTTAGCCTTCCCAAACGGATATAAAACGGCCCCGGATTATTAAAAGCGGCAATTACAGCATCGCGTGTCTGCGGGCCATCACAGGGAACAATAATATTTATGTTGGGGATTATCCGCATCAGCGCAATATCTTCCAGGGCCTGATGGCTTGCGCCGTCAGGGCCTACCGTAATACCGGCATGGGTAGCGACTATCTTAATATTAAAATTATTGTAAACGACGGAATTTCTTACCTGATCCCAGGCCCTGCCCGTGGCAAAGATGGCAAAAGTGGAAACAAATACTGTTTTAGCGCAACTAGCCAGGCCAGCAGCCGTAGCCATCATATTCTGCTCGGCCACGCCAAAATTAAAAAATCTTTCGGGAAACTCTTTAGCAAACAAAGCAGTGCGGGTGGAACTGGATAAATCCGCATCCAAAACTACGATATCTTTGTTTTGCTTACCTAACTCAACTAAGGTCTGACCGTATATGTCGCGTTGATATAACATTTCAGCCATTTATTCCAATTCCTTTAGCGCCTTTTCTGCCTCTTCTTTTGTGGGTGCCCGGCCGTGAAAGTCCACCACATTCTCCATAAAAGAAACGCCCTTACCTTTTATGGTATGGGCAATAATAATGCTGGGTTTAGCCTTAACGGTCTTTGCCTCGTCGTAGGCGGACAAAATCTGCGGCATATTATGCCCGTCTATTTCTATTGCGTGCCAGCCAAAGGCCTGCCATTTAGCGACCATCGGCTCCAAATTCATAATATCCTTAGTCTTGCCGTCTATCTGGAATCCATTATAATCCAAGATTGCGCAGAGATTATCGCATTTATAATGGCTTGCGGCCATCGCTGCCTCCCAGATATTGCCTTCTTGTATTTCGCCATCGCCCAAAAGGACATATACGCGGTAATCTTTCTTATCCATTTTAGCAGCCAGGCTCATCCCCAAGGCCACGGATAAACCTTGGCCCAAAGAACCGGAGGCAACCTCTACGCCTGGCGTACGCCTATCCGGATGGCCCTGTAACATAGAACCCATCTGTCTTAATGTCCAAAGGTTATTCATGGGAAAATAACCTGATTCGGCTAATACGGCATACCAAAGCGGACAACAGTGCCCTTTAGACATCTGGAATCGGTCGCGCTGTGGCCAATTGGGATTTTTGGGATCGTGCCGCAATACCTTGAAATATAAAGCCGCAATTAAATCCGCGGAAGAAAGGCTTCCTCCGGGATGGCCAGAACCCGCCTTGGCCAGCATCTGTATTATTAAGCGCCGAATCTGCTTTGCCTTCTCTTCTAATTCTTTAATCTGCGCGTCGGTATATGGCATAAAACTATTTTACTTTTTCTAACTTCTCTTTAACTTTATCCTGCGCTGGATTTAATTTTAATGATTTCTCCCAGTTCAATTTTGCGCTTTCCGTATTTTCTACCTTAATATAGGCATCGCCTAAATGCTCATAGATAACCGCATCCTCTAATAAGGAACTTGCCTTTTCTAATTCTTTTATCGCTTCTTTAAATTTACCCTGCTTAAAATAAAGCCAGCCCAGGCTGTCTATATAAGCCCCGTTATTCGGCTCCGTCTCTAACGCCTTTTTGATCATCGCCTGCGCCTGGTCTAAATTTTTGTTTTCCTCAACGTAAAGATAGCCCAGGTAATTCAGCGCCTCAGGATAATCCGGCTTTAATTCCAGGGCCTTCTTTAATTCACTAATAGCTGTGTCTCTATTTTTTAACTCGTCGTAGATGTTGCCTAAATAAAAATGCGCCTGGCTATCCCCGGGCGCTAAATCCAGTATCAAGCGGTAGGTATTCTCTGCGTCTTTGAATTTCTTCTGTTGAAGATATACTGCGCCTAAACTCTTATAAATCTCTATATTTTGGGGTTGTAGTTTTGAGGCATTCTTCAGCGCCAATTCATACTCGGTTGCGGCCAGGTCAACTTTATTCTGCGAGGAATAAAGAAGCGCCAATACTGCGTGTGGCTCAACTGCCTCGGGGTCAAATTTTGCGGCAAGGTTCAGTTCCGCAATTGCCGGGGGGATATCATTATTCCTGATATAAGTTGAGGCTAAGTTCAAGTGGATGACCGAACTTTGATAATCTACTTTTAAGGCCTGCTTATATTCCTGGATAGCCCGCTCTATATCGCCTAAGTCTTCATACCTTACGGCCAGGATATAGTGGGTTATCCCATAAGATAATTTTCTATCTAAGGCTAAGGCTTGAGTATTTATGATTAAAGAGGCTGCCAGACAAAAAAATAGCCCTGGCGCATATCTACGAAGTTGAGAAGACATTACGAACCTTTATCCCCACGCTCTTTTTTTCAGATGGCGCAGGCGGCGACGCATCTTCTTTCTCTTATGCGTCTTAATTTTTCTTCTTTTTCTTTTTCTACCGCACGGCATTTGCCTTCGCTCCTTTTAATAAATAACCTTATTCAACGGATACTCAATAATTCCCGAAGCGCCTGCCTCCTTTAACTTAGGAATTAATGTGCGCACAACCTTCTCGTCAATTACAGTTTCCACGGCAAACCATCCGTCTTCGGATAAACCGGAAATGGTCGGCCTTTTTAAAGCCGGTAAAATAGCCAATACCTGCTTGAGGTCTCTTTTCTTAACATTCATCTTCAGGCGGACTTTTTCTTCCGCAGCAATGGCGCCCTTCAAAAGAAGCGCGATCTGCTCCATCTTAGTTTTCTTCCAGGCATCTTTATAAGCATTGATATTGGCAATAAATTGAGCGGTAGATTCACAGATAGTCGCGAGCTCTGTTAATTTATTTGCCTTCAGGCTCCTGCCGGTCTCCGTCAATTCCACTACCGCATCAACCAGTCCGGCATTTACCTTGACCTCTGTGGCCCCCCAACTAAACTCTACTTCTACCTTTACTTTATTCTTCTTAAAATAATCCTTGGTTACATTTACTAATTCCGTAGCGATGCGCTTTCCTTTAAGGTCTTTAATGGATTTGACCTTTGAGCCTTGCGGCACTGCCAAAACCCATCTTACCTTATTTAAACTCTGTTTGGCATAAATTAAATCGGTAATCCTTTTGACCTCGGATTTATTCTCTAATATCCAGTCATCGCCGGTAATGCCGCAATCTAAAGCGCCGTCCTGGACATAGCGCGACATCTCCTGGGCGCGCAACAAAACCAATTCTATTTCCGGGTCATCTACCGAGGGGAAATATGAACGCTCGCTGGATAAAGAAACATTAAAACCCGCTTTTCTAAACATCTTAAAGGTCGCCTCTTGCAGGCTTCCTTTGGGCAGGCCTAATTTTAAAATTTTATTTTTTCGGGACATCATGAATCCTCTTCCTTTTTACAGTATCCAACACAGGTGTTTATTATACAAGGTTAATAATATTTTGTAAAGAAATTTTATAATAGGACAGACACTATTTATTTATCTTTGAAAAATGGTGTCTGTCCCTATTATTCACCACCCGCTAAACATCTAATTTTCTAGTTGTAATATCTATATTTTAATTTATAATAAGTCCTTAAAAGGAGCGGGATATGCTGAGAAGCTTGCGCAAGAGAAAGACGGCAAAAAAAATCTGGATTGTTTTGGCCATAATCATCGTGCCTGCCTTTATGCTCTGGGGCTTAGGCGGCGCCTTGCGTAGCCAAAGAGAAACCGCTTACGTAGGAAAAATCTTTGGGAAAAATATTTCTTCGCTAGACTATAAAGACGCCCTCGATGCCGTGAAAAATCTGGCGATTATTCAATACGGCGATGATCTTTCAGAAATACAAAAATATCTAAACTTGGAATCCCAGGCCTGGGAGAGGCTTATATTATTGAGTGAGGCTAAAAAACGCAAGATAAATGTCAGCGATAAAGAGGTGATAGAGGCAATTCAAAAATATGCCTTTTTCGAGCGTAATGGTAAATTTGATAACCGGATGTACCCTGAATTACTCCAATATGTCTTTCATACGCAGGCCCGTATCTTCGAAGAACAAACCCGCCAAAATCTGATGCTCTCTAAGCTTTATAACCAGGTTACGCAAAATTTAAAGGTAAACGAAGAAGAAATTAAAGAAGGATATAAAAAACTTAACGAAGAAATTAGCATCTATTATATAGCCGCCATCCCTTCTGACTTTGCTAAAGATATTGCGGCGCCCTCTGAGCAGGAAATTAAAGATTACTTCAACCGGAATTCACTTGAGTTTAAGGAACCGCCTTCCTTTAATATAGAATATGTATCCCTGGACTCAGAAGACAAAATAAAAAATATAACCTCGCGTCTAAACAAAAGAGAGGATTTTATCAAGGCAGCCTCGGAATTAGGCGCGGAAGTTAAAGTTACGGGTTTCTTCAGCCAAACCGACCCCATTCCCGGTATTGGCTGGTCGCCGGAAATCCTAAATTTGATTTTGAAATTAAAAATTGGCCAATTTGCTACGCCGATACGCCTAGATAAAAATTACTATATCTTAAGGCTTAAAGAAAAAAAAGAAGCCGCTATAGCGGATTTTGAAAAAATAAAAGATAAAGCAAGCCAGATGCTGATTAAGGATATTTCCATAAAAATGGCGAAGGAAAAAATTGAAGAATGCCTTAAAAAATTGCAGGAATTATACCGGATAAACCCCAAGCAAATAAATTTCGCCGAGGTTGCTAAAATTTACGGCCTAAAATCCGACGTTACCGGTTTGTTTAAATACGGCAGTTATATCGAGGCAATCGGCGCCTCAGATAACTTATGGATGGCGGCGCAACGTTTGAAAGAAGATGAAATTAGCAGCGTAGCGGATATGGGCCTTGCGGGCTTTTACATTATTAAACTTAAAAATAAGACTTCGATAGACGAAAAGAAATTTGACAGCGAAAAAAATGAATTTAGCCTTCGCTTGTTAGAGCAAAAGAAACAAGAATATTTTACTAAGTTTATTGAAGAACTATCCCGCAAAAGCGGGATCCCGCAATAGTGGTAAAAGTAATGGCGGGAAAACAAAGGCGCGGATGTTTTAGCGCTAACCTACCTTAATCGCATTCACCGGGCACTGCTCTGCCACTTCCGCCAGATTATGTTGGGTGCAACTTTGCGCCTTGACATGGGCGATGCCGTCGCCCTGAACCTCAAATACCTCCGGGCAAGACTGCTCGCACAAACTACAGCCTACGCAGGTTGAGACATCTACAGAAACCTTGGCCATTGTTATATTCCTCCTATCGTTCTAACAAATTTTCAAACATCTCCTCGTGATCTACTTCTTCAGATAATATATGCGTTACCAGCTGATAGGTAACATTATCTTTGCCCAAAGTTTTTTTGGCAATTTTATTATAGACCTCAATTGCCGCTGCCTCTGCCTCAGTAACGATACGGATGATGCGGTTGATATCCGCCGTATTCTTTGGCGGCATCAGATAAGGCGCATTGGCATTCTTCTCCAGATCCATCGGATTAGCAGTTGGCACATCCCCTAATTTAATGATTAAATCCGCTAATTCGCCTGCGTGCTCTAATTCGTCTTTGGCAATTTTGTTTAAAAATTCCTGAATATCCTCGTAGGCACGGCCGGAAACTATCTGCGCCATATACCAGTAAAGATAAAACGCCAGCCATTCGTCTGCATAGGCCTTGTTTAAATCTTTGACTAAATCCTTTAAGCTTAAATCCACAATTGCCCTTGCCTGTTTTCCCATATTCACACCTCTCTCTTATCGCACCTACGCGGTGCGATTTTGGTTTAATAAGTTGTATTTCTTTATATTATTATCCGCGATCTCCTGAATCAATTTTAACTGCTCAGGGTTATTCATCAGGTGCTTAAACCTGCCCTGCACTTTTAGATAATCTTCCACCGGCCGCGGAGTAATTTTTCTTTGGGAAATAAGTACGCCATTTTCGTATTCAATTAAAGGATAAAGCCCGGTTTCCACGGCTAATTTTCCTACATCAAGCGTGAGCGCTGACTCATGGCGCCACCCCAAAGGACAAGACACATGGATTTGGATATATTTCGGGCCTTTAATGGAAATTGCCTTTTTCACCTTGCGCTGTAAATCCTGAGAATATCCTACCGAGGCAGTGGCAACATAAGGTATGCCGTGGGCTACGGCAATTTCAGGCATCGGTTTTTTGGGACGGATATTCCCAAATGATTTTGTCCCCGGCGGAGATGTAGTTGTACTTGCACCGTAAGGTGTTAATCCGCTTCTCTGAATACCAGTATTTTCATAGGCCTCATTATCGTAACAGACATATAAAATATCCTGGCCCCGCTCCCACATTCCAGACAACGCCTGAAGGCCAATATCCGCGGTGCCGCCGTCTCCTCCTTGGGCAATGACATTAATCGTTTCCTTCTTACCTAAATAAATTAGCGCTGCCTCAATACCCGAGGCCACGGCTGCGGCATTCTCAAATAAGGAATGTATCCAGGGCACATCCCATGCGGATTTGGGATACCAGGTAGAAAATACCTCAAGACAACCGGTGTTATTGGCTATTATAGTATTAGGGCCGGCTGCCTCAATCACTAAACGCGCCGCAATTGCCTGCCCGCAACCGGCGCAGGCAGTATGCCCGGGTTTAAATAAAAGTCTATCCGCCATATTGCTCCTGAAGTAACTCCGGCTTTAAATCAATAAACTCCTGCACAACTTCTTTCTGATTAAGTTTTCTAAATATTTCTTTAATTGAATCAAGGGTGATATCCCTGCCGCCTAAACCGGCAACAAAACTACTGATTATTTTAGGCGCCTTTTTCTTGCCAAAAAATGCGCACTTTATCTCGGTTGCCAGCGGCGCATAAGCTCCCAAAGATACTGCCTTATCTAAAACTGCGACTTTTGCCACATTTTTTAATGCCTCATATACACGGCCATAAGGAAACGGCCGGTAAGAGATAATCTTAAGCAGTCCGACTTTTTTACCTTTTTTTCTTAATTCATCGACTACTTCCTTGATTGTTCCGCAAACCGAACCCATGGCTACAATTACCTTCTCCGCATCTTTGGTCTCGTATTCTTCAATTAAGCCGTCCTTATAATCCCTGCCGAATACGCTCTTAAATTCAAGGCATACCTTGGGAAGAAAACCCAATACATCTTTCAAAGTATCATGGATAGCAAAACGTGTCTCCGTATAATAATCCGGGTCAGCCAATAAACCCATACTCAGGGGTTCGCTGGGATCAAGTTTATATAAAGGTTTATAAGCAGGTAAGAATTTATCTACTTTTTCCTGCTCCGGAATATCTACTGATTCCATACCATGCGTTAAAATAAAGCCGTCCATACACACCATCACCGGAAGCATTATCGATTTATCTTCACTGATGCGATAACCCATGAGATGAAAATCCACTACTTCCTGAAGATTCTCTACGTAGAGTTGTATCCAGCCGGCATCGCGCAGAGAAATAGAAT
>CAYHAI010000177.1:0-12686 GCA_964354585.1 uncultured Planctomycetales bacterium
TTCTATGGTGGAATTTATAGACGGGGTAATCCTGGCGCAATTATCGATTACGGATATGCGCATTCCTATACAGTACGCCCTTTCCTATCCGCAAAGGTTATCTAACAGGCTTGCCGGCATAGATTTTTATAAATTAAAGCAGTTTAATTTTGAAAAGCCGGATACGAGGAGATTCCCTTGTTTGGCATTAGCCTACCGGGCGGCGAAAGAATTAGGGACTTCGCCTTGCGTGCTTAATGCCGCCAATGAAGTAAGCGTAGAGGAATTCCTAAAGAGAAGATTAGAGTTTGTTTCTATCCCCAAAGTTATTGAAAAGGTTCTGGATAAACACCGCAATATTAGACAACCTAATTTAGAAGATATTCGGCAGGCAGATGTTTGGGCAAGGGATGAGGCATATCGGGTTATCGCTAAATTAAACTAAGGCAGGATGAGATGATTTCTTTACTTGTTTTTCTATTTGTTTTAGGCATATTGATTATTGTGCATGAATTCGGGCATTTTATTATTGCCAAAAGAATAGGCGTCAAGGTGGAGAAATTTTCTTTAGGTTTTGGCCCGCAGATACTGGTTAAGAAAAAGAAAGACACAGAGTATAGCATCAGCGCCATACCTTTAGGTGGCTATGTAAAGCTGGCAGGCGATAATCTAGAAGATTATAAAGGTAATCGTGACGAATATTTTGCCCAGCCACCGGGTAAACGTTTTTGGATAATTATCTTCGGGCCCTTGCTGAACTATATGCTGGGATTTTTGTTTTTCTGGGTAATATTTTTCGCAGGCTATCCCACGCTTACAACTTCGGTAGGCGGTTTAATTGATGATTTCGGGGCGAAAGAGGCAGGGATACAGATAGGCGATAAAATTACTGCGGTAGACGGTAAGCGCGTAGATTTCTGGGAGGACTTACAGAGTGTTATTCAAACCAAGAAAGAAGCCGCAGTCGTCAGGCTTTCTATTCTGCGCGATAATCAGGAATACGCGATAGACGTAAATATCAAAGAAAAAAAGCTTGATGATATATTAGGCCAGAAACGTAGCGTAGGCTTGCTGGGCATTACCCCTTCGGAAGATATCGTAAAAGTAAGGCATGGAATCTTAAAGTCTTTTCTTTTGGGGCTGCATAAAACCTGGGATTTAACCGCATTGACCTATAAGGCGCTCTGGAGAATGGTTACGGGTAAATTGTCCATGCGTGAATCAATAACCGGCCCTTTAGGTATTTTTTATATAACTTCTAAGGCAGCTAGCCTGGGAATAATCGCGGTCTTACATCTTATTGCCGTATTGAGCGTGAGCTTGGCGTTGTTTAATCTCCTGCCGCTACCGGTATTAGACGGCGGGCATATTTTGTTTTTAGGCCTAGAAAAAATAAGAGGCAAGACTTTAAGCCTGAAGATAGAGCGCCTGATTTCGCAGATAGGCCTTTCTCTGATTGTGGGTTTAGCCATAATTGTAACTTATAATGATATCTTAAGATTTTTTGGAGACAAGCTTTCTAAGATATTCAAATAAGAAAAGCAATGCGCATAATAAGACGAAAAACCAAGAGTATAAAGATTGGTAATATTTGTATCGGCGGCAATAATCCCATTGCCATACAGTCAATGGCTAAGACTAAAACCGCTGATATTGAGAATACCATTCAAGAGATAAGAGAATTAGAAAATTCCGGTTGTGAGATTGTGCGCTTGGCCGTAAAAGATAGCCTGGATGCAAGGGCGATAAAAAAGATCAAGGAAAAGGTAAGTCTTGCGGTAGTTGCAGATATACATTTTAACTGGCAATTGGCTATACAGGCTATAGATAGCGGCGTAGATAAAATAAGATTAAATCCCGGCAATATCTATAAAAAAGAGCAGATCCGCGAAATAGTCAGCGCTGCAAAACTTAACCGGATCCCGATAAGAGTGGGGGTGAATTCGGGTTCTTTAAGAAATCGTACATCGTACATCGTACATCGTACATCGCAAGCCGATGGAATGGTTAAGAGCGCGTTAGATTATATAAGAATTTTAGAAGGTTTTAAATTTTATGATATTGTTGTCTCTTTGAAGGCTTCCAATATTCTAGATACTATAGAGGCGTATCGCCAGATGGCCAAACTTTGTAATTATTCTTTGCATTTAGGGGTTACGGCAACCGGCTTGCCTCAACAGGGCGCGATAAAATCCAGTATTGCCATCGGGGCTTTGCTATTGGAAGGAATTGGTGATACAATAAGAGTATCCCTTACCGACAAACCAAGAGAAGAAGTTAAGGCAGCCAAGTCGATTTTAGAGGCCCTTGGGTTGCGTCGCTTTGGTCCGGAAGTGATTAGTTGTCCTACCTGCGGCCGCTGCGAAGTGGATTTGGTAAAATTGGTTAAAGAATTTGAAAATAAATTAACCACGAACCACGAACCGCGAACCACGAACCACCCGCGGCCCCTCAAGGTTGCGATAATGGGCTGTGTAGTTAACGGTCCCGGTGAAGCATCTGAGGCAGATATCGGGGTTGCCTTTGGCAAGAAAGAAGGATTATTATTTAGAAAGCACAAGGCAATAAGAAAAATATCTTTCGCTAATTGTATAGCTACTCTATTAAAAGAAATAAGGAGAGCAAATGTCTAAGATATTGAAAGATAAAATAAGAAAGAGAATTATTTCTGAATATAGCGGTTTATTATCTAAAGATACAATTGATACAGAAGAATTAAAGGAAGTGATTATACGGGTAGTAGAGAATATTATTCATCATGAGCATGCCACTTTGTCGGAACAAGATAAAAAAATAATTGTTAGCGATATGATCGATGAAGTTGTAGGCTATGGCCCGATAGAAAATTTTTTAAAGGATCCTTATGTAACGGAAATTATGATTAATGGGCCAAAAAAGATTTATATAGAGAAGCAAGGCAAAGCCGAATTAGCCAATGTTACTTTTGATAACGAGCAACAGATTATGTATCTAATACATAAAATACTTGCGCCTACGCGCCGCCGCGTAGATGAATCTTATCCTTATACAGAGGTTTCCCTAAAAGATGGTT
This sequence comes from uncultured Planctomycetales bacterium, assembly GCA_964354585.1. Taxonomy (GTDB): domain Bacteria; phylum Omnitrophota; class Gorgyraeia; order Gygaellales; family Profunditerraquicolaceae; genus CAYHAI01. The sequence continues at coordinate 3,032 of CAYHAI010000177.1, forward strand.
CACGGGTAAATATTATTATACCACCGCTTGCCTTGAACGGGCCCATTATAACCATAAGGAAATTTTTAAAAGAGATAAAGACTGCCGAGGATTTAATCCAGCTGGGTACTTTGGATGAGCGGATGAGCAATTTTTTAGTTGCTGCTATAATGGCTAAAGTTAATATTATATTTTCTGGGGCAACCGGTGCCGGAAAGACCACCACCTTAAATGTGTTTTCTTCTTATATATCTAACGAAGAGAGAATTGTTACTATAGAAGATACTGCGGAATTAAACTTAAACCAAGACCATGTGGTCAGGCTTGAGTCAAGGCAACCGAATATCGAAGGCAAGGGAGAGGTAAGCATAAGAAACCTTTTTAAAAATTCTTTACGTATGCGGCCGGATAGAATTATCCTGGGTGAGATAAGAGGTGCGGAGGCATTAGATATGCTGCAGGCAATTTGTTCAGGACATAGTGGTTCTTTAGCGGTAATCCACGCTAACTCTCCCCAAGATGTCATATCTCGACTTGAGACGATGATTTTGATTTCCGGGGTTCCGATTAGCCTGGAAGTAATCCACCGGCAAATTGCGCATACGCTTAATCTTATTGTTCAACAAGAACAACTATTAGATGGTTCAAGAAAGATTACCCAAATTACTCAAATAAGCGGCTTAACGGATAACCAGGTTATCCTGGATGATCTCTTTGTATATGAGCTGGAGGGCATAGATTCAGAAGGCAAGGTTAAAGGTAAATGGAAGGCTACCGGGAAGACACCAATATTTTATGAAAGATTTAAAAAAGCAGGCATAGATTTACCCAAAGAGATATTTAATAAAGATTAAACGATGTTTTGGTCAAAGACTTTTATACCCACTTTAAAGGAAACGCCTCAAGAAGCAGAGTCAGCCAGCCACCAACTTTTATTGCGTGCCGGGCTTATCCGTATGCTGATGGCGGGTGTATATTCCTATCTGCCTTTGGGATTAAAAGTATTAAACAATATTCAAAGAACAATACGCCAAGAGATGAATTCATGCCAGGGTAGCGAATTATTGCTTCCCGCATTGCAACCACAAGAATTATGGCACAAAACTGGCCGGGACAAAGATCTGGGCGAAGTAATGATTAGATTTATTGACCGAAGAGGCAGAAATGTTTGTTTGGGCCCTACGCATGAAGAGGTGATTACGGATTTAGTAAAAAGCCACGTTTCTTCTTATAAACAACTACCTTTAGTCTTATATCAGATACAGACAAAATTCCGCGATGAAATCCGTCCCCGTTTTGGCCTGGTGAGGGCATGCGAATTTATAATGAAGGATGCCTATAGTTTTGATCAGGACGAGGCAGGGTTAGATAAGAATTATCAGGCGATGCACAATGCTTATAAGAGAATATTTAAAAGATGCGGCTTAAATTTTCTGACTACGCAGGCCGACCCCGGCGTGATGGGCGGCAATGTTTCGCATGAATTTATGGTTGTGGCTGAAGACGGCGAAGATATTGTTTTATTTTGTCCTAAATGTAAATCTGCTCAGACAGCCAAAGAAGGCGAGAAAGAGAACTGTATTAAATGCAGCGTAAAATTAGAAAGGATAAATTGTATTGAAGTGGGGCATATTTTTAAATTAGGCACAAAATACAGCGCTAGTTTAGGCGCAAATTTCCTGGATGCCCAAGGAAAACTTAAACCTATGATTATGGGCTGTTATGGTATCGGTGTATCCAGGTTAATTTCCGCAATAATTGAACAGAACCACGATACCTCAGGTATTATCTGGCCAGGGGAGATTAGCCCCTATAACGTTATTATCTTACCTTTAGATGTCACGGATAAGAAAATTATGAAAGAGGCCTTAGGTATTTATAAGGAATTAAAACAGAGTGGCATTGAGGCGCTTTTGGATGACCGTGATGAACGCGCCGGGGTAAAGTTTAAGGATGCAGACCTCATTGGCATTAGTTTACAGGTGGTTATTGGCCAGGAGTCTTTAAAGAAAAATAAGATAGAATTGAAGGTCCGTCGCAGCCATAAAAAGATTATCAAGACAAGGACGGCAGTTTTAACAGAAATAAAACGGATTTGCAAGAAAATCGCTTCGCGATAACTTACTGCGATTTTCGCAGTGGGTGATTTTTATACTTTCCTATACCCCAAGAATAATGGATAGGCAAACGATCATTGCTGAATTAACAAGCATTTTCGGTGATTATTTAAAGAGTCAAGGAGTAAACTTAATAGAGCTTATTTATAGATATGAAGGCAGGGATTTATTTTTAAGGATTTTAGTAGACAGGCCAGAGGGCGGCATAACCTTGGGCGAGTGCGCCCAGCTTAATCAAGAGATAAGTAGGATTTTAGATGAAAAGGATACCTTAAAACAAAGGTATGTCTTGGAGGTATCTTCGCCGGGTTTGGATAGGCCATTAAAGACAAAGAACGATTTCTCGTGTTGCCTAAACAGAAAGGCAAAATTTTTTCTTTTAGAATCAATAAGAGGTAAAATTGAGCTGGATGGGATAATCAGCAAGGTAGAAGGTAACTTGGTATATGTTGATATGGAGGGCGAGATTATTGAGATACCTTTAGCCAACATTAATAAGGCAAAACAAATACTAGATAATATTTAGGACTGGAGAAGAAATGAGCCAAGAATTATTAGCGATAATAGAGCAGATAGAGAGAGAAAGAGGAATAAAGAAGGAAGTTTTGATTGAAGCGGTAGAGAGCGCGCTTTTAAGCGCGACCAAGAGGGCAATCGATCTTAAGCCAGATGAAGAAATGAAAGTTGAGATTGACCGCAATACCGGCAAGATCAAGGCCTTCAGGAATAAAGAAGAAATTACCTCTATAGATTTCGGCCGCATTGCCGCTTCTACTGCCCGGCAGGTAATTATCCAAAAGATACGCGAGGCAGAAAAAGAAGTGGTCTTTGCTGAATTTCAAGATAAAATCGGCGAGATTGTCAGCGGTACAGTATATCGGTTCGAAAAAGGCAATATCGTAGTTGACCTTTTAGGCAAGGCAGAGGGTGTTATCTTAAGGCGCGAACAATCGCCTAGGGAGGAATTTAAGCAAGGTCAGCGTATCCGGGCATATTTGCTTGAGGTAAAGAAGGATACTAAAGGGCCACAGATTATTTTGTCACGTACCCATCCGTATCTGGTGAAAAAACTATTTGAATTAGAAGTTCCGGAGATTTACGAGGGTATTGTGGAAATGAAAGCAATTTCGCGCCAGCCGGGTGAACGCACCAAGATTGCGGTCTGGTCTAAAAATGAAAAAGTTGATTCTGTCGGCGCCTGTGTGGGTATGCGGGGTAACCGCGTAAGAAATATTGTCAATGAATTACAGGGAGAAAAGATCGATATCGTCCGTTTTAATGACGATATCAGAGAGTATATCAAGGCTGCGCTTTCGCCTGCCGAGGTCTCCGAGATAAAATTAAATAAAGATAATCTCAAGGCCGAAGTAATTGTAGCTGACGACCAACTATCCTTAGCCATTGGCAAACACGGCCAGAATGTTCGGCTGGCCAGCCGGCTGATTGGTTGGGATTTAGATATACGCACCAAGGTTACTGCCGGTATGGAGGCTGGGCAAGCCAAGGAGATCTTAAAGGGAAAAGAAGTTCCGGTAGAAAAACCGCAGATAAAGAAAAAAGAGCAAGTTCAATTAGAGCAGTTGCCCGGCGTAGGAGAGAAAATTTTAGCCGGCCTTAAGGCTGCGGGCTTGCTTAGTTTAGAGGATATTGTCAAGGCAGATATCGAGGCTTTAACGAAAATAAAAGGTATTGGCGATAAGAAGGCGCAGAAGTTAATTGCCCAAGCCAAGAAGTTAATACGTAAAACCGCTAAATAGAATATGATGGCGAAGAAACTGAAGAAAGAAAAAACTATCCCCAAAAAAGAGACAAAGGCTAAAACAACAGTACGCAAACCAGTTAAACCAGCCAGGCCTAAGCCAGTCAAGCCTAAACCCGCCAGACCCAAGGCGTTTAAAAAAACAATCGCCAAGAAACCCGTTCAAATTAAACCCCTCATCCTTGAGGCCCCGCCCGTTAAGAAAGAGATTCCCGTCGTCAAGAAAGAAACAGTTGAAATTAAAAAAGAAATTCCAGAAATTAAAGTAGCTGCTCCTGCTGCAGTAAAAGAATTAGAATTAAAACTGCCCATTGCCTTGAAAGATTTAGCCATAAAATTGCAGGAGAAGCCTTCTGTCTTGATTAAGACTTTATTAGATATGAGAATGATGGTAGGCATAAATCAGATTTTAGATGAGAAGACCACCGCAATAATATGCGAGAAGTTCGGCTTTAAGATAAAAAAGGCTCTTGATGAGGAAGAATTAGCTTTACGTATACACCAAAGAATAGATGGGCCTGGCGAATTACAGCCCCGTCCGCCCATAGTAACGCTGATGGGCCACGTAGACCACGGCAAGACTTCGCTTTTAGATGCGATAAGAAAAAGCAAAGTTGTCGAATCCGAACACGGCGGGATTACCCAGCATATCGGGGCTTATAGAGTGGTTCTGCCTAATGGCGAAATAACCTTTTTAGATACGCCTGGCCATGAGGCCTTTACCGCTATGCGCGCCCGGGGAGCCAGGATTACGGATATCGTAGTTTTAGTAGTGGCCGCAGACGACGGCGTGATGCCCCAGACGCAAGAGGCGATAGACCATGCCCGTGCGGCAGGAGTGTCTATAGTTGTAGCCATAAATAAAATTGATAAACCCCAAGCCAATATGGACAGGGTTAAAAAACAACTTTCCGAACTTAATCTTGCGTCGGAAGATTGGGGCGGTAAGACGATTACTGTGCCTGTATCCGCAAAAACAGGAGAGGGAATTGATAGTCTGCTAGAGATGATTCTTCTGGAAGCCCAGATGCTGGAATTAAAGGCGAATCCCAAGCGGTTGGCATATGGCGTAGTCATTGAAGCCAAAATGAGCAAAGGCAGAGGGCCGGTGGCAACCCTGCTTATTCAAAATGGGACACTCCGTTTAAATAACAATATAATTGTAGGTCCATACTACGGCAAGATCAGGGCGATGTTTGACGACCATGCCAGATCTATAACCGAAGCAGGCGTATCCTTTCCGGTTGAGGTTTTAGGCATATCCGGTGTCCCTGCGGCAGGAGAGCCGTTCTTTGCTCTCGAAGAGGAAAAATCTGCCCGGGAATTAGCGCTGAGACGGCAAGAGAAAGAAAGACAGGAACAAATAAAAACCGTCAAGAGGATAAGCCTGGAGGATTTACATGCGCAAATTCAAGAAGGAAAACTTAAAGAGTTAAAACTCATCCTCAAGGCAGATGTGCAAGGGTCATTGGAGGCAATAAAAGAGACATTAAACAAGCTCAATATTTCCGAAATAAAACTGGATATTATTCATGGGGCTGTGGGTAATATAAATGCCTCAGATGTAATCCTGGCCGTAGCCTCAAACGCCTTGATATTGGGGTTTAATGTTACCAGCGATGAACACGCTAAAGAGTTAATCGCTAAAGAGGGCGTTGATGTAAGGTTGTATAATATTATTTATGAATTAGCCAACGATATAAAACTAGCCTTGGAGGGGATGCTGGAGCCGAAATTAAAAAAGATATTTTTAGGCCGGGCAGAGATAAGGAAAGTTTTTAAGTTGTCCCGCTCTGGCACTGTAGCAGGTTGTTTCGTTACCAAGGGCAAGATTATGCGCACGGGTGGCGTTAGTTTATCAAGAAATGGCGAGGCGATATTTGAAGGGAAACTTTCTTCTCTAAAACGTTTTAAAGATGATGTCAGGGAAGTTGCGGAGGGATTTGAGTGCGGTATGACCATTGGTGGTTTTGAAGATATCAGAGAAGGCGATATCATTGAGGCCTATGATATTGAAAAGATAGCGAGGAAGTTATGAAGAAGCGGATATTAAGCGGGATGCGGCCAACCGGAAAACTGCATTTAGGCCATCTGGTGGGGGCCTTAGATAATTGGGTAAAGTTACAGGACGAAAACGAATGTTTCTTTATGGTCGCAGACTGGCATGCGCTAATGAGTGAATACGAAAATACCGCTAACTTATCAGAGCTCATCATTGATAATGTCATCGATTGGTTAAGCGCCGGCATTGACCCGGATAAGGCTACTTTATTTGTGCAGTCGCAGGTCAACCAGCACCTGGATTTATATATGATATTTTCCTGCCTTACTCCTTTGGGAAGGCTTGAAAGATGCCCTACTTATAAAGAGCAACTCAGAGAAGTTAAGACGCGGAATTTAAATACCTATGGTTTCTTGGGCTATCCGGTTTTACAGGCAGCAGATATCTTGATTTATCAGGCGGATAAAGTGCCGGTGGGCGAAGACCAATTACCCCATTTGGAACTGACGCGCGAAATTGCCCGCCGCTTCAACAGTCTTTATAAAAAAGAAGTATTCCCTAACCCCAGCGCAATATTAACCCAGGCCTCGCGGCTCTTGGGCCTGGATGGCAGGAAGATGAGTAAAAGTTACGATAATGCCATTAACCTTTCGGATTCAGAAGAGACAATTAAGAAAAAAACCCCAAATATGTTTACCGACCCTAAGAGGATTAAATTAACTGATAAAGGGCGTCCTGATGTTTGCAATGTTTTTTCTTATTATGCTATATTTATCCCCGAGACCAAGGATGAGGTTTACGGCTGGTGTACAGATGCAAAATTAGGATGCACGGAATGTAAGAGGAGGTTTGCGCTGGGCTTGATTGACAAACTAAAACCTCTACATAAAAGACGTCAGGAATTAGTTAAAGATAAGGCAAAGATTAAAAAAATACTAGAAGAAGGAAGGCAAAAGGCGATTTCCGTTGCCAGCAAGACACTCAAAGAAGTTAAAGAGGCAATGCAGATATGAGTTATAAGGTAAGGCTAGAATTATTTGAAGGCCCTTTAGATTTACTTTTATATCTGGTAAAAAAAGACCACCTGAATATTTACGATATACCTATAGCCCAAGTAGCCGAACAATATCTTCAATATCTTAATTTGATGCAGCTTTTGGATTTAAATATTGTAGGTGAATTCTTAGTCATGGCCGCAACCCTAATGCAGATTAAGTCTCGGATGCTATTGCCGACGCAAGAAGGCGAGGTATCGCAAGAAGAAGAGGATCCGCGGGCGGAGTTGGTGAGGCGATTATTAGAGTATGAAAAATTTAAAGAGATAGCGGAGTCTCTTAGGCAAAAGGAAGCGCAGCAAAAAGAAGTATTTAAGCGGCCCAAGTCAGAAATAGATAAAGAAATTAGCGCTGAGACGCAGGTATATTTTGAGGCAAGCATATTCGATCTCATTACCGCCTTTTCTAAAGCGTTAGAAGAGATTCCCAAAGAATTATTTTACGAGGTGATTAAAGACGAATTTAGCATTGAAGGGAAAGTTCATGAAATTTTGCATCTTCTATTAGTTGTGCCATCGGTAAGTATTTCTGAATTATTTGGCAAGGCAAAGAATAAGATAGAAATAATTGTAATTTTCCTGTCCATTTTAGAGTTAATCCGTTTGAAAGAGATTGTTGCCCGGCAAAAAGATTTATTCGCGGAGATAGAGGTTACCAGGAATAAGGAAAATATTATTCCCTATGAGCGAAGAGATAAGGCAGAAATTAATTAAAGGTAATCCGGTTGCGGAAATCCGGGAATCCGAAGAGGATGTGGTTTTAAATATATCGTTGCGGCCGCATCGGCTTTTAGAATTTATCGGCCAGAAAGATACAGTTGATAATTTAAAGATATGCCTGTTGGCGGCAAAACAGAGAAAGGAGCCCTTAGAGCATATACTTCTTTCCGGGCCGCCGGGTTTAGGTAAGACTTCTTTAGCCCATATCATTGCCCATGAAATGAATACCAAGATCACCGCTACCTCTGGCCCGGCCATTGAACGCGCAGGTGACCTTATCGGCATATTAACTAATTTGGAAAAAGAGGATATACTTTTTATTGATGAGATACATCGGCTTTCCAAGGTGGTAGAAGAGTTCCTCTATCCGGCAATGGAGAGTTTTCAGATTGACTTTGTGATTGATAAAGGCCCTTATGCCAAAACCATAAAGTTTAATCTTAAGCCCTTTACTCTGGTAGGCGCTACTACGCGCACCGGGTTATTGGCCGCGCCCTTAAGAGGCAGGTTCGGGATATTCTATAATTTAGATTTTTATCAGGTTGAAGATTTAGCAAAGATTATCAAACACTCCGCTAAACTTTTGGGAATGAATATAGATGAAGAGGCAGCGCTGGAGATTGGTCGGCGTGCGCGTGGCACACCGCGGATAGCCAATAGGTTATTGCGCCGGATTAGAGATTATGCGCAGGTGGCCAAGATAAATCAGGTTGATGCTAAAATTGCTGCTAAGACCCTGGATGATTTAGGTATTGATAAGGCAGGGTTAGATGATTTAGACCGCAAGGTCTTAAAGTTGGTTTTAGAGGTTTATAATGGCGGGCCGGTGGGCGTAGAGTCTTTAGCTGCCAGTCTCAATGAGGAAGTCGATACCATTGCCGATACTGTAGAGCCGTATTTATTGAAAGCCGGATACCTGAAACGAACTTCGCGAGGAAGAGTTGCCACTAAACTTTCCTTTGAGCACTTCGGCATAAAATACGAAAAACAACCCGACCTCTTTTAGGGACGTCTTTGAACCCAATCGGGGGACGTCTTTGAAATCAATCGGAAGGGTGTCCCCATTTAGCTTTTTTGACAAATATTAGTCTTGCTGCGGGTTTGTTCACGCGCTGAATTTTTTTTCCGTCTTTGAGGTAGCGGGTCCTGCCTCGGGCATTTTCTTGCGCTTACGCGCTTCGAAAACGTCCGAGTCACCCGCTACCAAGAAATCTTGCCGAAAGTTTTCTAATGCGCGCTCACAAACCCTCCGCAAAACTTATTGAGGCTCGAAACATACCTCGTCACCCACAAAAAATTAGCTAAACTCGATATTTGCTACGAAAAGCGTCGGGAAAAGGAGGAAGGATGGATAGGCAAGAAAATAAAGTGTTGTCTATTATAAGCATTATTGTTTTCGTTATAGACGTTATTTTTTTAGTCGGCCTTACTTTATATAGTATTTTTGGAGGGAATTCATTTTTACAATTATATAAAAACTTTAAAGTTACTATACCAACTATAACAAAAATATTTTTATATTTTGGTCCCTATATTTTTATTATTGGTATTTTGATTTTGATAGCAAAGGAACGATTATTAAAGAAAAAGTTAATAAGCCTTATTATAAATATTATAGTATTTTTTATTATATTGGTTATTATGTTAGGTTATTTTCTAACTATAGCAATGCCGATAACTAACCTAGGAGGTATACTTACAACTCCTTAGGAAAAATAGAGGCGGTTCGGTTTTTAGCAGGTAGGTGTTGGTATGTAGGGGAAATTTGTTTTGGACTTTGAGATTGGGATTTATTTGGGATTTGGGATTTGACGCTTAAATTAAGATGAAGCTATTATTACATACCTGCTGTGCGCCGTGCTTGATTTGCCCGGCTAAAAAACTGAAAAAAGACGGGTTTGAAGTGACGGGATTCTTTTATAATCCCAATATCCACCCCTTTGTAGAAGATCAAAATAGAAGGCGGGCAGTAGAAGATTTTAGTAAGGCGAATAATATTGAAGTTATTTATCCAGAATATAATC